>CAXTFI010000318.1:0-4336 GCA_964243255.1 uncultured Hymenobacter sp.
GGCCTGGGTGTAGGCGGCGTCGGCCTCGTTGCTGCGCACCTGGCTCACGGCCAGGTCGTAGTCGGCCTGGTTCACGCCCTGCACCTTGAGCAGCGTTTGCAGGCGGTTTTGGGAGAGGCGCGACACTTGCAGCAGGGCGCGGGTTTTTTGAAGCTGGGCCTGCAGGTCGGCGTCGTTGATGCGGGCAATCACGCTGCCCTTGCTCACGCGCCGGCCCTCATTGACTTGCAAAAACGTGAGGCGGCCGCTCACCTCGGGGTGCAGCTCCACGTAGTCGTTGGCCACTACCGCGCCGTTGGCTTCTACCGAGTCGGTCACGGCCGAGGGGCGGGCCACCAGCACATCAACCAGGGCGGGGCCGTTGTCTTTTTTACCGCCTTTGCCGCCTTTGGCATCGTCGGGTTTGGCGTGGCAGCCGGCCAGCAGGGCACCGGCCACCAGGAGCGGAGCCGCAGAAATAAAGCGCATACAGGAATAAATTGGGTATCAGCGGCTTGCGGGGGTGCCCGCGGAGCCGCCGGCCGGGAGGCGGCCAACAGCGTGCGCAAAGTTCGGGTTCAGTACCAAAACGCCAGGCGCGGGGGCAAAGACCCACCGGGCCGCCTGGGGTTGCGCGTGGGGCCCGTATTTTCGCCGCCATGAAAAAGCCTGCCGCACCTGCCTCGCCCGTTGCCCCCGCCCTAGCCGGGCCTGGGCCCGAGCGCAATTACTTCGCCGATGTGCACGAGGTGGTGCGCCTGGTGCCCGCCGGCCGCGTCACCAGCTACGGGGCCGTGGCGCACTACCTGGGGGCCAAGCACGGCTCGCGGGCCGTGGGCTACGCCCTCATGGCCGCCAACCTGGATGCGGCTACCCTCCAAAAAGACGCCCCCGTGCCCGCCCACCGCGTGGTCAACCGGCTGGGCCAGCTCACGGGCCGCCACCATTTTCCGACCCCCACGGCCATGCAGGAGCGCCTGGAGGCCGAGGGCGTGCGGGTGGCGGACGACGTGGTGGTCGATTTTAAAAAGCTGTACTGGGACCCAAGTACGGAGCTGGCGTAAGGGGTGGCCGGCCCCAGCCGGGCGGCCACCCTACGTGCAGGCAGTTGCGGCTACTACAGCGGCCTGCTTATCAAGCAAATCGAGGATGGCGCTGTCCTGCGTGCTGTCGAATTTTCGGGCAAATAGCTTATCCGACTGCGTGAGCTCGGCGGCGTCGGCAAGGGTGAGCAGCTTGGGGTGCGCGCCGCCCGCTACCCAGTTGATGTAGCGGTAGTTGTTGTTGATAATGCGGCCGCGCCGGGGCGAATTCAGCAGAATAGTCGGGATAAGAAATTCGTCGCAGGCCCACGTGAAGCGGCAAAAGCGACCCACGGCCGGGTGCTGGGCCAGAAAATCGAGCAGGTAGGTGGCGCAGTCGCGGCTCAGCATCCACCAGGCGGCGTTGGGCCCGCCGTACAAGGGGTAGGGCAGCGGAAACCGGCGCCGGGGCAGCAGCCAGTTCACCAGGCGCTGCAGCTGGTACTGCCCCTTGAAGTTGAAATACGTGCTGTGGTAGCGCTCCACGCGGTGGATGGCGTGCGCCCACCACGCCGAGCCCGGCGGCTCGTAGGCTAGAAAGGAGCTGCCCACGTGCCGGGCCAGAAAATCATGAATAGCGCCGGCCGGCTGCAGCGGATAATCCTGCCCACTCAGCACGTTGATAAAGTCGTAGGCGATGCCGGTGGCCAGCACTTCGCGCACGCTTTGCAAGATTGCTTCGGTAAACCGGTACGAGGCCCAGTACACCCGCTGCCGGCGCTGCACAAACTGCACCCGCGGCAGGTCGGCCAGGTGCGCAAACGCGCCCATATCGACCGCCTTGTTGAGGTGAATGTAAAAGTCAAACTGCTCGTGGGTGAGCGCCGTGAGCAGGCGGCGCACCTGGTCCGCGTTTTTATGCGCGATGATGATGATAGCAACTCTCATTTCTCAGGAAGGAAGGCAAGGAGTGAGCGGCCCGCATAAGCCGCAAAGCCAGGGCTGGTTCGAGGCCTAAAGTAGTCGCTAAGCGGTTTTCCTACAATGACTTACCACATTTGCGCTATTCGCCGGTGCTGGTAGTATGCTACTTGCCTCAGGTGGCCGTTTGGGTCTGTGCTTGCCCGCTACTCGCTTGTGGGGCGGGGCTTGATAAGCCGCAAATCAAACGTGCCGACTCTGGCGGGCACCAGCTACGGGGACGCTCCCATTTCTGCCCGCCCATTGCCGTGGGGCTGGGGTAGGACTGCCCATTCTGAATAAAGCAAAAAGCTGCTGGTAAGCGAGTTACCAGCAGCCTCCGGGCAAGCGCAGCCAGCGGGTATTACTTATTTACCTGCAAGGGGGCTGAAGCAAAGTGGAAGTAGCTAAGCTTCCAGTCGTTTTTGCTGTCTTTGCGCGCTATCATCAGGTAGGAGCCAGCATCCGTTCCGCCCTTCTTGTATTTGGGCGAAGGCAATACTTTTTGGGAATAAAAGCCCGAGTAGTAGACCATATTGGCATCACCACCTTTGGCTAGCGGCGTAGCTTTAAAGTCGGCGGTATTATCACGCGTGCTAAAGGCAAAAGTAGCTGCCGAGTCTTTGCCGGTTATCCGCTGTTTGGGCGAAGACCCAAGTACCACCACGTGGTCCGACAGTAGGCTCCTTATTTTAACAGAGTCCTGTTTCATAGCTGCCTCCATAAACTGCTCGCCGATGGTAGTAGAAGCCATGGTGCCAGCAGGGGCGGTAGCCCCGGCCGGGGGCGTGCGCGCGTTGCCGGAGCAAGCGCCTAGTAGCGTAGCCAGCGCCAGGAGGGGTAGGGAGTTTTTCATGCTTAAGAAAAGAGGATGGGTAATGAAAGTTGCAGACAGTCAGCTGATTGCATGGCTACCTGTAAAACGGAGGGGTAAGCCAGGTAGCGCTGCCTGGCTTGCCACACTACTCGTGCCTGCACGTTGCAACCGCGCTACAAAAAGCGGCTGGGCAACGGGCTCCCAGCCGCTTTCCGTAGCTAAAAGGCAGGCATTGCCTACCCCTAGTTGGGGCGTATCCCGCGCCGGCCGGCCGGGGGCAGGACCAACCTGACAAGTTGGTTGGGTTACTTAGTGGGCTTAATAGGGTCTTCAGCTATATGCACGTAGCTAAGCTGCCAGGTGGCCCCTTCCTTGCGAGCCAGCGTCATATACGAGCCGTGGCCCGACGCCCCTTTCGGGAGGTTACCCGTTGGCTTGATGTCGTAGGTGTAATAGCCCGTAGCGTACCCCATGGTGGCGTCGCTGCCCATCTGCAGGGGAGTAAATTTCAAATTACTGGTGCTGCTGAAAGACTCCTTCAGCCAGTAAGTGCTCACCGAATCCCGGCCGCTCAACACGGGCGACGTATTGACGAGCAGCCGCACGTTCTTCGCCAGGCAGGCGGTGGCCTTGGCCATATCCTGCTGCTGCATAGCCTCGGCAAACTGTTGGGATAAGGCGGCTACGCTGGCCGGCCCGGCCGCCACGGGAAGGGTAGCGGCGGGCAGGCGGGTATGGCCGGCGCCGAGCGCCAGTAGCGTAGCCAAAGCAAAGACAGGTAAGGAGGTTTTCATAGGCTAGCGAAGGGAGAAGGTGAGTCCCAAAGCTAGTATAAAATCAGGCAGTTAACCCATTTGAAATGAGGCAAATAAGTAAAACAGGTGGAAATACCCGCTCCCTCCTGTTGCGCTACTTGCTGGCCGCCGCGCTCGGCGTGGCCAGCGTCACCGTTTTGGGGTCCACGGTAATCTCGGCCAGGCGCTGGGCCACGGCGGGCGTCAGGCTTTCCTGGTGGCGGCCGTGCAGGTACTGGGCCAGAAACTTTTCGGTGGCCGCCATCAGCGCCATGTTGTTGACGGGGCGGGCAAAGCCGTGGCCTTCGTCGGGGGCCAGCAGGTACTGCACGGGGTAGTTGCGGTCGCGCAGGGCTACTACTATCTGGTCGGCCTCGGCCTTGTTCACGCGCGGGTCGTTGAGGCCCTGCGCCACCAGCAGGGGCGTTTTAATTTTATCGGCCGCGCTCAGCGGCGATTGCCGGACGAGCTGGGCCTTGCCGGCTTCGGTGCCGGGGTCGCCCATGCGGGCATACATCTGCCGGCGGCCCGCCTCCCAATAGGGCGGAATGGCGTTGAGCAGGGTGATAAGGTTGGAGGGGGCCACAATGGCCACGGCCGCCGCGTAGAGGTCGGGGGTGAAGGCCACGCCCGCCAGCGTGGCGTAGCCGCCATACGAGCCCCCCATAATGCCCACCCGCCGGGGGTCGGCAATGCCCTGCGCCACCAAGTACTTCACGCCCCAGGTCAGGTCGTCCTGCATTTTCTGGCCCCACTCGTTGTTG
>CAXTFI010000319.1:0-4333 GCA_964243255.1 uncultured Hymenobacter sp.
GGCGTGCGGTTTTCGCGGAAGTACTTGCCCAGCAGCACCCCATCGGCCGAGTAGATTTCGGAGGCCAACTCGCTCTTCGGGTTTTCGAGGGTGTGCAGGTTGGGCATGCGCCCAAACAGGTTCATGAAGTTGACGCTAACCGCCCCCAGGTAGAGCAGCAGCGCCACCAGCCCACCCCCAAATAGCCCCCACATGGTGCGGGTAAACGCCTGGAAACGCCCCTTGCGCACCGGCGGCGGCCCCCGGCGCACGGGAGAAGTGGGGCGAACCGGGGAGGCAGAAGAAGTAGGCATCTTGTTGAATTTGGAATTGAGAATGACGAATGAGGAATTAATGGAGCGGCAACGGGTAATTCCTCATTCCAAATTCTTAATCCCAAATTCCCTTATTGGTAAACCTGCTGGTAAAATTGTTGGTAGCCGGCCAGGTCGCCGCCCGTGGCTTGCAGCAGCGTCAGGTTGGCCAGGCTGATGGTGAGCGCTTGGTAGCCTTGGCCGCGCAGGCGGGCCAGCGGCGACTGCGGCCCCCGCAGCTTGGTGGCGTAGCTCTGAGCCACCTTGGAGCCCGGCAAAGACCGGACCACCACCATTTCCTGGTCGGTGCCCAGCGGCTGGGCCGCCTGCACGGTGAGGTTGTTGGCCCGGAAAAACTTGTTGTTGTAGGCCGTGAGCTGGGCGGCCAGGTCGGCGGCCGGCGCATTGCCCTTGGGGTACACGAGCACCACGGCGTGGGCGGCGCTTAGCTGCGTGGTGTAGGCCACGGCCGGCGCCGCTGGGGCAGCGGGGGCCGGGTTTACGGGGGCCGGTGTAGTCGGGGCAACTCCCGTGGGCGCCGGTGCGCCGGTGGCTGGCGCGGTAGTGGTAGTAGCAGGCGTAGAAGCGGGCGTGCCCGCCGTGGGCGCGGCAGGTATGTCCAGCTTGGCCTTCGTACCCGCCTCAGTAGGAGTACCAAGAGCGGCCGGGGCGGCGGGAGCCTGCAGGATGGCAGCCGGCACTGTACGCGCCGGGGTGGGCGCCGGAGCCGCTTTGGGCGGAGCTACCGGCGCGTACGGCGACTCGTCGGGGGCGTATAGGATGCGTAGCCGGTTATCGACCTCGCCCGGCCGAAACGCCGACACTACCGGCTTTTCGGTAGAAGCCAGAGCCCCAGCTAATTGGCCTTCTTCGGCTTTTTTGTAGGCACCGGCTAATGCCAGCGCCTGGGGCACCAGCGGGCTATCGGGATACGTTTTAGCAAACTGCCCCACCGAGGCCCGCACGGCGGCCGGGGCCTGGGTGCGAATGGCCAGCAGCAGCTTCAGATAAGCCACGCGGTCGGCGAGGTCGCTCTTGGGGTATTGCTTTTCGAGGCGCGTAACGGCCGCCTTGGCGCGGGTGAAATACTGGTCCTTATACAGCGTGAAGGCCGAATCGAGGCGGGCGGCTACGGCGTTGTGCAGGGCGCGCTCGTGCTCGCGATACTGCGGGTCGGCGATGAGCTTGGCGTAGGTAGAGGTGGGAAACTCGCGCTGCAGGGCGGCGGCGTACTCGGCGGCTTTGGCCGGGTCGGGCAGGTCCTTGTAGTAGAGGTAAAGCAGGTAGTCGGCGTCGGGGGCGTGCTCGCCGCGTGGGTAGCGGGTCACCTGGCCGGCGTAGGTTTCGTAGCCACGCTGCTTTTCTTTCAGCAGCTCCTTATAAATGCCACCTAGCTCATACATAGCACCTTCCACTTGCTTGTCGGAGGCTTGAAGCTGGGCGGGCGTGGTCGGAATGGCCTGCCGGTAGGTGGCGGCAAGCGCGTTTTGCTCGGCCAGCGGGTCAACGGGGGCGGTCGTGGCGGCCGGGTTGGTGCCGGGCGCGGTACCATTCACGCGGGTTTGGTCGTTGCCGGTTACGCTCACCGGCACGCCGCCATTTTGTGGGGCGTTGGGCGAGGAGCTGGGCGTGAGGGTAGTGCGCCAGTTGTCTTGCAGCTTGCGGTCGCCCCAGAGCCGCAAAAAGTCGCTGCGCGCCGTGCCCAGTGAGGTAGCGTTGTCGAAGTACCAGCCCGCGCCCGAGGCCACCGCCGTGGTGGCATCGAAGGCGTTGGGGTTACTGATGTCGCGCTGGCTGCCGCTGAGGGCACTGGGCGCGCTCAGCGAGTTGGCCGACGAGGAGGTGATGCGGCTGGCATCGGCCTGCTGCTGCCGGGCCTGCGCTTTTTGGGCGGCCAGGGCCTTGGCGGCGGCCTGGCGCTTGGCCTCCAGCTCGGCGGCGGCGTAGGTGTTCAGTCGCTTAGCCAGCTCAGTTTCAGGCAGCTTAGCCAGGGCTTGCAGACTGTCCTGGGTTTCGACGATGGTGTATTGCTTGGCAAACTCCTGCAAGATGCCCGAACGCTCCTGGGTGGCCAGGTACAGGGGGTTGTCTTTGGGCATGGCCTGCACGGTGCTGTCGTAGTAGGCGGCGGCCAGGCGGTACTTGTGCAGGTTTTCGTAGTAGATGCGGCCGGCCAGCAGATAGGTATAGCCCTTCTGCGACTTGCTGGCGCTGGGCACTTTAGCGGCGGTGCGCAGCAAACCCAGCGCGTCGCCGTACTGCTGCTGGCGGTAGGCCAGCCGCGCCATCTCGTAGTAGATTTTGTCTTGATACTCCTTGTTTTTCGGGTCTTTAAGCAGGGCCGCGAAGTACTTATCCAGCCGCTCCTTGCTTTGCTTATCCAGCTCCGATACCTGGCCAAGCAGCAGTTTAGCCTGAAAATCAAGCTCGTAGGGCGGGTTGTGCTTGAGGATATTGTTGAGCTGGGCGGTGGCCTCTTTGTCCTGGCCCTGCGCCTGGTAGAGCTGCGCCAAGATGAAGCGCGTGCGCGACCGCTCGTTCTTGGCCGGAATCAGCGGCACGGCGAGCTCCAGCTGCGCGATGGCCTTGGCGGGCTCCTCGGCCTGGAGGTAGTAGTCGGCGCGGGCCAGGAACAGCTCGCGCGCGTCCTTGGGCAGGCCCACTTCCTTATCAAGCAAATCGGAAACGGCCTTGGTGTTATCCAACTGCTTGGTTATCAAGAAGCTACGCATCAGCCCAATCAGCGCCTCCTGTTTGGCAAACGGGTCGCGGCTGGTGCTGTTCACGTACTTAAACGTGAGGATGGCGTCGTCGAACTCCATCTTATAAAACCGCGCCCAGCCCACCAGCAGGTAGGCATCGTCGGTCCAGTCGGAGCCCGCGCGGTGCTGAATGGGCAGCGACGCCTTCTTAATAATGTCGTTGAGGTCGGGCCGGGTGGCCCGCACCGTGGTGCTGTCGAGGGTGGGGTAGAGGGGCAGCACGCGGTTGTAGTCGTTGTTGCGCCCCTTATACAGCCCTTCCTCCACGGCCCACAGCTTCTCGCGGGCCAGGAAAAAGCCGTTGTCGCGGGCGGCCACGTTGTTGAGTGCGTGGCTCACCAACGACTTGTCGGAGGCGCAGCCAGCGGCGCTTAGTCCCAGCCAGGCCAGCAGCCAAAACCGGTAGTAGCTCAGGGAAATAGCGGTTTTCAACGTCGAAAGCTGGTCTGGTAAAGACGATTAAGTATAGCGCAACGCCCGGCCCGGCCCAAAATGTTCGGCCTGCCCGGCTCTAACGGCCGGCAACTCGTAAAATTACGCCCGGCCCGGCCGAAACCCGGCCCCGGCCTCACCGCTTCCTCACCTTCCCGCTCTTCGCTCCGCATGGCTACCAAGCTGCCCCCGCCCACCCCCCCCGACGATTCCTCCACCGACCGCTCGGCCCTGGCCAAGTATTCGGGCATTGCCGTGCAGATGTTTGCCATCATCGGCCTCAGCACCTGGGCTGGCGTGTGGCTCGATGGCCACTTCCAGTCCAAAACACCCTGGTACACCGTCGGCCTCACGCTGGGCGGCATCTTTCTGGCGCTGTATCAAGTCATTCGCAGCGTGAGCAGCGACCGCTAAGGACGAAAAAATAAGCCTGGGAGAAACCTTTTTGTCTTAATTGATGTAGGTACATTAATTGCGTCGTAGCTTTGAGGCAGTCCCGTATCTGCTTCTTCTCTGGCTGCCAGGCGTCCGCACCTCTCTTCCGCTGCCAACACGTGCTTCTTATTCATCGAAGCGCTTGGTAATCAGTAGCTTACGCGTCTCTTCTGCGAAACCCTCTGCGCCCTCTGCGGTGAAATCATCATGGAAAACCAACTCTTAGGCCTGCACCACATTACGGCCATTGCGGGCGATGCCCAGCGCAATTTCAATTTCTACACCAAGGTGCTGGGCTTGCGCTTTTTGAAGAAAACCGTCAACTTCGACGACCCCGGCACCTACCACCTGTACTATGGCGACGAGCGCGGCTCGGCCGGCACCATCCTCACGTTTTTCCCTTGGGAGCAC
>CAXTFI010000320.1:0-4307 GCA_964243255.1 uncultured Hymenobacter sp.
AGGCTGCGCACGAGGCTTTCCATGCGGTTGCGCTCGGTGATGAGCTCGGCCAGGGTGGCGCGGCGGTCGTCCTGGGCCTGGCTCAGCACGCGGTTGACGGCGGCGGCCACGCTGCCCACTTCGTCGCGCCTGCCCACGGCCACCCGCGTGGCGGCGCCGGGGCCGGCCACCCGCGCCATGTCGACGGCGAGGCGGTGCAGGGGGCGCACCACGATGCGCGGCAGCCGCACCATCATCAGAATGCCCACGGCCGTGCCCGCCGCCAAAAAGCTCAGCACCGTGAAGCGCGCCGCGTTGAAATCGGCCCGCTCGATGCCGTGCGCGCCGTGCTCGAGGTAGTTGATGGTGAAGAAAGCGTAGCCGCCCAACCCCAGCAGCAGCAACAGTAGCAGGAAGACGCTGAGGCGGATTTTTAGTTTGAGGGACATGGTTGTTCAACGAGGAACCTCACCCCCTAGCCCCCTCTCCCGTGGAGAGGGGGAACTAGTTTCTAGGCTTAGAAGCTGGTTTTTAAGGGGTTTGGTATCTTAAAGCGGGTTCGAGTAATAGTTAAAAATAAAATTACTCCAGCCCGTATTCCTGCAATTTCCGGTACAGCGTGGTTAGCCCAATGCCCAGCCGTTTGGCTACTTCGGGCTTGTTGCCTTCCAACTCGCTCATTAGCTTGCCGATGTGGCGGGCTTCGAGGGCCCGCAGGCTGTCGTCGGCCGCGTCGGCGCCGGGGCGGGCGGGGCGGGTGAGGGCGTGAAATTCGTCGGGCAGGAAATCGGCGGCCAGCGGCTCACCCGCCGGGGCGAGGATGGCGGCGCGTTCGAGCACGTTTTTCAGCTCGCGCACATTGCCGGGCCAGGGGTAGGATTGCAGCAGGGCCAGGCACTCGGGTTCGAGGCCGGGGAGGCGCTTGCTGAGGCGGGCGGCGAAGTATTGCAGGAAGTGCTGGGCCAGCGGCGGCACGTCGGCGGGCCGGTCTTTGAGGGGCGGCACGTTGATGATGAACACCGAGAGGCGGTAGTATAAGTCGGGCCGAAAACGGCCCTCGGCGGCTTCCTGCTTGAGGTTGCGGTTGGTGGCGGCCACCAGGCGCACGTTCACCTGGGTGGGCTTGGTGTCGCCGAGCTTGGTGAACTGCTGCATCTCCAGCACCCGCAGGAACTTGGCCTGCACGTTGAGCTCCAGCTCGCCGATTTCGTCCAGAAACAGGGTGCCGCCGTTGGCTTCTTCGAGCAGGCCTTTTTTGTCGGTGAGCGCGCCGGTGAAGGCGCCTTTCTTGTAGCCGAACAGCTCGGATTCGAGCAAATCTTTGGGGAAGGCGCTGCAATTGACGGCCACGAAGGCCTTGCCCTTGCGCCCGCTGGCCTGGTGAATGGCCTGGGCAAACAGCTCCTTGCCGCTGCCGGTGGGCCCTTCGAGCAGCACGGTGGAGTCGGTGGGCGCGACTTGCTGGGCCAGTTTCTGCACCCGCTTCAGCTCGGGCGAGTCGCCAATCATCGACTCGAAGCGGTACTGCTGGCCCATGCGGCGCTCCAGCTCGGTGACGCGCTGGCGGAGGCGGGCTTTTTCGGCGGCGCGGTCGACCACCACCACCAGCTGCTGCTCAAAATCGCCCTTGGTGAGGTAGTCGAATGCGCCGAGCTTCATGGCCTTCACGCCGTCGGGGATGGTGCCGAAGGCGGTGAGCAGCACCACTTCGGCATCGGGCGCGGCGGCTTTGTAGCGGGGCAGCAAATCTACCCCGTGGCCGTCGGGCAGCTTCACGTCGGATATCACGAGCAGCACGTCGTCGGCGTGTTGCTGAAGCAGCTCCAGGCCGCGGTGGGCGTCGGGGGCTTGCAGCACGGTGTAGCCTTCCAGCTCCAGCACCTGGGCCAGCAGCTGGCGCAAGCGCGCTTCGTCGTCGATGATGAGCAGGGTACCGGTGGGCATGGGTTTGGAGGGCTGCTACCTAGATGAGTTATTCCATAGAAAACCAGAAGCTGGCATCGGACCATAACGTTATGGTCCGATGCCAGCTTCTGGTTTTCTGCTTCATGCAAATGGGTTAAGACGATTTTCGCGTTCTTTTTTCGCTTTTGCTGCGGCTATTTTTTCTTGGATAATAGCGTACAAGCTACCGTAAAGACTTTGATTGTAGGCCTCAACTTCCGCATTCAAATAACCAATATTGGTTTGAATCCGGTCTATTTCGCTTACAGCATTTCTTTTCACGGACTCTTCCACTTCAGCGCTTAGATTCTCATTAGCAAACTGAGTCTGTATTTTCAAGACGAGCGTCTTACCGCTTATAACAGCACTTGATGAGTTGTTTGAATAAGTCCTGGGTGCGCATCCCAACAGGAAAGTATTTCCTTCTACAGGCACCTTAAACAATACTGCTGCGTGGGGGTAAGATTTTCCTGGTTCAGGAAAACGAAAAGGGTCTATGCGACTGCTGTGAATTTGCTCAATGATAACCTCTGTTTGGGCATCTTTAGGCTCGATTGACACGGTACCTAGCTTGTTGTCATCGGCGAGTCTTTGAGCAAATTCAGCTGCTTTGTCTTCTGCGGGCAATACTGTAGCGTCGATGCGTGCAATTGCTTGGGCTTCATTTTCGGCCAAGTATTGCTCGATACGTTTTTCTGAAAAAAGGCTCATGTTTTGGAAATATTGAAAGGTTGGTTTTGTGTTTGTCAAAGTTAATGAGTTGTTCGTCCTAACTCCCCCGAATCTCCTGCTTGATGTGCTCGACGAACCGGCCAAACTCGGGTTCGGCTTCGACGTTCTCGTGCCAGGCGAGGCCCATTTCGGCCAGGTTGTATTGGTGCTGGGGGCTGGTGGTGGCGCCCGGCACGAGGGCCCCGGCCGCGTCGTGCTCGTAGCCGAGTAGGCTGGAAGGTGGCGGCTCATCGTCGCATTGGCGGCTAGCCGCTGCAACTGAAACCTGGAACCGGGCGTTATATTTGCTGCTGTCAACCTGGCTAATCGCCAACGTAGCCAATTCATTACCACTGCCATGAAATTCATCGCCAACACTGTTTCCAAGCCGGTAGCCGGCAAAGAAGCTGAGAAGCTGACGAAGGCCCTCAAAAAAGGCGGGCACGTGGCCAACCGCACGGCGCTGGAAACCATCGAGCGCATTGCCAGGCGCCGCGCCCAAGCTGCTTAACCGATGCCGCCAGCCGCCCGGTTTGCCGACGTCGATTTTTCAATTCATCCGGTTCTTAAGTTCACCCCTTCTCTGGCCGAAACGCTGGGGCAGGGGTTTCGCTGTAAAAGGGGCGAGTTCGTCACGTTCTGGCGGCGGGGTCGGCTTGCGCGGGAAGAACAAGCCAGCATCAGCCGCTGCTGGATGGTGGAAAGTGAAGGGTATTTGGCGGGCTACATCACTTTATTGGCCGATAAGCTGGAACTGGAACAACCGCCACTGGCGGGCGAGGGCGTGCAGTACCGCACTATGCCAGCCGTAAAAATCGGCCTGCTCGCCGCCGATGGCCGGGCCAAAGGTGCCGGCCGCCGCCTGGTAGAATGGGCACTGGAATACGTTGCCACGGAGTTGGTGGAGCGGGTAGGCGTACGTTTCATGACGGTGGATGCGTTTTACGACCTCGACTCCGACAGCCACGGCGTGCATTACGATGCTAGCGGCTTTTATACGCGCATCGGCTTTAATTTTGTGAATCCGGATGAGCCGCTGCCGCCTCCGCAGTCATACCGCACCATGTACTTCGATTTGAAACCGCTGGTAGAGGCGCTGCGGGCGTAGCTAATTTACTCTGAGCGTCATGCTGAGCCTGACGAAGCATCTCGCCCGCTTCGTCAAGGTTCCCTGTCTTTTGGAGAGGGGCCGGGGGTGAGGTTTGACGTTAACCGAAGCCTGAGAGATGCTTCGGCTGCGCTCAGCATGACGAGCGGGCAAGGTGCCAAAATAGCCTATTTAACTCCCCCGAATCTCCTGCTTGATATGCTCGACGAACCGGCCAAATTCGGGTTCGGCTTCGACGTTTTCGTGCCAGGCGAGCCCCATTTCGGCCAGGTTGTATTGGTGCTGGGCGCTGATGGTGGCACCCGGCACGAGGGCCCCGGCCGCGTCGTGCTCGTAGCCGAGCAGCCAGAGGCGGTCGGCCAGGGCGGTGGTGGTTACGATGTCGTGCGAGACGATGATGACGGTGTTCAGCTCGTCCATGGTGGTTACTTCGACGATGATTTTTTTCACCTCGTCAATCATCGCCACATCAAGACCGGAAAAAGGCTCATCGAGCAGGATGAGGTGGTCGGAGCAGAGCAGCTGCTGGGCGATGGCCGCCCGCTGGCGCTGCCCGCCCGAGAGC
>CAXTFI010000321.1:0-4285 GCA_964243255.1 uncultured Hymenobacter sp.
TTCCGCGCAACCGGCTGGTGGTTTTTACCGGTATTTCGGGCTCGGGCAAGTCGAGCCTGGCCTTCGATACGATTTATGCCGAGGGGCAGCGGCGCTACATGGAAACGTTTTCGGCCTACGCGCGCTCCTTCATGGGCGGGCTGGAGCGGCCGAACGTCGATAAGATTGAGGGCCTGTCGCCGGTCATCAGCATCGAGCAGAAGACGACTTCGCGCAACCCGCGCTCCACGGTGGGCACCATCACGGAGATATACGACTTCCTGCGCCTGCTGTATGCACGTACTGCTGAGGCGTTTAGTTACGCCACGGGCAAGAAGATGATTCGGCAGAGCGACGACCAGATTATCAACTACATCCTGCGGCACTTTGATGGCAAAAAGCTCATCGTGCTGGCTCCCGTGGTGAAGGGCCGCAAGGGCCACTACCGCGAAGACTTTCAGAAAATTGCCAAGCTGGGCTTTGCCAAAGTGCGCGTCGATGGCGAAATCCTCGACATCACGCCCAAGATGCAGGTGGACCGCTACAAAATCCACGATATCGAAATCGTGATTGACCGGCTCGTGGTGAAGGAAGAGGACCGGTTTCGCCTCTCGGGCTCGGTGCAAAATGCCATGACCCACGGCAAGGGCACCCTGCTGGTGCTCGACCCCGACGGCAAGGGCGAGCGCGGCAAGCCGCAGTTCTTCTCGCGCTTCCTCATGGACCCCGAAACCGGCATTGCCTACGACGACCCGGCGCCTAACACGTTCAGCTTCAACTCGCCCTACGGTGCCTGCCCCCACTGCGCGGGCATGGGCGAGGTGCAGCAGATTACGGAGGAAACCGTGATACCTGACCCCAAGCTGAGCGTCAGCCGCGGGGCCATTGCGCCGCTGGGCGAGTACCGCGACATCTGGATTTTCCAGCAGCTCCAGCTCATTCTCAAGAAGCACAAAGCCAGCCTCAACACCCCCATTGAGAAGCTGGACCCCGAGCTGCTCAAGCGCCTGCTTCACGGCATCAGCCAGGACGATGCCGACGACGCCAAAGCGGCTTATACCGAGCCCTTTGAGGGCATTATTCCGTTTCTGCGCCGCCAGATGGAGTCGGATTCCGACAGCATTCGCGAGTGGATTCAGCAGTACACGCAGGCCCAGACCTGCCCGGTGTGCGAGGGCTACCGCCTCAAGAAGGAAAGCCTGCACTTCAAGCTGGCCGACCGCCACATCGGCGAGCTATCGGTGATGGATATCAACGAGTTGGCCAGTTGGTTTACGGACGTGGAGGAGCGCCTCAGCGACCGCCAGAACCTTATTGCCCGCGAGCTGCTGAAGGAGATTCGCAAGCGCATCGGCTTTTTGCTGGAGGTGGGGCTGGACTACCTGAGCCTGCACCGCTCGGTGCGCACGCTCAGCGGCGGCGAAAGCCAGCGCATTCGCCTCGCTACCCAGATTGGCACCCAGCTGGTGGGCGTGCTCTACATCATGGACGAGCCCAGCATTGGCTTGCACCAGCGCGATAACGAGCGCCTAATCAAGGCCTTGCAGCACCTGCGCGACATCGGCAACTCGGTGATTGTGGTGGAGCACGACAAGGACATGATTATGCACGCCGACCACGTGCTCGACATTGGGCCCGGCGCGGGCATCCACGGCGGCCACATCGTGGCCGAGGGCACGCCCGAGGCCATTTTCAACTCGGGCTCGCTCACCTCCGACTACCTCAGCGGCAAGCGCAACATTGAGCTGCGCAAAAAGAAGCGCGAGGGCGAAGGCGCTTTTCTGGTGCTGAAAGGCGCTAAGGGCCACAACCTTAAGAACGTAACGGCTAAGTTCCCGCTGGGCAAGCTCATCGCCGTCACGGGCGTGTCGGGCTCGGGCAAGTCGTCGCTCATCCACGACACGCTGTATCCGATTCTGAATCAGCACTTTTTCAACGCCCACCGCGAGCCGCTGGCCTACGGTAGCCTGGAGGGCCTGGAACTGATTGACAAGGTGATTGAGGTTGACCAGTCGCCCATCGGCCGCACGCCGCGCTCTAACCCAGCCACTTACACCGGCGTGTTTACCGAAATCCGGCAGCTGTTTGCCGAAATGGCGGAGGCTAAAATCCGGGGCTACGGGCCGGGCCGCTTCTCCTTCAACGTGCGCGGCGGGCGCTGCGAAACCTGCGAGGGCGCCGGCATCCGCACCATCGAAATGAACTTCCTGCCCGACGTGCACGTGCCCTGCGAAACCTGCAAGGGCCGCCGCTACAACCGCGAAACCCTGGAAGTGCGCTTTAAGGGCAAGTCCATCACCGATATCCTCGATATGACGGTGGAGAAAGCGGTGGAGTTCTTCGAGTTTCAGCCGCGTATCCTGCGCAAAATCAAGACGTTGCTGGATGTGGGTCTGGGCTACCTCACGCTGGGCCAGCAGGCCACCACGCTCTCGGGCGGCGAAGCCCAGCGCGTGAAACTGGCCACCGAGCTCAGCAAAAAGGACACCGGCAAGACCTTCTACATCCTCGACGAGCCCACCACCGGCCTGCACTTCGAGGACATTCGCCACCTAGCCGACGTGCTCCACAAGCTCGCCGACAAGGGCAATACCGTCCTCATCATCGAGCACAACCTGGACCTCATCAAAGTAGCCGACCACGTCATCGACATCGGCCCTGAGGGCGGCGCGGGCGGCGGCGCCATCGTGGCCCAGGGCACGCCCGAGCAGGTAGCCAAGAGCGGCAAAGGCCACACCAGCCGCTTCCTGGCCGAGGAGCTGAAAACGAGCGTGTATGCGTAATGATGAAAAGCTCAGGAAGTTGCGAGGTATTTTCTCTGTAACTTCTTGAGCTTCTCCTGCACTAGGTCTACTTCTACTACCCACTGAGTCAAGCTTGGGTCTATCCAAGTTAGTAGTTCAAGAATATCAGTGTGAATCTCATTTAGTTGGCTGAAACATAAAATGTTACTGCTACCTTTCTGGAAGCACAAAGGCTCGTAATGATATACTCGATTACGAAAAACTCTGACCCTGGTAAGCTTTGCGTTTATAATGTCCCAAGTTGTTCCTTGAGGGCGTTGCTTAGAAAAAGCACGTATCGGGTCGCGATTCAGTAGTAAAAAATATTTTTTAGTGAATAGCGTAGTCCAGAAGCCAAAGCTCAATTCGGCAATTATTGCTTTACCAGTGGGTGGTTCATGTTTGCGTTGCTCTTTGTACTCTTTAATTGCTGCGAGCACCATTTTGAGAACCTTATGGTTGGAAATATTCTCCCCGGACTCAGCACTGTAGTAAGTCAAATCAGGATGAATCATAAAGCCTTGTTGCTCGGTGAAGAGTCAATTGTCAGACTTGAATTTTATAGATAGGGTATCGTGTAGCGCATTGCGAAATGAGACTTCCAATAAGGATAAAGCCGGATAAAAACTTTGAGCAAGTCGTAAATTGTCTAGGTATAGAGCAAGACTGAGTTGTTCATCTCCTTTAGCGGCTTGCATGTATGGCGTGAGGCGAGCAGATGACAGATATTTTTCGGCGGTTTGGAACAACATCTACTTTTTTGTCGTTTATTTGTATTGTAATACTTGGCCAACTCAGCTGGATAGCTTGTAAAAGTAAGTCCTTGAACCCAGGTGAAAGAAACGAGCGGACACTCTTCACCGGGTGCCCGCTCTCTTTTTTTCCTAGCTGTCAGTAATTTCACCCGCCCGTGGGCCCAAAGCGCTCAGTCAGAATCATTTCGGACGGCAAGCCGGCGGCTTGTAAGCCATTGGCCACGCTTTCGACCAGCCCGGTAGGCCCACACACAAAGGCTTGCGGCCGGGCTGCCCCAAACAGGGCCACCACCTCGGCCAGCATTGCGGCGTCGATGCGGCGCTGGTAGCCGGCCGGGGCCTGGCGGGTGTAGTCGAGCAGCAAAGTAAACGTGGGGTCGGCTTGCGCTAATGCCTCTAATTCAGCCCGATAGATAACCTCCTCGGGTGTGCGTGCGCTAAACAGCAGCACGGCCGGCGTGCGCAGCCCCAGGTGCTGGCGGTGGCGCAGCATGGCCATGAGCGGCACCACGCCCGAGCCGCCACCCACCAGCAACAGGGGCGGGGCCGCCGGCTCGCCGCGCCACACGAAGTAGCCGCCGATGGGGCCGCGCACCTCCAGCGCGTCATCCACGGCCACGCCCTCGAAGAGGTAGCCCGACACCTCGCCATCCTCCACCAGCTCCACGGTGAGCTCGATTTCGCCGGTTTGCGCGGGCGGGGAGGCGATGGAGTAGCTGCGCTCGGCCTGGTAGCCACCCTCGGCGGTGAGGCGCAGGTCGTAGTGCT
>CAXTFI010000322.1:0-4280 GCA_964243255.1 uncultured Hymenobacter sp.
GCGGTAGAGATGCTTCGGCAAGCGGACGCCAGATGAGCAGGACGGTCTGTTTTGCTTTTTATACCTAACTAGTAAGCTGCCTGGCGCCGCCGCCCGGCCAAAATGCGGTAGAATGAGCGCGTCTCAATCTCCTCAATTGTCAACCCAGTAGGCACAATATCCTCCTCCGAAATGGCCCCGCAGTTCAGGGCTTTGAGGAAGAAGTTGAGCAAACCTTGGCCGGTGGCGGCATCGTCGAAAATATCGCCGGTGAGGGTGGAGATGGCGGCGCGGTCCACGAAGGTTTTGAGGCGGTGCACGGCGCTTTCGTAGGCGCTGAGGAAGAAAGTATAGGTGGCCGCGTAGCGCATGGGCAGCTGCGCGGGGTTGAGGTCCCAGCCCTGGTAGAGGCCGCCGATGAGCGAGTGCATGGTGTGGTGGTAGGCCTGGCGCCAGCCGCTGTGCACGGCGTCCTGGTTTTCGCGCAGCTGCGCAAAGCTCAGGTTATCACCCCGATGCGGGCCAATGGGCATCACGTTGGTAGCCCCATCGCTCAGGAAGATGCCGGTGCCGCCGAGCGCCACCTTGGTCATGTGGTGGGCAAAGTCGCACACCGGGTGCGCCATGGTCTGGTACCGGGCCGTGATGCCGGCCGAGGCCGTGTAGTCGTAGGTGCCGAAGTGCGCCGCGATGCAGCGCCCCTCGCTGGCCCGAATGATGCGCAGCAGCGGGTTGCGGCCCTCCTCATCCATGATAATCTGGGTGGCCTCCACCATCGTTTCTATCTTGAGTGTGTTGGGCGCCAGGTGGTTGGCTTGCTCCAGCAGCTCCAGCAGGCGCACCATGGTGGTCATCTGCTCGGGGATGGTCACCTTGGGCAGCATGATGACGAAGTTGGCGGGCAGCTGGCCGCCCGTTTCGGCCAGCAGCGTAGTCAGAAAGATGTCGAGCGTGCGCACGCCGCGCGCCTTGAGGTCTTCGGTGAAGGGCTTGATGCGAATGCCGATAAAGGGCGACAGCGTGCCCTGGGCCATGCCTTTGGCCACTTCCTGGGCGGCCTGCACGGCCGTGGCGTCTTCCTCGGCATCGGGCCGGTTGCCGAAGCCGTCCTCAAAATCGACGCGGAAGTCCTCGACGCCCTCGGTTTTGAGCTTCTGCACAATCTTGTTGTACACGGTGTAGGCGAGCCAGGCGGGCTCCTGGCGGCGCTCATCGGCCGGCAGGGCGTCGAGCTTGGCGGTGAGCGCGTGGATAGCCTGCTCTGAGGCAGGCAAATGCTCGTAGCCAGCTAGTTGGAGCACCCGCGCCAGCTCCACGAAATTGGGGGCGTAGGTTTGGAGGTTACGCAGGGCAATTTCGCCCATCCGCACGCAGGTATCGGCCTTAAAAAGGTTGGCCCCGCCGTACACGGTGTGCACGGGCTGGCGGTCGGGGCGGTCGCCGGGGTAGGTTTTTTGGAACGCTAGGTTGGCCACGCCGAGCTGGTCGAGCAAGGCGGTTTTATCGGAGTCCGGGAGGCTGAGTTTCATGAGGAGGTGGTTTCACCGCAGAGGGCGCAGAGGGTTTCGCAGAAGAAGCGCAGAGGTTAGGCGTAAGTCACGAGCCGCGGTAGGTGCTGTAGCCGAAGGGATTAAGCAGCAGCGGCACGTGGTAGTGGGCTTCATCGGCCACGGTGAAGCAGATTTCTACGAAGGGATAAAAATGCGCCGACTCGTCGCGCCGGAAGTAATCCTCGGTGAAAAACCGCAGCTTATACACGCCCCGCGCTAGCAGCGTGGAGTGGGTTAGTAGGTCGGGCACGCGGCCGTCGGCATTGGTCACGCCGCGCGCAATTTCGGGCCAGTCGTCGCCGGCCTGGGCGTGCAGGGCAATAGTGACGCCGGCCGCCGGCCGGCCCTTGGTCGTGTCGAGGATGTGCGTGGTTATCTGGCTCATGCGAGTAGTTTTTGGAGGCGCAGGCGCGTGATTTTGGCTTGTTCGCCCATCGCGGTTTTGATTTCCTGGCTAGGGGCATTGGGCAGCCGCGCCTGCAGCCGCGCCAGCATCTCATCGGCCGACTTGCCCGTAGCGCACACAATGAAGATGTAGCCAAACTTGCGTTCGTAAGCGGCATTGCCCGCCGCCAGCGCCTCTAGCGTGGCTTGCGAGGCCTGCCGCACGGTACCTTGCTCGCCAGCTGCCCAGGCGGCGGTACTGGCAAATTTTTCCTTCAGCGCGCTTACATCGCCAATTTTGGGGTGATGGGTGAAGGCTTCGCGCCAGTCGGCTTCGCTGAGATGCTGCCAAATGCGGTCGGCCTCGGCATACAGCGCTTCAACCGTGGCAAAGGGAAACTGCTGATTCAGCGCTGCTACCCAGGCCGTGGACCCGCAGCAGGTGGCTAGCGCTTCGGCGCGAGCGATGGGGGAGAGGGCGTTGAGGTCGGAAAGGGTCATTAATCTCGGAGATTTATTCAACTCAGGATGTGTCCGAATTCGCGAAATAAAAGCAACTGTGCCAACTTGGCGACGCATTTTTTCGGCAAAAGCAATACCCACCAGTAAGCCCAAAATTGTCACTGCGCTACCTGCCGTTAGCCCAGTCAAATTTTGAAGAGCCAGCCAAATCCCGCCGCCTGCTGCCACCCCAATCAAAGTAGGCGAGAGGGCGATTTCCAGCCAAGCTATCACCGAGACAAACCGGTCGGGCAAGCTCATACCACCGTCGGAAAGCGGTTCACGTTCTTGTAATAGATGTATACCGACGGCTCCTTGCCAATCGAGGCGGCCCACTGCTGGCAGTAGGCCGCCATCCAGATAGAGTCACCTTTTTGCACCGGATACCACTGCTGGTCAAGCATATAGATGGCTTGGCCCTGTAAGTACAGCAGGCCATGCTCCATGATGTGCGTTTCGACCATCGGCAGGTTGCCGCCGGGCTGGTAGGTGAAGATGTTGACGGCCATGTCGAAGCCCAACTCGTTGGGCAGCAGCTCCTGAATGCGCAGCGCCTCATCGTTCATGTAGACGGGCGCTTTGCTGTCATCCTTTTCACCCCAGTGCACGCCGGGGGTGGCGTGGCCAGCTAGTGGCTCGTACACCTTATGAAAAGTGAGTAGCTGCGTGTTAGCAGTGGGGTTTTTGAACGTATACTGTTGTCCAATAGGCACGTACACAAACTTGCCCACCGTCAGAACCCGGCTATCGTCGCCGATGGTGGCTTGTACCTGGCCCTGCACCACGTAGAAGAAAACCTGGCTGGCCTCGGTGGTGCCCGCCAGCTGGCCGGCCTCGGTGAGGGTGACGAGCGTTTGGCAGAGCCGCGCGCCCATCTGCTCGTTGATAATGACGTTGGTGGTGCAGCCCGTCCAGCCGGGCACGTTGCTGTTGATGTAGCCGTCGGGCGCGATGATGGCGTGGTTGCGCCGCACAACCGAGCGGGTAAGGGAGCCGAGTTCCATGTGTTTTGAATTTAGAATGAGGAATTTAGAATGAGGAATTGATTTTTCTTGGCGAGCATAGCGCGGCGCTCCACCCGCACGACTCGGACCGGCCCGATTGCCGCGCCGCACTCGCCAGGGCAAACAAGAAAAGCGAGCCAGGGCCAGCCGCAAAATTCCTCATTCTAGATTCCTCATTCTTAATTCAAAGAGAAACCGCTCGGCCACTTCCAATGCCGCAGCTACATCGGTCGGTTCCACATTCTCTAACGGATTGTGGCTGATGCCTTTATAGCAGCGAATAAAGGCCATAGTAGCCGGCGCAACCGCTGAGGCCGGCACGGCGTCGTGGCCCGCGCCGCTTACCAGGCCTATCACTTCGTGACCGCTGGCGGCAATGGCCTGGCCGAGCAGGCGGTTCAGCTCCGGGTCACAGGCTACTGGTGCCGTGTGCTGCACCAGCTGCCAGCCGAGCCCCACGCCGCGCCGCGCGGCTATAGCTTCGGCCTGCTGGCGCAAGTCGGCGTAGGCGCGGGCCAGCTGCCCGGCGTCGGGGCTGCGCAGGTCGAGGCTGTGGACTGCCTGACCGGGGATAACGTTGCTGGCCGAGTACGGAATGCGCAGCTGGCCCACCGTGGCTACCAGCCCCCGGCCGTGGCCCAGCGCAAAGGCCTCAGTGGAAAGCACAAACTCGGCGGCGGCGGCCAGCGCATCCTGGCGCATATTCATCGGCACGGTACCGGCGTGGCCAGCCATGCCCTGCCAGGTCAGCTCCACGCGCTGCTGCCCGGCAATAGCCGTGACGAGCGCAATGGGTACCTTATTTTCCCACAGCACCGGCCCCTGCTCGATGTGCAGCTCGAAGTAGCCCAGCCACTCGGCG
>CAXTFI010000323.1:0-4270 GCA_964243255.1 uncultured Hymenobacter sp.
GCTTTCAGGGCACGCTGCGGCCCTACCAGCAGGCGGGCTACAACTGGCTGCGCTTTGTGCAGGACTACCACCTCGGCGGCTGCCTGGCCGACGACATGGGCCTGGGCAAGAGCGTGCAAACGTTGGTAATGCTGCTGGAGCGCCAGGAAAGCCAGGCCAGCAAGGGCGCGGCCACGCTGCTGGTGCTGCCTACCTCGCTGGTTTACAACTGGATGAACGAGGCGCGCAAGTTTACGCCCAGCCTGCGCCTGCTGGCTTACACCGGCACCTACCGCGACAAAAACGTGGACCAGTTTGCCGATTACGATATCGTGCTGACTAGCTACGGCATCGTGCGGCTAGATACTGATTTGCTCGCCAGCTATCAGTTTGATTACGTGATACTTGACGAGTCGCAGGCCATCAAAAACCCCAGCTCGACCACGGCGCAGGCCGTGCGCAAGCTGCGGGCCCGGCACCGGCTCATTCTCACGGGCACGCCGGTTGAGAACAGCACCATGGACTTGTGGTCGCAGATGACGTTCATCAACCCCGGCTTGCTGGGCACGCAGGCGTTTTTCCGCAAGGAGTTTGTGAAGCCCATTGAGAAGCACCAGGATGAAACCCGTACCCGTAAGCTGCACGCGCTCATCAAGCCCTTCGTGCTGCGCCGCCACAAAGCGCAGGTAGCCAGCGAGTTGCCCGCTAAGACCGAGCACCTCAGCTACTGCCCCCTCACGGAGGAGCAGCAGCAGTTTTACGAAGAAACCAAGAGCTTCTACCGCAACAAGATTCTCGAAACGCTGGAGGGCCACGCGCCCACCCCGGCCGGCGGCACCCAGTTGCTGCTGCTGCAAGGCCTCACCCGCCTGCGCCAGATTGCCAACCACCCCCACCTGGCCGACCAGACCTACGAGGGCGAGTCGGGCAAGATGCGCGAGATTTTGCGCATGATTCGAAGCGTGGTTTCCGAAGGGCACAAAGTATTGGTATTCAGCCAGTTTGTGCAGCACCTGACGCTGGTACGCGCCGGCCTCGACGAGCGCCAGCTCACCTACGCCTACCTCGACGGCCACACCCGCGACCGTCAGGGCGAAGTCGAGCGCTTCCAGAGCGACCCCGACCTGCAAATCTTCCTTATCAGCCTCAAGGCGGGCGGCGTGGGCCTCAACCTCACCGCCGCCGACTACGTTTTCATCCTCGACCCGTGGTGGAACCCGGCGGTGGAGGCGCAGGCTATCGACCGCGCCCACCGCATCGGCCAGCAGCGGCCGGTGTTCGTGTATAAGTTCATCAGCCAGGGCACGGTGGAAGAGAAAATCCTGGCCTTGCAGCGCCGTAAGCTGCAATTGGTGAGTGACTTAATAACTACTGATGAAGCCGTGATAAAGTCGCTGACGCGGGCCGATATTGAGGAGCTGCTAGGGTAGCTGGGCAAAACCTTAATTACTTAAGAAATAGTATGCGCAAGCCGGCGGAGTCTATGAAACTATTCTTCGTTGTGGTTGTGGTCACGGTTGCTAGGCTTATACTGCCGGCTTATGGCTGGAGCCAACGGCTGCCCGTTGTCCTGGCTCACCCCGTGTCGGCCAAGCCTGAAAGCAAGCAGGCCCGCTACGCCCGGCTCGACCAGTATGCTCAGCACCTGCCCGAAGCTCAGGCTACCACCCTAGAAAAGCTAGCTGCTAGCCTTGGCACCCAGGCCCATAGCGACGAGGACAAGGCGCGCCTCATTTTCGCATGGCTGACCTACCACATTGCTTACGATGCAGGCCTTCTCAGCAGCGACACAACGCAGTACTACCGCCGCTGCCTGCCAGAACACGTGCTAAAAAGCCGTAAAGCAATCTGCCAGGGTTATGCTGACTTATTTACTGAATTGGCTACCCGGATGAAGCTGCGGGCTAGCACCGTGGTAGGCCATGCCCGCACGTGGGCGGATACCGGCGACCTGCTGACTGTGGCTAACGGTCACGCCTGGAATGCGTATCAAATAGCTGGCACCTGGCACTTAGCCGATGCTACCTGGGGCGCGGGGGGCACCTTAACCGACACCAATAAATTCCAGCAGCAATTCAAGCCTTTCTGGTTTGATACGCCGCCGGCTCAGATGCTTTTCTCCCACTTGCCAGACTCTGCCACCTGGCAATTGGTGCTGCCAACGGTGACTGCAGCTATCTACCAAAACTGGCCATACATCGCACCGGGTTGGTTTCAACTAGTAAGCGGAGAAAGCATGCGTCATGCGCTGGGCACCAATTTAGGGCAACTGGACAGCCTTCCCGAGGTTCAGTCTAGTTCGCTCGGCATTCGGCTTATCCAAGCGCCAAAGTCAGGTAAGCTGATAGCTAATCAACCTATCAAGTTCATTTTTTCGGTGCCTGCCGGAGTAGAAATGTTTATTGTGACGGATACCAGCAGGGTGCCCTTACAAGCAGTAGGATGCTGCTGGCAGGCAATTATAACGCCTACTGCTGGCAACGTCTGGGTGTTAGCGCAGCGCAAGGACGACTTCACGACAAGCGTGAACCTGCTCAAATACAGGATTGTCCTCGCATCTTCACCGAACCGTTGGTCGAAGCACAGCCGTAATGCCAGCTATGGTGAAGCAGCGTACTTGCGTCCCTAATGAGAGAAGCAGCCCAGCAATACAACCGCTGACGCGGGCCAACAGACAAGAGCTACTGAGGGTAGCGCCCGACCTGCCAGCGTTGGCCCAATGGCGTCGGAGGCTCTTCATCGTAAGCTACACTGATGCTTTGGTGCACGGCAGATAAAATTTCCCGTTCGCCCGCTCGTTATCTTTCGGCCGTTCCTCGCGGCCGTTCCTCGGCTGATTTTTCTGCGTGCTATGTCGTTTTTTTTGAGAAGTGGACTGCCTGTATTGGCCGCCAGCCTGTTGCTAACTGCTGGATGCACGGCCCCCGGTGAAAATCAGGCAGCAACCAAAGCCCCAGCCCCTCCTAAAACTACTGCCCCGCCCGCCGCCCCGTCTGCGGCGGCCTTAAAGCAAGTGCAGGTATTTGTGGATATGTCGGGCGGCATGAATGGCTTCGTGCCCATCAACAAGCCGGGCGAGGCGGGCAGCGAGTTTCAGCGCACCGTGACGGCCCTGCTCTCGGGCGTAGAGGGCCAAACGGGTCGGGGCGTGCACACCAGCTACTACTTCGTGAAAGAGGCTACCGCGCAGAATAACAGCGTGTTGCTGCCCACCTCGTACGCCAACGTAACCCAAAGCGTGAGCAGCGGCATCCAAAACGCGGCTAAGGGCAGCGACCTCACCACCATGCTGCGCGAGGTGCTGCGGCGCCAGCAGGCGCAGCCGGGCACGGTCAGCATTATCGTTTCCGATTTCATTTATGCCCCAGCCAACACCAAGAATGTATGGGGTGGCAAGGTGAGCGCCGACATCAAAGACGCCCTCGCCGTAGCCGACCCGGCCAAGCTAGCCGTGTCGGTATTCGCCAATACCTCGGCTTTCCGGGGCCGCTTTTACCCCGGCCGGCGCACCGCGCCCCAGACCCTAACTGGCCAGCAGCTACCCTATTACGTGTGGGTGCTGGGCCCCGCGCCGCTGGTAGCGCAGGTGAATAAGACGGTGCTGGGCACCCTGGCCGGGCAGCCGCAGGTGCACTTCAACGCCACGTACACTACGCCCGCCTACGGCGCCGTAACGGGCTACCAGAACCAGGGCGGCTGGTTTGCCGTGGTGGGCTCGCCGCCGGGCGTGCAAGTCACGGCCGTGTCGGCCCAGGACCCGGTGAAATTTGTGGTAGGCTTCGACTTAAAAAGCTTGCCCCAGCCCGCGCAGGCTAGCTTCCAAACGCTCCAGCTCGACCCCGCCAATACCGACGCCAAGCTGCTGAAGACCTGGGCGGCCAGTGCCGGCCCGGCCGTGCCAGCCGCTGGCAAGCCCTACTCGCACTTTGCGCAGGTGCAGCTTTCGCGGCTGCCAGGCAGCCAGACGCTGCACCTACGCCTGGCCCAGGCTACCCCTGGCTGGGTCGCCACGTATTCGACCACCGACGATAGCCATATCACGCAGCAGGGACCTAAGACCTTCTTGCTCAACTCAGTACTACAAGGGGTCACGGACTTTTTTGCGGGCCAGCCGGCGGCCAGCACGCCCCTGCTCGATGCGCCGCTGCTAGTGAAACCCGACTAGCGCCCCAGCTACCTTTTTGCACCCTTCCTATCTTTCCATCACCCCTGTATGCTTCAAAAGCTGTTTACCACCCTCTACCAAGCCGTGCTCGGCAACCCCGACCCGGCCAGCCTCATTCCGGTGTAC
>CAXTFI010000324.1:0-4207 GCA_964243255.1 uncultured Hymenobacter sp.
ACATTCAGAAGGGTAAGAAGCTGACCAACATGCGCGCTTCGGGCACGGATGACAATGCCAAGATTGTGCCCAAGCGCCAGTTCTCGCTGGAAGAAGCTATGGAATACATCCAGAAGGATGAGTACCTGGAGGTGACGCCCAAGTCGGTGCGCATGCGCAAGATTCTGCTCGACGAGAACGAGCGCCTGCGCTACGCCAAGACGGCCGAGTAAATCGCAGATTAACGCTGATTTTTGTGATTTCGCAGATTCAGGCGTGAATTGTTTTTGAGAGAGGCGCGGCTTTAGTCGCGCCTTTTTCTTTTTCCATCGAGTAGCAATCGTTTTTTATGAGTCAGGCAAATCTTACCCAGTTTATTCAATTTTTTACTTTAGCCGATGCGGCAGCTACCCAGCGCATCAAGGAGCGGCTGGCGCTGGTGCTGCGCGACCCGGCGGCCTACCAGGCGGCCTTTGCCGAGGAGCTGGCCGAGCGCGGCATCGAAACAACCCTACCGGCGCAGGAGCTGCGCGACGTAGCCCTTATCGACGCACTGCTGAGCGAAGACCTGCTATGGGAGAGCGACTGGAAAGAATCAGCCGCTGACATGGCGGAGGGCTTACAGGAGATACTGACGCAACAAAAGCGCGCGCTACCCCTAGCGATTGCTCCGCCCCGCGGCAGTTACCACTTCGGCCCCGAGCAGCTCGATGATGTGCAGGATGCGCTGGAGCCGCTGGGCCTGGCACTGGTGCTGTTTACCCTGGGTAGCGACTCCTTTCCGCTGGGCGTGGTAAGCGATGCGCAGGCAGAAGACACCCGACGCTTAGCTAAAGAGCTGGGCTTTACGCTGATGGTGTACTAAACTGCCAGCGCCAGCGCGGGTGCCTACCCACGCTGGCGCACCGCCTCGAAGGTGAGCACGGCGGCGGCCACGCTCACGTTGAGCGAGTCGAGCACGCCGCGCATGGGGATGATGACGGTTTCGTGGCAGGCGGCGCGGGTGGCGGGCGTGAGGCCGTCGGCCTCGGTGCCGAGCACCAGCGCCGTGGGGCCGCTGAGCGTGGTAGCGGTGTAGCTTTTGGCCCCCTCGGCCAGGGCAGCGGCGAAGGTGCGGATGCCCTTATCGTGCAGAAAAGCCAGGATTTCGGCCATGGGCGCGGCCACGGTTGGCACCGTGAAAATACCGCCCAGGCTGGCCCGGATAACGTTGGGGTTGTAGAGGTCGGTGCGCGGGTCGCCGACCAGCACGGCGTGGGCGGGCGCGGCATCGGCGGTGCGCAGGATGGCCCCGAGGTTGCCGGGTTTCTCCACAGCTTCCAGCACGATGACTAACGGGTTATCAGGTAGTTGCAAGCCGGCCAGGGAATAGCTGGGGGTGCGGAGCACGGCCAGCACGCCGTCGGAGCGCTCGCGCACGGCCAGCTTGGCAAACACGGCAGCGCTCACGGGCAGGTACTCGTAGGGGCGTGGCGGCTGTTGGGCGGGGGTCAGCAGTTCGTGGGTGATTTCGGGGCCGGCCAGCTCCTCGCACACGAAAAGCGTGGCTACGGCCCAGCCGGCCTGGCGGGCGTTGGTCAGCTCACGGTAGCCCTCGACCAGGGTGAGGCCCTGGCGACGGCGCTCGGCCGATTTTTCCTGCAGGCGCAGCGCGTCTTTCACGCGCGGGTTGTGCAGGCTGGTGATGCGGTCGGGCGGGGAAGAGCGGGCGGCAAACATCGGGCGAAGATACTGGGCGGGCGTAGCGAACCGGTGCCGAAGCCAGGCCGGCGGGCCCTGAACCGGCGAATAAAGCCCCGCTCCTGCTCCTACCTTCGCCTGGCCTTAAAAGCCCCAGTACTCACCACTTTATCGTTTTCCCGTGGCCATCAGGCTTAATACCAAGATTTTACTCGGCTTCGCCATTGCCCTGTCGGTGCTGGCGGCCACGTCGTTCACTTCCTACGTGGCCATTCAGCAGCTGAGCCGGTATACCCAGCTGGTGGAGCACTCCTACCGGGTGCTGCAACAAACTGGCGACCTGCGCATTAGCATTAGGGATGCGCAGAGCGGGGTGCGCAACTACCTGCTGCTGGCCGACACCTCCTACCTCAGCACGTATCGCCGCAACGCCCGGCTGATGCAGGCCGAGGTGCATACCCTTGACTCATTGGTGGTTGACGACCCGGCGCAGCACGCCCGCACCGACTCGCTGCGCCAGTTTGTGGCCACGCAGCTGGGCGAGCTGGCCAAGTTTCGCACCTTCGCCCCTACCCCACCCGCCGCGCAGTCGCTGCAGCTGCGCGAGCAGGTACCCCTGCGCACGCTCAAGGGTGTGATGACTCGCCTGCGGCTGTACGAAGACGACTTGCTGCGCCAGCGCAACCGCCAGCAGGGCCTGTTTCAGCAGCTGGCGCCCTCGGCCATTGTGGTGTCGGCCATCTTGGCGGGTATCATCGTGCTGTGGCTGTTTCGCAAGATAGTCAATGAGTTGCGGGCCAACGACGAGCTGCGCCAGGCGCTCACCCGCACCAACCTCGACACGGCCCAGCGCATTCGGGCCATGGAATACCTGACGCGGCAGGTGGTGCAGGGCGATTACAAAGTCAAGATTACCGACACCGGCCAGCAGCCCGACCGGCTGGCCTCGCTGGCAGCCCTGCTCAACCAGATGACCCAGGCGCTCGACACGGCCTTTGGGGCGCTCGAAAACCGTAACAAGGAGCTCGACCAGTTTGCCTACGTGGCCTCGCACGACCTGAAGGCCCCCCTGCGCGGGCTGAGCACCATCGTGCAATGGGTGGAGGAAGAGCTGGCGAGCGAGCTTTCGCCGCAGCTGCGCACCTACCTCGGCCAGATGAAGGGCCGCCTGGCCCGCCTCGACGACCTCATCAATGGCCTGCTGGCCTATGCCCGCGCCAGCCGCACCGAGCGCCAGCTGGGGCCGGTGGCGGTGGCCGAGCTGGTGCGCGAAGTGGCCGAGCTGGTGGTGCCGCCCAGCTTTACTCTCACCCTGGCCCCCAGCCTGCCTACCTTCGTGGCCGACCGCCTGAGCCTGCAGCAGGTGTTTACCAACCTGCTCAGCAACGCGGTGAAGTACTACGTGGGCGACGGCGGCGGCCGCATTGCGGTAAGCGCCCAGGACCTGGGCCCCACCTACGAGTTTCGGGTGCAGGACAATGGCCCCGGCATCGCGCCCGAGCACCACCAGAAGATATTTCTGCTCTTCCAAACCCTGCGCGACCGCCACACCGCCGAGAGCACCGGCATTGGCCTGAGCATCGTTAAAAAGCTCATCGACGACCAGCAGGGCAGCATCCGCGTCGAGTCGGCCGTGGGCCAGGGCGCGGCTTTTATCTTCACCTGGCCGAAGGCGGTAAACGAGTAAGGAAGTAAATGAGTAGGTATTAGCCACCGTTCATCCGTTGCTGGCTCCCCCGTTTTTTATTCCGGCGCGGCTCCACCGACTCACAACCCATTAGTACCCGTACCACTCTCATCCCCAACCACTTTACTCACCTACTCATTTACCGTATGCGCAGCGTATTACTGATAGAAGACGACGTTTTTGACACCATGATGGCGCAGAAGTCCTTTGCCCGCTTCAGTGTGCCGCACGAGTTGCGCACGGCTTTCAACGGCGAGGAGGCCCTGGATATGCTGCTGGGCCGCAATGGTACCCCCGCCATCGAGCCGCTGCCCGAAGTCATTTTGCTTGACCTGAACATGCCCCGCATGAATGGCTTTGAGTTTTTGGAAGTGCTGCGGGCCACGCCGGCGCTGGCGCACATTCCGGTGTTCATCACCACCACTTCGGGCCTCGACCTGGACCGCGCCGAAGCCGCCCGGCTGGGCGTGAGCGGCTATATTTTAAAGCCCCTCGATTTTGCCAGCGGCAGCGACTTGGCTGATAGCTTGAGCTTGTTAGAGAAATTACTTAAGTAGCTTGCAATCAATACTTTACAGCAAATAAAGGATGTACCTTACCTGAATTTAGTGTCCTTGGGCAACGCGGGCACTTTTGCGGGGCGCGGCGTCGTTAGCTGCTCATCGGCCGCGGTTGGCCGGCGTAGCTTTTATTTGCCTGCATGAAATTTCCGTTCGTTGCGGTGCTGGGCCTGGGGCTGAGCGCCGCCTGGATTCCGGCCCTGGCCCAGGATGCGCCGCGGCAGCTCGGCGGGGCCCCTACGGTGCCCAGTCCGGCCCCGCGCCAGGTGGCCCCGGCGCCCGCGCCGCGGCAGCTGGAGGC
>CAXTFI010000325.1:0-4194 GCA_964243255.1 uncultured Hymenobacter sp.
GGGCGGGCCGCCGCCGCCGGGCCCGCCCGGCCCGAAGCCAGCGCCGGCGGGCGCGGCGTTAAGGTTGTCATCGGCGGCCCGCAGCTGCTGTATCTCGGCGTAGCCCTCGTTGGCGGCGGTGCCGGTGGCGGCCCGCAGCACGGCCAGCGCGGCCTTGGTTTGGGTGCTATCCAGGTCGCTGAGCTTCAGGCCCAGGCGGGCAACGAAGCTGGCGGGCAGGTTCGACCACTGGGCGGCATTGCGGGCGGTGAATTGCTGGAGCAAGGTGTCGCGCTGGCTCGCGCTCAGCGTGGCCATAAAGGCCGCGGCCGCCCGCACTACGTCGGCGGTGGTAGTGGGGCCGGCTGCCTTATTGTTTGGGTCGGCGCCTTCCCTAGCGGCGGGGGCACCGGCCGCCACGGCCGCGTGCTTGCCGGTACCTGGCTGGCAGGCTGGGCTGACGACCACCGCCACGGCCGCTGCCAGGCAGATAAGTGACTTCATAGTATAATAGCCTATTGATGAGAGATATACCCCACGACTATGAAAGCGATGGATTAGCAGCTGATGCCAGCCCATCACCCAGCAAGCGGCCGCCGTGCCAGCGCCGGCCCAGCCATAAACCCCGGCAAGGTGGGCCCCGGAAGCATCCTCATCAAACGAAATTTGGCATACTCCCTGATTCTATCGCCCGACGCCCGGTATTTGCCTGCCTGGCGTTGGCGCGGGCCAGGAGGCCGGCCGCCCCGCCCGTGCTTACTTGCCCACCGAGTACGTTTTCTGCTGCGGGCCCACGCCGGTTAGCTTCAGCGATTGCCAGCCCGTGGGCAGGGTGCTTTTGCGCTGCACAATGCCCGCGGGCGTGATGTCGAGCCCGCCGAAGCCCATGAGCACGGCTTGCAGCACGCCGCCCGCGCCGGTGGCGAAGTAGGGGTTGGTGCCGCCTTTGGTTTCGGCGATGACGCGGAAGGGTGGCAGCAGGTTGGGCTCGTAGGCATCCTTAAACCACAGCCGGGCCTTGTCGGCGTTGCCGAGGCGGGCGTAGAGCAGGGCAAAAATGCCCTGGGTCATGGCCGGGGTGCCTTCGGTGGGCACGCGGGTTTCGTAGTAGGCGAGGTCCTTTTTGATTTGGGCGGGGGCCGTAATCACGTTCAGCGGGTACGCCAGCAGGTTCACATCGCCCTGCTTGATGCCCTCGCCGTGGTAGGTGGCGTGCTCCTGGGTTACGCCGTCGGGCAGTTGGAGAATCGGGATGTTGCGGGCCACCAGCAGCCAGTCGGGGTCGGCGGGCAGGCCCAGGAGCTTGGCGGCGGCGGTGGCGTTTTGCAGGTTCACCTGGGCGGCGCCATTGGTAAAAGCATCATTGTCAACGTTCTCGGCCCATTCGTCCGACGCCACCACGTTTTTGATGTCGTAGTGGCCGGGGCCGTTGCGCTCCACGCGGCTAACCCAGAAGTCGGCCGTGGCCGAGATAATGGGCCAGCCCGTCGAGCGCAGCCAGGCTTTGTCCTGCGTCACGCAGTAGTACTGCCAGGCTGCGAGCGCCACGCAGGCCGAGATGTGGTGCTCAAACGGCCCGCTCAGCGCCCACACGGGCGTTTCCTCCACGCCGGTGTCGGCGCTTTCCCAGGGGTACATGGCGCCCTTGTAGCCGTGGGCAAAGGCGTTGTGGCGGGCCGCGTCGAGGCGGCGGAAACGGTACTCTACCAGCGACTTGGCAATGTCGGGGTGCATGACCAGCAGGGCCGGGAACATCCAGAAATCGGTGTCCCAGAACACGTGGCCGTTGTAGCCCAGGCCCGAGAGGCCCATGGGCGAGGGCGAGTACTCGGTGCCAGCCCGCGAAAAGCTATACAGGTGGTAGAGCATGGAGTGCACGTCCTGCTGGGCCTGGGCATCGCCGGTGAGCTGGATGTCGCTGCGCCAGAGCGCATCCCAGGCCTGGTTGTGGAAGGCCAGCAGGCGCTCGCGGCCCTCCAGGCGGGCAAAGATGGTGAGGCGCTCGGCCTCGTTGAGCGGGTCGGGGTGGTGGGCCGAGGTGATGCTGGAGCCCGCCACGGCGTAGGCGTAGGTTTGGCCGGCCTTGAGGGTTTTGCTGAACTTCATCAGGTGCTCGTTGCTGTCCCACATCTCGTGAATCACGCGGGGTTCCTGGCCGTGGGGCTCACTGAACAAGAAGCAGTTGGAGGCGCACAGCTGGAGCTTGCCGGTGCTGCTCTTGGCCGACGAGGTGAGGAGCTGCAAGGTGGCGTGGGGCCGGTCGATTTCGTTGTAGTAGTTCTGCACGTCGCGCAGGGCGTCGGGCGCATCCATGACGCTGGCGGCCGTGAGGGCCACGTCCTGCTTGGCCGTGATGCTGACGTCGAGCAGCACCGTGAAGGGCAGCTGGCGCAGGGCGTAGTAGGTGTAGCGAATGGTGGCTTTGTCGCCGTAGTCGAAGGTGGTGGTGAGCGCGGCGTGGCGCATGTCCAGCTCCTGGCGGAAGTTGCGGGCGTCCTTGCTGGCGAGTCGGCGACCGTCCACCTCCAGGTACATGTTCAGTAAGTTGAAGCTGTTCAAGAAGTTACTGACCCGGCCGCGGCCGTACTGGTCGTAGGCCCCGGCCAGCACCACGCTCTTCACCTGAAACGGCTCGGCCGACGACACGATGCCCAGCATGCCGTTGGCCACCGTTTCGCCGTAGTAGTTGCGCGGGTCCACCTGGCCAGCGGTGATGCGCCAGGGGTCGGGCGTTTGGGTCTGGGCTTGCGCCTGTTGGGCCGCTGGCGGACCGGCCAGCAGCAGTGCCAGTGCGGGCAGTAGGAGTTGGAGCTTGGTTTTTGGGGAAGGCAGCATGGGCGGGAATGGATAGTAGCGTGGCTGGGCGTAAAAGTAGAGCGTCATGCAGACCGTAGGGAAGCATCTCGCGGGCAGCAGTAATTTCTAACGGTTGAGATTACTATCCCACGCGAGATGCTTCCCTGCGGTCTGCCTGACGTTCTAAGTTAACTAATTGTATTACTGATGATTAATTCAATGGCAGCACCACCGCCTGCCAGGGCAGCAGCGCCAGCGTGGCCGCCGGGGTAAAGGTGGGGTAGTTGTTGAGCCAGGGCGCGCCGCCCAGCGTGAGGCCGGCGGGCAGCGCCCAGGCGCGCTGCTCGGCCGAGAAGTTGAGCACCACCAGCGCCTTGGCGTCGCCCTGAATGCGGGTGTAGGCGTAGATATAGGGGTTAGCCGCGTCGAGCAGCTGGTATTGGCCATGCACCAGCACCGGATGCTGCTTGCGCAGGGCCACGGCCTTGCGAAAGTGGTTCAGCACGGACGTGGAATCCCGGTTCTGCGCCTCCTCATTGATGGTGAGGTAGTTGGGATTGACCTTCAGCCAGGGCGTGCCCGTGGTAAAGCCGGCGTGGGCCGTGGCGTTCCACTGGAAAGGCGTGCGGCCGTTGTCGCGCGAGTAGATTTTGAGCGTGGCCAGGTAGTCGGGCAGGCTGCCGCCCTGGCTGTGTACCAGCTGGTAGCCGTTGCGGGCGGCCACGTCGCGGTAGTCGGCAATGGTGGTAAAGCGAATGTTGGTCATGCCCAGCTCGTCGCCGTAGTAGCAGTAGGGCGTGCCGTGCATGCTCAGCAAAAAGGTGTTGAGCAGCTTGGCCGAGGGCTCCCGAAACGCCGGCCTATCGTCGCCGAAGCGGCTCACGAGGCGCGCCTGGTCGTGGCTGGCCAGGTAAATGGCCTGCCAGCCCTTGGTGGCAAATTCCCGCTCCCACTTCGTAAACACGGCCTTGAGCTGGGGCAGGGCCACGCGGCCCTGCTTGTCGCCGAGGCTCACGGCGTCGAAGTGGTAAGTCATGTCCAGCTCTTTGCGGGCGGGGTCCACGAAGTACATGGCTTCCTGAGGGTTGCGGCCCGCGCCCTCGGCCACGGTCATCAGGTTGTAGTGGCTGAACACCTCGCGGTTCATCTCCTGCAGGTAGTCGTGCAGGTGGGGCCCGTGGTTGTAGGCGTTGGTGTAGGTGCGGGCCGTGAGGCCCGGCATGGGCGGAAAGGCCGGGTCCTTGGCCACAAACTGGAAGGCATCCATGCGAAAGCCGTCGATGCCCTTGTCGGCCCAGAAGCGCATCATGCCATACACCTGCTGGCGTAGCTTGGGGTTGTTCCAGTTCAGGTCGGGCTGCTTTTTGGAGAAGATGTGCAGGTAGTAGCTCTTGGTGGGCGCGTCGTACTGCCAGGCGT
>CAXTFI010000326.1:0-4136 GCA_964243255.1 uncultured Hymenobacter sp.
TGGCCGAGCGCCTGAACCGCTACGATACGCTGGGCTACGACCTCATCGCCATGACGGCCGACGACCTCATCGCCGCCGGCTTCGTGCCCACCAACCTGTCGAATATCATCGACGTGAATACCCTTGACTACGAGGTAGTTGATGAGCTAATGCGCGGCCTGCACGACGCCTGCCTGTTCTCGAAAATCGCCATCACCGGCGGCGAGATTGCCGAGCTGGGTAACCGCATCGGCGGCCATCCCGGCGCCCGCATGAACTTCAACTGGTGCTCCACAGCCATCGGCGTGCTGCACCCCAGCCTGGAGCAGCCGCTGAGCGGTGCCCACGCCCAGGCCGGCGATGCGGTGGTGGCCCTGCGCTCGCCCTCATTTCGGTCCAACGGCTACTCGCTGGCCCGCAAGACGTTGCAGCGCCTCTTCGGCGACAACTGGCACAACGCCCCCTTCGGGGGCAATGAGGAATTGGGAATGAAGAATGAGGAATTATCGTCCGGTAATTCTTCACTCCTCATTCCTAATTCCCAATTCAACACCTGGGGTGAGGCCCTGCTGGCCCCTTCGCTCATCTATGCGCCCGCCCTCACGGCCGTGCTCGATGCCGGCCTGCCGCTGCGCGGCGCGGCCCACATCACGGGCGGCGGCGTGGCCGACAACTTCAAGCGGGTGCTCAAAAACGGCCTCGGCGCGGTGCTCGACAACCTCTTCCCGCCCCTGCCCGCCATGCAGCGCCTCTGCGAAATCGGCGGCATCAGCCCCGAAACCGCCTACCTCTACTGGAACATGGGCAACGGCATGCTGCTCGTCACGGCCCCCGAAGCGGCTGAAGCCACGGTGCAGCAGCTTGCCCAAAGCGGCTACCAGGCCCAGGTGGCCGGCTACCTCACTGCCGAGCCGGGCGTGACGCTGCGCGTCGCGGCGGGTGAGTTGCGGTATGCGTAATAAGTAACTGTTATGTAGTAGTTGAAATTTTTATAAATTCTGAAATAATTTATTCTGAAATTTATGAAAATTCACATAAAAGTGAAATTTTTAACGATAATCAAACTAGCAATTTTGTAGTGCTAGGCGGGTAAAATATTTCCGTTAGTAACCCGCAATATGCTTCCTGCATTTACTCCAGAAATTGAACGACAGCTTTTAGAACTGCGGTTAATAAGCCTTGATAGCGAAAATTTCTGGGCAGCCTTTAAGGTGCCGAATAGTCCGTATCTGGATTATATCTGGCGACAACAGTGGTTACCAGGGCACCTGACAGCGGCCGAGATGTGGCGGGCGGCAGAAGCAATGTGCAGTTCAGATACAAGCCTACTACTCTGGCAATTTTCGCATAGGTTTTTGGCCGAGCAATTGCGGCTGGCTCGGCAACTCGCGGCGCAGCAGGTGCCTTGTCTTGTACCATATACCGACCACTTGCTGCAACAAGCAGGGGCTAAAGGACAGTTGCGTACATTAATGCAGCAGGTGAATGAAGCGGAAGAAGATGTAGATTTCATGCTCACGCGCATGGCGAATGTTCTGCTTAATCAAGTGCTACTGTGCGTAGGCATGCAGCGGTACCGCTTGCGGGAAATAGAGTTTTATTTCCGGCAGCCGCGCACACATAATGACCCCTACGTGCATACCAGCCGCGAACAGCAGCAATGTGGCGGCTGGTATTTCAACGATGCCGATGGCCTTGACCTCACTTTTGGCGACCAGGAGCGCAATACGTGGGGCGGCATCCTATTGCGGGGCTTGGAAAAGGTGCCGCCAGCCTCCGGCGATTATGTGAGCCAGGAAGAAGATACGGCTGGCTACATTCGTGGCCCCCGCTTGGTACTACGCCACCTTATTGCGCACCTAAACGGAATATTCAGGCAACCGCGCGGCATTGAACTGAGCGAGATACACAATGCTGCCCACGAGTCGGTACAGCCGTGGCGAGTGCGGCGCTTTGGCCTCCGTCACAAGCCGGAAGCTGATGCAGATAAAAGCTTTTTGGAGCGTCACTACCGGTTTTTGGTAGATAAAGATTACCTGCGCGGCCTGAAAGACCGGGCAGATATCGTGCGCCAGTTGCACTTGACCCCAGACGTGGCAAAAGAAATTCTTGGCTACCGGCCCAGCGCGTGAAATCGGCACTGTATGTGGCCGATACGTTGCCGGTTCGCTATCCCAGCGTGTGGGCCGCCATGGGGCCTGCGCTGGCCGCTGCTAATGTGGAAACGGTGGTACTGGCCGACACCCGCGATGTGTGGGTGCGCGATTATATGCCCGTTGTGTTGCCTTCGGGTGGACTGGTGCAGTTTCGCTACGCGCCCGATTACCTGCGGACCAAGTACGGCCAGCGTAGCATCACCGACACAGTCGGAATCTGCGCGGCCTATGGCTGGCAGCCGCGCCTGAGTAACGTGGTACTGGACGGTGGTAACCTCGCTCGCTGCGGCAACCGGGTGCTGCTTACTAATAAAGTGCTGCGCGAAAACGCTGCCTTGTCGCCGCGGCAGCTGGTGCAGCAGCTAGCCCGGCAACTTGAAACTGACAGCCTAGTGCTGCTGCCTACCGACCCGCACGACTTCACCGGCCACGCTGACGGGATGCTACACGTGCTGGACGAACGCACAGTATTATTAAATGACTACCGCCGCGAAAAGCTTTGGCCTGCATTGCAAACAACTTTGCTTAACGCTGGGCTTGACTGGATTTTCCTGCCTTACAACCCTTATGGAAATGCGACTTATACCGATGCAACGGGTGTTTACAGCAATTTTCTGCGATTAAGGGACCTACTGCTGGTACCAGTTTTTGATAAAGCTGAAGACGAGCATGCACTGCGGCAACTGGAAGCGCTATTTCCAAAGCACTGCATTGTACCGGTAGCCGCGCAGGACCTAGCCCCGGCCGGCGGCCTGTTGCACTGCATTACTTGGGAATTTTGAAGCCTCACGCTGGCTGCACCGGCCGCTTGGCCAGCATCAGCTGGGTGCGGAACTCGTGGAGCGACTGTTTCAGATGCTCCGGTGACAAGCTAGGGTAGTTAGGATACCTCGGCACTAGCCGCAACCCTGGATTCGGTTACAACTCAAGCAGCTGCGCCAGATGCCCCGTAAGCCGAGAAGCTTGGTAATCAGCCCCTGGCCTTGGCATACTTGGCAGTAGCTTGACCTGACAACACCCACGGGCGGGCCTAACGGGCCTTTGCCAGCCTGACCTCCATCAGATTGGGCGTTTCGCGCACGATACGCAGGGAGGTGCCGCGCAGGGCCACGCGCAGCGCCTGACGCCGCGTGAGCCGGCCCCGCACGGCCTGCACGGGCACATTAACGAGCGACTTATCGGTGTAGCGAATGAAGCAGCCCGTGGCGTGGGCAATGGCCCGCGCGGTTTCGTCGAAGCGCTGGGCGGGCAGGTTATACGTCACCTGCTTGTCGCACTGGCCCAGTTGGATGCTGGCCCTGACCGCCTGCGTGGGGGCCGGCTGCTGGGCGTGCGCAAGGCTAGCAGCGGCCGGGCCGGCGGCCAGTAGGGTAACCAAGGCCACTAGGCGGGAAACAACGCGGGTAGAAAGCATGCGTGAAAATTAAGAATGGAAAGGCTTACGTGTTCTGCCTTACGCCGGCCGCACCGGCCGCTTGGCCAGCATGAGCTGGGTGCGAAACTCGTGGAGCGACTGCTCCAGCCCCACTGGGTACACGTGCGGGTTAAGGTAGCGGCGGATGCTGGCATCCAGGCTGTTGACTTCCTGGCGGGCGAAGGCGCGGCTTTCGGCCAGCGTGGGCAGCGGCTGCACGAGGCGGCCCTGGCGCAGCACCGGGGCCAGCAGGTCGCGGAAGGGTGCGCCGGGGTGCACGGGGCGGCGGCGCGTGACATCGGCGGGGTCGATGAGGGTGGGAGCGGCGGGCAGCGGCTCGGCGGCGGCCACGTTGTAAATCATGTCGGCGCGGGGTCGTACCTGGTAAGGCTGGCCGGCCTCACCCAGGTAGCGGCGCACCTGCAAAATGCCGGGGATGCTGGTTTTGGCCTGCTGCTCGGAGAGCTTGATGGTGAAATCCCAGCCCTGGCCATCTTCGGTGCGCAGGGCGGCGAGCTTGTACACGCCGCCGAGGGCCGCCTGGTTGTAGGCCGTCACGAGCTGGGTGCCCACGCCCCAGGTGTCGA
>CAXTFI010000327.1:0-4129 GCA_964243255.1 uncultured Hymenobacter sp.
GGTTGGCGCGGCGCTCGAAGTGCAGGGCCGTGGCCAGGCGCAGCACCTCGCTGGGATAGGTGGCGCGGGTGGTGTCGAAGTCGCGCGAGCGCAGCAGCTGCTTGGGCTGAAACTCGAATTTCTCCTGCAAGTTCTGGAAGCGGTTGGTGCCCACCACCACATCCTGGCCGGTGGCTACGCGCTTGAATTTCTCCAGCCCGGCCAGGCTCACGGCCTCCAGCGCCCTGGCGCGGGCGTGCAGCATGCCGCCCTCCGCCTCCAGGGCCTGAAACTCGGCCCAGGCGGCGCGGGCTAGCTCATCGGTCAGGTTTTCAAGGAAATAGGAGCCGGCCGCCGGGTCGGCTACCCAATCGAGGTGGGCCTCATCGCGCAGCATGATGGGCAGGTTGCGCGCCAGCCGGGCGCTGAACTCGTTGGCCGACTGGTAAAGGCAGTCGAACGCGGCCACCTGAATGGAGTCGGCCCCGCCCAGCACGGCGCTCATGGCCTCAGTAGTGTGGCGCAGCAGGTTGGTGTGCGGGTCGAGGGTGGTCTGCGTCCAGGTCGAGGTAGTGGCGTGAATAGGCAGCGTAGCCGCGCCCTGCGCGGGCAGGCCAAAGGCGTGCAGTAGCGTGGCCCACAGCCGACGGGCGGCCCGCAGCCGGGCCATTTCGGGGAAGTAGCTGGGGCCAATGGCAAAATCGAGGTGCAGGTGGCGGGCCACCTCCGCCACCGCCAGGCCGGCGGCCGCGTCGGGCAGCTGCGTTAGCATAGCGGCAGCCGTGCTCAAGCTAAAAGCCAGCTGCTGCGTGAGCGTGGCGCCCCGGTTGCCAAAGTACGTGCCGTTCACGGCCAGCGCCGTGAACTCGGGCCAGGGGCGGGCCAGCGCCAGGCAGCGCCGCAGCGTGGCCCGGTAGGGGAGCAGCTCGGCCCCCTCGGGCACGGCCACGGGCAAAAAGCGCAGCAGGCCGCGCAGCGGCTGGCCGTTGCTGGCCGTGTGCAGGCGTTCGAGCAGATTATCAGGCGCTTGCTGCACCGTATAGCCGAGCCAGGTGGTGGCCAGCGGCAGGCGCTCGGCCAGCTCGGCCACGGCAAAGCGGCTAGCGTCGCCGGTGAGGATGAAGTGCAGGCCCTCGGCCCCGCGCGCCAGGGCATCGGCCCCTTGCTCAATTTGCAGGCGGCCGTCGGTGCCCGTGGGCACGGTGAGGGCCACCACGTTGCGGCAGCCCGCGGGGCGGGGCGGCAGGGGCGCGGGCGGCCCGCCCAGGGCGGCCAGGGCCTCGCGGTGGTAAAAGGGCTCGGCCACCAGGCCGTCGGGCATGGTCCAGCGCAGGCTGGCTGGGTCGGTGCCTTTGAGCTCGCGCGTGAGCTGGGCCTGCCACTGCGCCGTGGTGACGGGCGAAAACTCGGGAAACGAAACCGGTGGGGTAGTGGGTGGGGAAGACTCAGCCATGCTTTCTAGAACGAACGCCGCGCTGACCCAATCAGGCCCCGCGGCCCGAAAGATACCCTAGCTGGCTGGCATCTGCCGGCTGGTTGGCGGGGCAGGAAGTTAGCCATATCTTTGCCAGGATTTTACTTTTCTAAAACATATGCATAAAAATTACTTTCGATTACTGTTGCCGCTGGCCCTGGGGCTGGGCAGCGTAACGGCCCACGCGCAGGCCGATTTCCAGCCGGGCTATATTGTGCAGCCGGCCGGCGACACCCTGCGCGGTGAAATCGACTACCGCGATGCCCGCTTCAATGCCCGGCAGTGCCGCTTTCGGGCCACGCCCGAGGCTGCTACCAACACTTTTTTGCCTGCCACCCTGCGGGCCTACGGCTTGCGCGATGGCAGCAAAGTATACCGGTCGCTGGTGCCGGTAGCCTTGCTTACCCCGGCCGCCGCGCCCGCCCCGGCTTTTCTGGAAGTGCTCGTCGATGGCCCGGCCCAGCTCTACGCCCTGCGCGACGATGAGCGGGCCGACCATTACTACGTAGCCACCCAAGCCTTTCCGCTCACCGAGCTGGTGCAGCGCAAGGTGCTGCTGGAAGAGGAGCGCCGGCTGCAGTCACAAAACATCTACCGCAACACCTTGGCGCAGGCACTAGCTAATTGCCCCTCGGCCCAGGCGCTATTGCCGGACTTGGCCTTCACGCCCCAGGCCCTGGCGCGGGCCGTAGCGGCGTATAACGCGTGCCAGCGGCCGGCGCAGGCCGCCCTGGTCGCTACTCCAGTGCCCAAAGCCCGGCAGCGGCCCCGCTTCGGGGTGGTGCTCGGAGCCAAGCGCACCACGATGCAGCTGCATTATCCCCTGACCTATTCAGCCCTCGACTTTTCACTGGGGCCTGATAGCGGCCCGGTTGGTGGCCTGGCGTTCAACCTGCCCCTCACCGCGCTGAGTAGCAAGCTGTCGCTGGAAGCAGAGCTGCTCTACGAAAACCAGCAGTACAGTCAAACGCGCAACGATAATAACCCCAACGGTGGCCTCGGTATTACCAACTACCGTTTCGATATGAGCTACGTGCAGTTGCCCCTGCTAGTACGCTATACTTTCCCGACCGGCCGCCTCCGGCCGCTAGCAGAGGCTGGCCCTGTGCTAGGCTACGCGGTGAAATTGACGGCCGAAACCACTGGTACTGATTATTACGGGCGGCCACAACCGACGGCTGTCTTCCTCCAGGATAATCAGCGGCAATTCCAGGAGGGGCTATGTGGGAGTATTGGCCTGCAGTTTACTTACTGGCAGCAGCGCCAGGCTACGCTATTGGCACGCTACGAGCGCGACTCAGGCTGGACGGAAGGTTTGACCATAAGCTCGTGGTCAAACCACTTTTATGCCTTGCTTACCCTCGACCTATTCTAAGGCTTGCCCACATAAAGCCAACTCACCTTATCCTATATAGTTTATAGTTGCCGGAAGGGCCGGGCGCAGCTTGCATGGTCTGCTATGCGCGAGCAGTACTTTTGTGGTTTCTGTTGCCCCGTCCTCCCTGCGTACCTATGCCTGTCTTCCGCTCTTTAACTACTGGCTTGCTTGTGCTAATGACGGCCGCCGCCTGCCAGCGCGGCCCGCTGCAAGCCACCGCCCGCCTGGCCCCCGTTACCAGCCAGCCCGTGGGCCAGGCCATTGCCCCCAATGCCGGCGCGGCCAACTACATCAAGCCCTTCCACGAGCAGGTCGAGCGCCAGATGCAGGTAGTGATTGGCACGGCCCCCGCGGCGCTGGGCAAAAACCCCGGCGAGAACCCCATCGTCAACTTCGTGGCCGACTTGCAGCGCACCGCCGCCAGCCAGTTCTTTAAGGGACAAGCAATTGACTTGGGCGTGATGACCAACGGCGGCATGCGCAACTCGCTGCCCGCCGGCCCCATCACCGTGGGCAACGTGTTTGAGCTGATGCCGTTCGAGAATGAGCTATTGGTGCTCGACGCGCCCGGCCCGGTGGTGCAGCAGCTCTTCAACTATGCCGCGCCCGTGGGCATGGCCGTGTCGGGGGCCGTGTACACCGTGGGGCCCGACAAGCGCCCGCAGGCCATCCTCATTGGGGGCAAGCCCTTCGACCCAGCCCGCACGTATAGCATTGCCCTGTCCGACTACCTGGCCGGCGGCGGCGACGATATGGGATTTCTCAAGGCGGCCTCCGCGCGCCGCACCGGCTTGCTACTGCGCAGCGTCATCATCGACCACATCAAGGCCCTCACTGCCGCCGGCCAGCCCGTCACGGCTAAAGTCGAAGGCCGCGTGAAAAGTAATTAGCAATGAACAGTGAGCAATGAGCAATGAGCAGTTTTCGCTAAGTCGGCTGTTCGCTACTCATCACTCGCTATTTATCGTTCATTGCTCATTATTCACTGCTAATTGCTCAATGAAAATGTCTTCCCGTCGCGACTTTCTCCAGAAATCCCTGCTTGGCACGGCCGGCCTCAGCCTGCTGGGTTCTAGCCTCGTGGCCCAGGCCGCCAGCGGCCCCGCCCGGCTCGTTGTCCTGCACACCAACGACATGCACTCACGCATCGAGCCCTTCCCCGGCAACGCCCCGCAGTGGGCCGGGCTGGGCGGCATGGCCCGGCGCGAGGCCCTCATCGACAGCATCCGTAAGCAAGAGCCGAACGTGCTGCTGCTCGACTCGGGCGACATCTGGCAGGGCACGCCGTACTTCAACTT
>CAXTFI010000328.1:0-4129 GCA_964243255.1 uncultured Hymenobacter sp.
CCAACGAGCGGGTGCACAACATTTTGCGCGAAGGCTTTGAAAAGTCGCCCATGTTTCAGGGGCGCATCAAGGGCCTGGGGCCGCGCTACTGCCCCAGCGTGGAAGACAAAATCAACCGCTTTGCCGACAAGGACCGCCACCAGATTTTTGTGGAGCCCGAGGGGTGGAGCACGGTGGAATGCTACGTGAACGGCTTTTCGAGCAGCCTGCCCGAGGACGTGCAGTACCGCGCCCTGCGCGAAATCGCGGGCTTCGAAAAGGCCAAGATGTTCCGGCCCGGTTACGCCATTGAGTACGACTTTTTCCCGCCCACGCAGCTCACGAACACGCTGGAAACCAAGCCCGTGCGCAACCTGTGGCTGGCGGGCCAAATCAACGGCACCACCGGCTACGAGGAGGCCGCCTGCCAGGGCCTGATGGCCGGCATCAATGCCCACCAGCGCGCCCACGACAAGCCGGCCTTCACGCTGCGGCGCGACGAGGCCTACATCGGCGTGCTCATCGACGACCTCATCAACAAGGGCACCGACGAGCCCTACCGCATGTTTACGAGCCGCGCCGAGCACCGCATTTTGCTGCGCCAGGACAACGCCGACCTGCGCCTCACGCCCCTGGGCCACGCCCTGGGCCTGGCCTCCGACGAGCGCCTGGCCCGGGTGCAGCAGAAGGCGGCCGACACGGCCGCCGTGCTGGCTGTGCTGGCCAATTTTGGTATCGAGCCGGCGGCCGTCAACGGCTTTTTGGCGGCGCTGGGCTCGGCCGAGATTCACGAGAAAACGCGGGCGCTCAACCTGTTGCGCCGGCCCAATATTGAGCTGCCGCACCTCACGGCCCACCTGCCCGAGCTGGCCGGGAAGCTGGCCACATTCAGTGAAGAAGCGCAGGAGCAAGCCATTATCCAAACCAAGTACGAAACCTACTTGCAGAAGGAGCAGCAGCAGGCCCAGCGCATGCGCGAGCTGGAGGATTTTCGCATTCACGGCCGCCTGAACTACGGCGCTATGCCCGCGCTCAGCCACGAGGCCCGCGAAAAACTACTCAAGATTCAGCCCGAAACGCTGGGCCAGGCCAGCCGCATCAGCGGCGTAAGCCCGGCCGACGTGTCGGTGCTGATGGTGTATTTGAACCGCTAATGCGCTTACCAGAGAACGTCATGCAGACCGAAGGGAAGCAGCTCGCTCATGCCGTTGGATTAACTAACCCCAACGGCGCGAGTGAGCTGCTTCCCTTCGGTCTGCATGACGTTCTTTTTTTCTCTCTAACAAGAATTGAACGAGTTACTCGAAGCCTGCCCGGTATGCGGCAGCCCCGACCTGCGCGACAAGCTACAGGTGCAGGACCGGTCGGTGAGCCAGGAGACATTTATCATTCAGCAGTGCGCGGCCTGCGGCTTTCAGTTTACGAACCCCCGGCCAACGGCGGCGACCATCGGAAAGTATTATGAGTCAGATGCTTACGTGTCGCACAACTCGGCGGCGCAGGGCCTGGTAAACCGCGTGTACAAGGCGGCGCGCTACTTCACGGTGCGGCGCAAGGTGGCGCTCATTGCGCGGCTGAATGGCGGGCGCACGGGCCGGCTGCTCGACTACGGCTGCGGCACGGGCCACTTCCTGGCCGGTGCCCGGCGCGCCGGCTGGCTCGTAACGGGCCTGGAGCCCAACGACCGCGCCCGCCACGACGCGGCCGCCCGCGTGGGCCAGCCCATTCTGGATGCGCCGGCCCTGGCCGGGCTGCCCGCCGGCAGCTTCGACGTGATTACGCTGTGGCACGTGCTGGAGCACGTGCACACACTCAATCATACACTCAGTCAGTTACTCACGGTGCTTAAGCCGGGCGGCAAGCTGCTGATTGCGGTGCCCAACGCCGAGAGCCTCGATGCCCAGCACTACCGCCAGGACTGGGCCTCGTACGACGTGCCGCGCCACCTCTACCACTTCGTGCCGGCCACCATGCGCCAGCTGCTGGCCGCCCACGGCCTGCACGTGACCCAGACGCTGCCCCTGCCCCTCGATGCCTACTACATCAGCATGCTGAGCGAGCGCAACCGGGCGGCCGAGCGGGCCGGCGGGCCCTTGGCGGTGCTGCGCGCCGGCTACAAGTCCAACCAGTACGCGGCGCAGCACGGCGGGCAATATTCGAGCCTGCTCTACGTAGCCGAGCGGGCGGCTGCGGGTCGCTAGCACGGGCCGGGGCCGGCGGGGTACTTTTGCACACGTTTTTCCGCCGCTGGTATTTCTGATGGGTTTTCGCGCTGCTTTTCGTTTTTTAGTGAGTAATAAACTGACAGCCAAGCTAAACCAGGTCCGCTCGGGCCTGGCGCTGGCGGCCTTGCTGGCGCTGAGCAGCTGCGCGGCCATCAGCTCGCCGCAGGGCGGGCCGCGCGACAAAACCCCGCCGCGGCTGGTGGCCACCTCGCCCGACAGTGCCGCCCGCAACGTGAAGCAGCAGTTTATCCGCCTCACGTTTTCGGAGCCCATTCAGGTCAGGGAACTGTCTAAAAACCTGCTCATTACCCCAAATTTGCCGCCCGATAACTCGTACTCGGTGCGGCCCGACCGCGACTTTGTAACGCTGCTATTTAAGAAGCCGCTCGACGCCAACACCACGTACTCGTTCAACTTCCGCAAGGCTATTGTGGATGCCACCGAGAGCCTGCCGGCCAAGTACCAGGCCCTGAGCTTTAGCACCGGCGCCACCCTCGACTCGGGCCGGGTGCGCGGCACCGTGGTCGACCTGCTCAGCACCCGCCCCGCCAACGATGTGGTGGTGGGCCTGTATCGCCCCACCGATACCATCGGCGTGCGCCGGGGCCAGCCCTACTACCTCACCCGCACCGACGACAAGGGTCAGTTTCAAATCAACTTCGTGCGCGTGGCCCCCTATAAGGTGTACGCCTGGACCGACAAGAACAACAACAACCGCTTCGACGACGGCGAAAAAATCGCGTATCTGTCTAAGCAATTGCAAGTTACCGATACCACCGCGCCGCGCACCCTGCGCCTGGTGCGGCCCGACCGCCTGCCCCCGCGCCGCACCGGCCTCGAAACCACGGCCACCCAGGCGCGCGTAAATTTCAATGAGGGGCTGCGCACGGCGGCGCTGGCGGCCGTGGCTCCGGTGGCCGGCACCCCGGCCACCGCCATTCAAAATGCTACTGAGCTCACCGACCGCGGCCACGCGCTGCTCATCTACAAAACCCCGGCCCTGGGCGACGGCCGCTACCTGCTCACCATCACCGACAGCGTGGGCAACGAGCGCCGCGACACCCTCAACCTGCGCTTTCCGGTGCCCACGGCGGTGAGCAAAAAGGCGCTGCCGCTGCCGGGTGCCACCGTGGCCGGCAACCCGCGCACGGTGTACCGGCAGGGCCAGCTCAAGTTTCTGTTTCCGGTGCCCGTGGTGCTGCTGGCCGGCCGCAGCCCCGGCACCCTCACCGAAGATTCGCTGAAAACCCACGCCCTCAAGGTGCCCGCCGAAGCCGTGCTCAGCCCCGGCCGCACCGAGCTGCTGGTGACCCTGGACACGAAAGCCCTTAAAAACGTGGAAATCCGCCTCGATACCACGGCTATCCTGGCCGTCACGGGGCAGTCGCTGGGCTTGCGCCGGCCCCTGCGCCTGGGCGTGGTCGACCAAGACCCCAGCGGCGTTATCACCGGGGATATCCAGACGACGGCCAAGTCGTTTGAGCTGCAGCTCCTTAATGAGCAGCTGCAAGTGGTGGCGCAGCTGCGCTCGCCGCGCGGCACCTACCGCTTTGCCTACCTGGTCCCCGGCAAGTACCGCCTGCGCGTGCTCATCGACCAGGACGGCGATGGCCGCTGGCGCGGCGGCGACCCCAACCTCGAAGTGCCCGCCGAGCCCGTTTACCTCTACCCCGAAGTGCTGCAAGTGCGCTCAGACTTCGAAATTGCCAATAAGCTCAGCTTTTAGCTGGCGGTGCAGCCACGCCAATGGGTGGCTGCGGCGCACCGGTAACCCGGTGCTGGGCTTGCAGGTAAGCCGATAGCGCGGTTTCCAAGTCGGAGTACCGGGCCATTGTGGCGGGGGGGCCGCGCCGAGGCGGGTGTTCCCGCCCGGGGCAGCCCCCGCGTACAGCTACCGAGCGGAGAAGCGGCATCCAGCCCGGCGC
>CAXTFI010000329.1:0-4127 GCA_964243255.1 uncultured Hymenobacter sp.
CCTGATACCGCCGGGCCGGGCGGGGCCGCGCCTACCGCGCCCGCCCTGGCCTCGCCGCCGCTGCCGCCCGTGACCGCGCCAACGGCCGCCGCGCCGCGCCGCCTCAGTCAGCCGCGCTTTCTCCAAATTGAAGCCGAGCCCGCCGGCCGGGCCCTGGTGCGCCGCCTGCACCCGCGTGCCACCGTGCCCGACTCGCTCACGGCGCTGCGCACGGTGCGCGAGCTGGTGCTGGCCCTGCAGGCCGATGCCTACCTCACGGCCTCGGCCGATGAGCTGCGCTGGGGCCGCGACACGGTGCGGGTGCGCCTCTACGTGGGCGAGCAGTTTCGCTGGGCCTACCTGCACAACGGCAACCTCGGCGACGGCCTGCTGACCCGCGCCGGCTACCGCGAAAAATTCTTTCGGCGCACGCCCTGGCGCCCCGCCGACTGGGCCGCCCTGCAAGAGCGCGTGCTCAAGGAGGCCGAAAACCAGGGCTACCCCTTCGCCACCATCGGCCTGGATTCGCTGCGGCTGACGGGGCACGACATTGCGGGCCGGGTGGTGCTCAAGCGCGGGCCGGTGGTGTACTTCGACTCGCTGCAGATAGTGGGCACCAGCAAAACCAAAAAGCGCTTTCTGGCCAAGTACCTGCAACTTGCGCCCGGCACGCCCTATAGCCAGCAGCGCGTAGATGCCGCCGCCGCCCTGCTGCGCCAGCTGCCCTACGTGCGCCTGCGCGCCGCGCCCGAGGTGCGCTTTGCCCGCAACCAGGCGCGGGTGTACTTGCTGCTCGACGAGCGGCCGTCCAACCAGTTTGATGCCATTGTGGGGCTGCTGCCCAATGCTAGCGGGGCCAGCGGGGTGCAGTTTACGGGCGACGTGACCATCAACCTGCGCAACCTGCGCGGCGGGGGCAAGCAAGTAGGCCTGCAGTGGCGCAAGGTCGATGCGCTGTCGCAGGTATTTGACTTCAACTACCTGCATCCCAATATCTTCGGTACGCCGCTGGAGGTGGGGGGCACGTTCAACCTCTACAAGCAGAACAACGATTTTCTCACCATCCGGCCGCGGGTACAGGTGAGCTACCCCACGGCGCGGGCCGGGCGGCTCAGCTTTTACGCCGAGCAGCGCAGCTCGCGCCTGCTGTTTGATAGCGTGAAATACGACAATGTGAGCAAGCAGGGTACCCTGCCTGACTACGTCGATTCGGAATACACCTCGTATGGCTTTGGCTATTCGCGGGCCACGCTCGACGATATTTATTTTCCGCACCGGGGCTTATTTGTGAGCGCGCAGGGCGGGGTCGGTACCAAGGTTATCCGCCGCAATGCCTCCCTCAGCGAGGCGCTGTATGCGGGGGTGGCGCTGCGCTCGACGCAGTACAGCTTTGGCGGCCGGGCCGAGCGCTACTGGCCGCTGGGCCGGCAGGGCGTGCTGCTGGTGCGGGCGCGCGGCGAGGGCTTGTTTAACCAGCAGTTTTTCCTCAACGACCTGTTTCGGCTGGGCGGCCTCAACTCGTTGCGCGGCTTCACCGAAAACCAGTTTTATACCAATGCCTACGGCGTGGCCACGGTCGAGCTGCGGCAGTTTACCGGCCCCGAGGGCTACGTGTTCATCTTCGCCGACCAAGCGCTGCTGCAAGCCTACGACCCGGTGCTGCTCAGCAGCCGCGCCCTCGACAAGCCCACCGGCCTGGGCGCGGGCCTGAGCTTCCGCACGGCGGCGGGGCTGTTTCAGTTCGTGTACTCGGTGGGCCGGTCGGAGTTTCTAAACACGGGTTTCTCCCTGTCGAACTCCAAAATTCACTTCGGCCTGACTAGTAGGTTTTGAGGGAATGAAGAATGGGGAATTAGCCAGACGTTAGTTCCGCGTTTTTTATTCCCAATTCCTAGTCTTACTCTGCCACATCGGCGGGCTTCCGGCCAGGGTGTCACTACCACAATAAGTGGCTGACTTATAAGCGGTCATAGCGGCTGTAAACCAGCGTACTTAGCTGTTTTTACAACCTGGTATGGGGTTTGCCTTACTTGGTCCGAAGCCCTCTAATAAGGCTGCTTATTATGAAACTTATCAGCCGCGAATTTATCCGTACTATCGCTCCCCAGCTCGACCTGTTGAATACCATCGGCGGCGGGGTGGCGCAGCCCACCTTGCGCGTTAATAAGCGCCCTAAGGGCGTGGTGCTGCACGTAGCTATGCCCAGCGTGCCGGCCCAAAGCTTCCACGTAGTGCTTAAAGACAACCACCTGACCGTGTACGGCGAGTATCGCCACGGCCCCGAGGACCAAATTGCCGCGCCCCTCTTCGTGCAGACGCTCGACCTGCCCAAAAACCTCGACCTGACGGCCATTAATGCCACCCACGAAAGCGGCGAGTTGCGCGTGGCCATCCCCTTCCGCGATGCGGAGGCCAACCAGCCCCGCGAGATTGACATTCAGCCGGGCAGCTAAGGCCGCCCGGCCCGTTGATATGGCCGGGACCGACCGGCCACCTTCTCTACCGCGATAACGCCGGGACCGACCGGCACCCTTGGTTTCACCCTCTTGAAGGCCTCTGCGCGAGCAGGGGCTTTGTTATTTAATCGCAGATTATGCAGATTGAACGGATTTCGCTGATTCTTACGGGCGCTTTTGCGCTTTTTGTTTTAGTAGAATAGGGGGATAAGCAGAACAAAGCCCGTTAGCAGGCTCAGGAAAAGCCAGCCCATTACCTGGCCCCGGTAGCGGCGCGGCAGCTTGTTGCTGAGCACCAGCACGGCGGCGAGCACCAGCGCCAGGTGCAGCACCAAAAATGCCACCGTTTTGACCCAGTTGCTGACAATGGTATTCTCGGGCTGCATCTGGTCGGCCTCGCCCAGGCCCGAGGTGACGAAGCGTAGCACCTGAAAAGCCACCACCTCGAAGGCTACGAAGCTGGCAAACCCAATCAGCAGCGCCAACGGACCCGATTTTTCGCGCAGCTCAGCCATTGAATAAATAATTAGCTATCAATAAGTTAAGGCAGGCGCTTGCCCAGTACTTCTGCTGTGCGCAGGCGGATATACAAATCTTCCACTTTGGCCCGCGCCCAATCGGTGCGGCGCAGAAAAGTAAGGCTGGATTTTATACTCGGGTTCACGGCAAAGCAATTCAGCTTCAGCCGCTCATCGAGGGCCGGAAAGCCGTAGTGCGCCACCAGGTATTCCAAAATACTGGCCAGTGTCACGCCGTGTAACTCGCGGATTAAGTGGCCGTTAGCATCGCGCGCGTCGGGCATAAGCAGGAGGAAAAAGGGAACCGGGAACAAGCAACCCGGCTTTACGCTTGCAAGCTACGGCCCCGGCCGGCATACGCGGGGCGGCCAGCCGTGCGTTATTTTTGGCTTGCTGCCCATGCCCATGCTCGTTTTGCCCCCGTCTGCTGCTCCGGCCACCGCGCCGCCCCCGGCCCCGCGCCGGGGCTGGCCGCGCTGGGTGCTGGCGGGGCTGCTGCTGGGGCTGCTAGGCGGCAGCATCTACTACTTGCGCCACCAGCGGCAGCTCAACCGCTACGCGCGCCGCACCTGGGCCACGCTCACCACACGCTACCTCACGGGCCACGAAAGCACGCCGCTGCTGGCTGGCTACTCGGTGCACGGCATCGACGTGTCGGCCTACCAGGGCCGCATCGACTGGCCGCGGGTGGCCCAGCAGCGGGTACGCTTTGCGTTTATCAAGGCCAGTGAAGGCGGCACCATGCGCGACGCGCGCTTTGCGCGCAACTGGCGCGAGGCGCGGGCGGCCGGCATCCTAAGCGGGGCCTACCACTACTTTCAGCCCAACCGCGACGGGGGCCAGCAAGCAGCGCTATTTATTGCTACGGTGCCGCTGCGGCCCGGCGACCTGCCCCCCGTGCTCGACGTGGAGGCTCCCAAGTTTCACGATGTGGCCGAGCTGCGCCGCGAAATTCGGCAGTGGCTCACGGCCGTGGAGGCCCACTACCAGGTGCGGCCCATCCTGTATTCCAACTACACGTTTTACCGCCACTACCTGGCCGGGCACTTCGACGACTACCCGCTGTGGCTGGCCCACTACGAGGTGGCGCGCCCCGCCCTGCCCGCCGGGCGCTGGATTATCTGGCAGCACTCCGACGAGGCCTACGTGCCCGGCATTCGGGGCACCGTCGATT
>CAXTFI010000330.1:0-4112 GCA_964243255.1 uncultured Hymenobacter sp.
CCTTCCTCAAACCAGCGCCGCTCCTGAATGCCGGTGCGCTCCTGAATCCAGGCATCGGTGGTCGACATCAGCTCTTCGAGGTCGGCATTTTTAACAACGCGGTCGGGGACGTAGTGGCCCACGCCGGCAATTTCGGCGTGGCGCAAAGTGGTAGGAGAAGCCATGGAGAGGAAAAGCGTGAGGGTGGGCGGGAAGGAAGCGAGCGCAAGTGCCAGCTGAAAGCTGGCCCGCAAGTAAGAAAATGTAGTGGAAACAAGTTGGCTGGTTGTCAGCTCATGCCCCGCCTAGCTACGCGAAAGGGGCCGCAAAGGTGGGGACTGGCAGGAGGCTTTCCAGCAAAACCCGCAATTTTTTGCCCTCGCCCGCCCACAACACCGCGTCGGTGGGCACGCCGGCCGGGTAAAACTGCGCCCGTGGCAGGGCCGCCATCACCACTGCCGCCGCGCTGGGGGCCTTGGTAAAATCCACCGTGAGGCCCGCTGTGTATTTAGTTAACTCGCTATTCCACAATAAATTATGCGGAATAAGAATAGGAAGGCCATGCGCCAGGTACTCAAACAGTTTGGTAGGCCGGCAGTACGCGGTGCTGGGGTGCGGCCGGTAGGGCAGCAAGCCCAGGTGGCTGCGCCCAATTTCGGCCACAATGCGGCTGTGGTGCACTAGTGTGGCCCCGCCAATGAGCGTGAGCCAGGCGCTTTCGGCGGCCACTACCTGCTGTATTTCAAGCAGTAAGCCTGACTGCTGGCAAAAGCCGACGATAGTTAGCGTAGCTCCGCCGGGCCGCATTGTACGCAGGTGGCGCGCCAGCGCTATCGCTTCCCACACGCCGTTGAGCACCGAAATGGTACCCGAAAACAGCAGCCGCAGCGGCTCGGTAGGCGCGGGCAGCGGGCGGGCCGTGCGGGGCAGCTGCTCGCCGGGGGCCGGCTGGTACTTGTTTTCGAGCAGCAGCACCCGGCGGGCGGGCAGCTGCTTTAAAAAGGGCAGTTCGGTGGCGTAGCTGGCTTCGGCCAGCAGCACGGCCGCGGCTTGCGCCGCCGCCGCGCTCTCAACCCGGCGCAGGCCCGCCGCCAAGCCACGCTTGAGCAGGCCGCGGTACACGTGCTGGGTGCGCACATTGAGGGCGTAGTTTTCCCGAATGTCATAAATAAACTGCCGGCCCTGGCCCAGCGCCCGCCATAGCAGCGTGAGCGGTAGCAGCTCCGGCGCGTGTACAATGACCAGGCTGGGCCGTAGCGTGCGCAGCAGGCGCCAGTAGCGGCCTTGGGCCAGCAGGCGACTCAGGCCCAGCCGCGAGCCCCAAAAAATGCGGTGCTGACCCACTGGCGGCCCCGCGTTTACCTTGGGAGGAATCCCAACTGGGTTGCCGTCCGCGCGCCCCGCCACGTACACCTGCCAGCCGGGGTGGGCGCGCAGCGTTTCGGCAAACTTGCCCCGCATGCGGGTATCGTCTACCGGCTTGAGGACGGAGGCTAGCAAAATCCGGGTTGGATGGGGAAAATCGGCCGGCATGGCGGACTGGGCGAAGGAAAAGGCGGCCAAGTGACTAGCCTACCTGCCCCCAAAGATGCTAATTTTGCCGGCAACTCACTTTAAACTGCTCTTCCCCATGGAAAATACGGAAACTCACCACAGCCCCGTGCTCGACCGCTTCGCGGCCCAAGAAGCCATTGAAGACGCCTGGAATGACCGCACCCTGCTCGACCAGCCCGAAACTAAAGCCGCCATCGAGCACGTCATTGAAGACCTTGATAAAGGCCACCTGCGCGTAGCCGAGCCCCCCACCACTGAAGGCGGCGACTGGACCATCAACGAGTGGGTGAAGAAGGCTGTTATCCTGTACTTCCCCATCCGCCAGATGGCGACCCAGGAAGTCGGCCCCTTCGAGTACCACGACAAAATGCTGCTCAAAACCGACTACGCCGCCCAAAAAGTGCGCGTGGTGCCGCCCGCCGTGGCCCGCTACGGCGCCTTCCTGGCCCCCGGCGTTATCCTGATGCCCAGCTACACCAACATCGGCGCCCACGTGGGCGAGGGCACCATGGTCGACACCTGGGCCACCGTGGGCTCGTGCGCCCAGGTGGGCAAGCACGTACACCTGAGCGGCGGCGTGGGCCTCGGCGGCGTGCTGGAGCCCGTGCAGGCGGCCCCCGTCATCATCGAAGACGGCGCGTTCATCGGCTCGCGCTGCATCCTGGTCGAGGGCTGCCGCATTGGCAAAGAAGCCGTCATTGGCGCGGGCGTCACCATCACCGGTAGCACCAAAATTATCGACGTAACCGGCCCCGAGCCCAAGGAATACCGCGGCTACGTGCCGCCGCGCTCGGTCGTCATTCCGGGCACCATTCCCAAGCAGTTTCCGGCCGGCGAGTACCAGGTGCCTTGTGCGCTCATCATTGGTCAGCGCAAGCCGAGTACAGACTTGAAAACGAGCCTGAACGACGCATTACGTGATTTTGGAGTGTCAGTATAAAGCGTTGAATCATGAACCCCACCTGGAATTTTGCTGATTTTATTACTCTTTATAAAACGGCCACTATTGTTTTGTTACAAACAACTTATATGCACTTAGTGGTTGAAGGCAAGCAATATAAAGTCACCTTTAAAGACAAGGCAGAGTTCCAGCTGAAACGGAGTGCTTCTGGCGAGCCTACTCATTATGCAACTCACCCGCTTTTGCTTTTTCATAACGAGCCAAGAACTACGCTTTACATTAACTCCAAACCGAAACATCCTCAGTTATTAATAGAAGCCCTTGAAGGGAAAATAATTTCTGTGTTCCAAGGCTGGCAAGATTGGCGTAAGGTTTTATATGGCAACAATAAAGCAGCAGCGGTAACTATAGTTCAGCAGAATATATTACAAGGAAGCGGTATTCTGCTAGACTATGCACCTTCTTCAATAGTAAAAGCTGTAGTAGCAGTTTGTGAGCAGCATGGAGTGGCAACAAGATACTTTGGTTCTTTAGAAGAAAAATCGAGTCCACGCGGGCAGTTCAGTGTTTTATTTATTGGAACTTGCTATGTTGTTGCCCGCGATTTTCAAGTTGCAGAGTTGTAATTGTATTGTTACCGTACATACTAAAAAAGCCCGCTAATTAGCGGGCTTTTTTATTTCTAAATTAAAAGCGACACTTACGCCGCTACCGACTTCAGCTTCTCGCCAAACAGTGCCTTTACCTTGTCCACTTTGGGCTTGGCCACAAACTGGCAGTAAGGCTCGTGGCCGTGCAGGTTGAAATAATTCTGGTGATAATTCTCGGCGGCGTAAAACTCGGGGGCAGCGGTAATTTCCGTTACGATAGGGTTCGGGAAGGCGTGGCCGTCGTTGAGCTTCTGCTTGTATTCCTCGGCGAGCTGTTTCTGCTCGTCGTTGTAGTAGAAAATGACCGAGCGGTACTGCGTGCCCGTATCGGCGCCCTGGCGGTTGAGGGTAGTCGGGTCGTGGGTTTTCCAGAAGATTTCCAGCAGCTCCTTGTAGCTAATCACGGCCGGGTCGAAGGTGATGTCAATCACCTCGGCGTGGCCAGTCATACCGCTGCATACTTCCTTGTAGGTGGGGTTTTTATTGCGGCCCCCGGCATAGCCGGATACCACTTTCTCCACACCTTTCAAATTTTGAAAAACGGCCTCGACGCACCAAAAGCAGCCGGCCCCAAACAATGCATGTTCCATAAATCGCAGATTTGCGCAGATTAAACTGATTGCGCTGATTCGTTGCCAGCGTGTAGTAATAACGCAAATTGGAGCTCGTCCGTTCGCTTATTTCTGAAAACGGGGGGCTACTACCAAGTCCTTCGAACCGGCGGTGTACTGGTAAAAGCCTTCGCCCGATTTCACGCCCAGGCGGCCGGCCATTACCATGTTTACCAGCAGCGGGCAGGGGGCGTACTTGGGATTGCCGAGGCCCTCGTGCAGCACCCGCAGGATGGCCAGGCACACGTCGAGGCCAATAAAATCGGCCAGCTGGAGCGGGCCCATGGGGTGGGCCATGCCTAGCTTCATCACCGTGTCGATTTCGGCCACGCCGGCCACGCCCTCGAAGAGGCTGATAATGGCCTCGTTAATCATGGGCATCAGGATGCGGTTGGCCACGAAGCCGGGGTAGTCGTT
>CAXTFI010000331.1:0-4100 GCA_964243255.1 uncultured Hymenobacter sp.
GCACAATGGCCTTTTGCAGCTCGCCCTCAAAAAACTGCATGGCCGAGGCCGTGAGTAATTCGCCTAAAAAGAGGATAACCAGCCAGCCGGCGCGCTTTTGCACCAGCTGCAGCAGCGGAATGGTGAGGTACGGCTCATCGAGCGCCTCGGAGCCCCCAAATTTCTGAATGTCCTCGGTGTCTTCTTCTTCCCGAATGCTCAGGATATCATCGAGCGTCACAATGCCGAGCAAGATGCCCAGGTCGGGGCTCACCACGGGCAAGGCCACGCGGTCGTTGCGCCGGAAAATGTCGATGGCTTCCTCCTGGTCCTGCGCCGCCGTGAGCTGCACAAAGCGGTGGTCCATGATATCGCGCACCCGCGTGGTGGGCGCGGCCAGCAGAAACTCCCGAATGCGAATGTCGTCGATGAGCTTGCCCTTGGCATCGGTTACGTAGAGCATGTTCAGCGTCTCGGACTGCCCGCCGTGCTGGCGCACGAAGTCGAGCACCTGCTGCACCGTCCAGTTCTCCCGGATGGCGATGTAGTCGGGCGTCATCAGGCGGCCCACCGAGTACTCGGGGTAGCCCAGCAGCTGCAGGGTCACGCGGCGCTCGGGCTCCGAGAGGTTTTGCACCAGCTCGGCCACGAAGTTGGCGGGCAAAAACTCCAGCAGCGCCGTGCGGTCATCGGGCGACATCTCGTTGAGGATGTCGGTTATCTTGTCCTGGGCCAGGTTTTCGAGAAAGTGGCGCTGCACCTCCAGGTCGAGGTACTCAAACACTTCGGTGGCCAGCTCCAGCGGCAGCAGCCGGAAAATGATGAGCTGCTCGCGCTCGTCCTCGTTCTCGATGAGCGTGACCAGCTCGCTGGGCTGAAAATCGCGCAGCAGCTTTTTCAGCTTGAAAAACTCGCCCTCCTGAATCAATGTCGTGATGTGGTCCACGGTTTCGGGCGCAGTCATAGGCAGGGCAGAAAAAGGTGGTTGTTTCGCTAGGCAATAAGTGGTAGTGGGGCAAAATTACGCCCGAACCAGCCCCCAATCCGCACCGCGCAGGCAGCCCGGCCGGCATTTTTGGCGTACTTCGTTCTTGTATCCGCTTTTGTCCGTCCATTTGACTTCCGCTGCCCCTTTGTCTGCCGCCCCTGCCTCGCCCCAGGCCACCATTGTGGTGCTGGGCGGTGGCCACGACGACCCCACGCTGGCCCTGCTGGCCGGGCTGCTGCCCACCCGCGCAGCCCCCATTGAGGTGCTAACTGCCGCCACCACCCACGACCCCGCCCGCACCCACGCCGCCTACGCCCGCGTGCTGGCCAAGCTGGGTTACCCCAACGTGGGCCATCTCCAAATTGATGAGCACCACCCCGCCGATGCGCCCACCACCATCGGCCGCCTGCGCGGGGCCGCGCTGCTGTTTTTGACCGGCGGCGACCAGGAGCGCCTCACCGAGCTGCTGCTGGGCACCGAGTTTTTGCGGGTGCTGCACCAGCGCTGCCAGCACGAGGCGGGCTTTGTGCTGGCGGGCACCAGTGCCGGCGCCTCGGCCCTGGGCGGCCAGATGCTGGTGTCTGGCCGCGGCTGGCGCAGCCTGCTGGCCGGCGGCATCGAGGTGATTCCGGCCCTGGCTATTTTGCCTAACTTGCTGATTGACCAGCACTTTGCCGAGCGCGCGCGCTACCCGCGCCTGCTGCACGCCATACTGGCCCACCCCACGCTGCTGGGCCTGGGCCTGAGCGAGGAAACCGGCATCATCTTCCGGCCCGGCCAGTTGCCCGAGGTATTTGGCGACGAAGTAGTGGTATTGGTAGACGGCCGCCACCTCACGGCCAGCAACTACGCCGGCCGGCCCGTGGGCCAACCCATTGGCGGGCAAGGCTTTAGCGTGGGCCTGTTAGTAGCCGGCGACACGTTTGCAATGAGCAGTGAGCCATGAGCAGCGAGTACGGAGTAGGGAAGAACGTCCTGCTCATTAAAAACCGCTGGGCACCAAAACCAACTAGCTGTGCGTTTGACAACCAGCTAACTAACGTTTACCAAAGTCAGAACATGTTATTGCTACGCTTTCGCTTTTGGGGGGTAAGCTTGCTGGCGCTGCTGGCTGTGGCCTGCACCCGCAAAACCGTGTCGTTCAACTCGCGGCCCGGCGATGGGGCCGTAACGGCCCTCGCCGCTCCTGGCGATACCCTCGCCACCACCGCGCGCAAGGGCGCGCCCAAGCTCAGCATTGCCGGCCGCAAAGCCGTGCTATCCAAGGAAGAAGAGAAGGCCGCGAAAGACCAGGAAAAGGCGGCGCAGCGCAAAAAGCCCATCAAGAAGAAGCTGTTTCTGGGCGAGCGTACTAAGAAGGGCTTTATCAAGTCGGGCGGAAAGGGCCGCAACCAAACGATTGAGGTGTTCTACTACCTCAAAAATTTCAAGCAGCCCGACCCTATGGCGCCGGCGGCCTACTACTTCAGCCCCAAAAAGCACAAGATATATAAAGCCACCGGCGAGCTGGACCCCACCACCGACAAGGTGTTGCACGGCCTTTATAAGCGAATGAAGAACAACCAAGTGCTCGAAACCGGCTACTTCGCCTACGGCACCCGCCACCTGCGCTGGGAAGGTTTTGACGTGAAAGGTACCTTGCTCACCAAAACGCACTACGAGATGGGCTTCCCGCGCGACGCCAACATCAGCTACTACGACGCGGGCAATACCATGCTCAAGGAGGTGGTGCCCTACGTAAATGGCAAGCTGGAAGGCGATTATGTGAAGTTTCGCAACGACGGCCGCCGCGAGTGGACCGGCAAGTTTGAGAACGGCCACCGGGTAGGGGAGTGGACGAACTACGGCGACTACAAAAAGTACCCGCACTACGTGTACGCCTACGGCGAAAGCGGCTACGAGCCCGAAGTAGAGGAGCCCGAGCTCATTCGTGAGTACAGCCACGGCGGCTCGGTCATCTACGACAAGGAAAAAAACCTCGACAAGCGCGGCGACGCCGACCCCGACGCTACGCCCGTGAAGGACGCCCGCCGCCCTGGCAGCCACGGCGTGCCCGCGCCCCGGCCGCCCGTGCGCAAGGTGCAGCCGCGCCGCCCCGGCTACCACCCGCCCGCCGCCACGCCGCCGGCCGTGTCGCCCACGCCGAACCCTGCGGGCAATTAAGAGTGAACAATGAGCAGTGAGCAATGAAGATAGGACTTACGCAGTCGGGTCGTTCTAACGCGCGCCTCACCCCCTAATCCCCTCTCCGAAAAGGAGAGGGGGAGCTAGCCTTTAACTTATAGCACTGAAAATCAACAATTTATATTAGATGCTAAGGCTAACACTAGTCCCCCCTCTCCTTTTCGGAGAGGGGGTTAGGGGGTGAAGCGCGCGTTAGAACGACCCGACTGCGTAAGTCCTATCTTCATTGCGCACTGCTCATTGTTCACTGTTCATTCAATAGAAGGCGTCCTCAAACGCTTCTATCCGAAAGCCCTGGCTGAGCTGGGTGATGGCCAGAATGTCGAAGCGAATGTCGCCGCGCCAGTCCAGCTCCTCTTGCAAGTGAGTGGCCGCCAGCCGAAACAGCTCCTTTTTGCGGGCCGAAACGAAGGTTTCGGGTGGGCCATACTGCGCGCCCGAGCGTGTTTTCACTTCTACAAACACCAGTAGGGCTGTGCCCTGGCGCACTATCAGGTCTACTTCGGCCCGGCCGTGGCGGTAGCCCTGGGCCAGCACCTCGTAGCCCGCCCGCTGGTAAAAGTTGGCCGCCGCCGCTTCGCCGGCCTGGCCGAGGGCCTGCGCATCAGTAGGCATAACTACTTGATTTAGTGATAAATACGAATCCATAAAAACTATTATCGACCCGCCAGTGCGTGAGCCGGCGGGTTGCCAGCGCAAGCTAAACCATCTGGTGCGAAGTAACTTTACCGCACCAGCTTCTATTCGCTCGGCGTCTTCCCATGGATATTTATTCGGCCTGCGTGGCTCCCGGTGCCTTACCCGGCCTGCCCTTGGTGGCTGCCGTGCCGGTGGCCGCGGGCCAGCGCAGTATTCGGGTGCAGCAGCTGGGGCAGGTGCCCTACGTGCCTACCTTGGAGCTGCAAGAGCAATTGCTGGCCGATACGCTGGCCATCAAGGCCCGCAACCG
>CAXTFI010000332.1:0-4098 GCA_964243255.1 uncultured Hymenobacter sp.
TTTTTGAAGCTCCACGATGCGGAAGCCGCCCTGCTCAATCATGCTCAGGATGCCGCCGATGTGGTTTTCGGCCACGGCGTCGGGCTTAATCATGGTGAAGGTGCGATTGGTTGCCATTCTGTTGGGGAAAATTAAAAAGAGTTACTTGGTGCGGCAAAGGTACGGGCAGCCGCCTTGCCCGAACCTTCGGCCGGGGTTTGGTTGTTGGAAGCCAATTCATGCCGACCTTTGCCGGCCCGTTTGCTCAGCCTGAGTCAAGCGGCATTTTTCGCATTCGTAGGCTATTTACGTCGTCGATGTTTCCTTCCGTATCCGAGTTGCAAGCGCTGCTGGCCCAGCCCCGGCAGATTTTTATCACTACCCACCATAAGCCCGACGCTGACGCCCTGGGCTCGTCGCTGGCCTGGGCCACTTATCTGAAAAAGAAAGGGCACTCCGTCACGGTCGTTACACCCTCCGACTACCCTGCTTTCCTCAACTGGATGCAGGGCAATGAAGAAGTAGTAGTGTACGAGCCGCGCCACAACGACCGCCAGGTGCGCGACCTGGTGAACCGCGCCGAGCTGATTTTTTGCCTGGATTTTAACTGCCTGGGGCGCATCAACGAGCTGGGCGAGTACGTGCGGCAGGCCCCCGGCACCAAAATCCTCATCGACCACCACCAGCGTCCCGAAGCCTTCGCCGACGTCAGCTTTTCGGACGCCAAGGCGGCAGCCACGGCCGAGCTGGTCTTTGAGATTATCCGGGCCCTGGGCGACCAGGACCTCATTGATAAGGGCATGGGCGAAGCGCTTTACGCGGGCATTATGACCGATACGGGCTCGTTTCGGCACCCCAGTACCTCGCGCAACGTGCACCTTATCATTGCCGAGCTGCTCAATACGGGCATCGACCTGGCCTCGGTGCACCGCCGCATCTACGACTCGCACTCCGAAATCCGGCTGCGCTTTTTGGGCTACATCCTAAAGGATAAGCTGGTGGTGCGCCGCGAGTTCAACACCGCCTACATCGCCGTTACCAAGGAGGAGCTGCGCCAGTACGAGAGCAAAACCGGTGATACGGAAGGACTTGTGAACTATGCGCTCAGCATTGAGGGCATCGTGTTTGCGGCCGTGTTCATCGACCGCGGCTCGGCCGTGAAGATTTCTTTCCGCTCGGTAGGCGACTTCTCGGTGAGCGACTTTTCGCGCAACCACTTTGAGGGCGGTGGGCATCACAACGCTTCGGGCGGCATCAGCACCGAATCGCTGGACGCTACCGTAGAGCGGTTTTTGGGGCTGCTGCCGCAGTACCAGGCGCAGCTCGTGAGCACGGCCGCCGCTCCGGTGCCAGTTGCGCCGCCCGTGGCCTAACTTTGAACCCGTCTTCGTCTTTAAATTCCAACTTTTTGTTTTCAATGCAGCTTTTTCTCCGGCCCGGTGTGGCCCGGCAGCTGGCCCTGGCGGCCGGTGTGCTCAGTGCAGCTTCTTTCCTGTCTTCGTGCAACAAAGGCGGCGATTATGCCAAAACCAAGTCGGGCATCGAGTACAAGATTTTCAAAAAAGATGGCACCGGCTACGCGCCCCGCGAGGTAGCCGGCGGCACCGACGCCACCTATAAGGACCGCGTGGGCAAGGTAATGTCGGCCCACATTGAGTACCGCACGGCCGGCGACTCGGTGATGATGAAATCGCGGGAGCGCCAGTTTGGCATTCCGGTGCGCATTCCGCTGGAGGCCCTGGCAGCCAAGCAGATGGGTGCTGAGCCCGAGGCATTTGCCTTGCTGCAGCCCGGCGACAGCGGCGTGTTCCGCTTCAACGCCGACACGCTGTACCAGCGCAACGCCCACCAGCTGGCCCCGGCCAACCTGAAGAAAAAAGGCAACTACATCATTCTCACAGTGAAAGCCGTGGCCCTGCAAGACCGCCAGGCCGCGATGGCTGAGGCCATGGCCGACCAGCAGAAGATGATGGCCGAGCAGCAGCGCCAGATGCGTACCTACGCCGCCACCCAGGACAAGGCCGACGACGCGACGCTGCAGGAGTACGTGAAGAAAAATAACCTCACCAACTTCAAGAAAACCCCGAGCGGCGTGTACGTTATCGTGACGCAGCCCGGCACCGGCGGCAACGCCAAGCCCGGCCAGATGGTGACGGTGCAGTACCGCGGCACCCTGCTCGACGGCAAGGAGTTCGACGCTTCGGCCAAGCACCCCGGCCAGCCCTTCTCGTTTGCGGTGGGCCGCGGCCAGGTGATTCCGGGCTGGGATGATGCTTTGCAGCAGCTCAGCAAGGGCAGCAAGGCGACCATCCTCATCCCGTCGTCGCTGGCGTATGGCAAGCAAGGCTCGCCGCCCGCCATCCCCGCCAACTCGCCCCTGCGCTTCGACATCGAGCTGACCAACGTGGCCGATGCCCCCGCTGGCCCTGCCGCCATGGCGCCGGCCGGCCGCTAAGCTGACTTGCCCCATTTACCCTACGCCGCCACGCCACCCCGGCGTGGCGGCTTTGTTTATAAGATAGGACTTACGCAGTCGGGTCGTTCTAACGCGCGCCTCACCCCCCGGCCCCCTCTCCGAAAAGGAGAGGGGGAGCTAGCCTTTAACTTATAGCACTGAAAATTAACAATTTATATTAGATGCTAAGGCTAACACTAGTCCCCCCTCTCCTTTTCGGAGAGGGGGTTAGGGGGTGAGGCGCGCGTTAGAACGACCCGACTGCGTAAGTCCTATAAGCTTATAAGTGAAATGTAGGGTAAGCTTTAGCTTGCCAGCACCAGGCCTTTTGTATTTGATTGCTAAACAGCATTTTACAAGCCACCTACCGGCAGGCTAAAGCTTCCCCTACACGCGTTACATCGCCTAATCATCACATTATGAATCGGTTACTTAAAATTGTATTTCTACTAGCCATTATCGGTAGCCCCGCTGGCCTGCGGGCGCAGGCACTGGCCCCGGCGGCGGGCTACCAGCGCACGGCCAGCGGCACCGAGTACCAGCTGTTTCGGCGCGATGCGGCGGGCCACTACGCGCCCCGGCCGCTGGCGGTGGCCGGCGATGCGGCGTACAGCAGCCGCGTGGGCCAGGTGCTGCTCATCTTTATTCAGTACCGCACCGACCGCGATTCGCTGCTGATGGACTCGCGCCAGCTGCGCCCGGAGCCGCTGCCCGTGGTGCTGGGTCCTAAGCTGCCCACCGGCAGCATTGAGGAGGCCATGAGCCTGCTGCTGCCCGGCGACAGCGCCCTGTTCCGCTTCAACGCCGACACGGCCTTTGCCAAGTCGCTGCGGCAGCCGGTGCCGCCGTTCATCAAGCGCTCAGGTAACGCGCTGCGCCTCACGGTAGTGGCCAAGCAATTGCTCACCCCCGAGCAGATGGAGGCCCGCCAAAAGGCCATGCTCGACGAGCAGCAGCGCCAACTAAAGGCCCGCGCCGCCAAGCAGGTGGTGAAGGACGACGCCCTCATTCAGGCGTATATCAAAAAGAATAAGCTGACCACCAAGGCCAAAAAGACGGTGGGCGGCACCTGGTACGTTATCACGACGCCCGGCAAGGGCGTGCTGCCCAAAAAGGGCCAGACCGTGAGCGTGAAGTACCGGGGCACCGTGCTGGCCACGGGCAAGGAATTTGACTCGACGGCCAAGCATGGCGACACGCCGTTTGACTTCGTACTGGGCCAGGGCCAGGTGATTAAGGGCTGGGACCAGGGCATTGCGGTGCTCCCCAAGGGCAGCAAGGCGATGCTGCTCATCCCCTCCCCGCTGGGCTACGGCGAGCGCGGCGCAGGCGGCGACATTCCGCCCAACGCCGTACTGCGGTTTGACGTGGAGCTGACTGGGGTTAAGTGATTTCAGTTATCAGTCATCAGTTATCAGTTGTTCAATGGGTTACATAAGTCATTGAACAACTGATAACTGATGACTGAAATCACCCGCCCAGCACTTCGCTCAGGATTTCGAGGGAGTTGATGGGGCCCAGGCCTTCGACGTGGAGCTGGTAGTAGCGGATGAGGACGGCCAGTAGCTCGCGGCGCACCTGGCCGTTGGGGATGCTGCTGGCGGCGGAGGTGCGCAGCAGCTCATCGAAGTAGTGGTCGAACTCGCGCAGGCGCAGCGTGGCGG
>CAXTFI010000333.1:0-4088 GCA_964243255.1 uncultured Hymenobacter sp.
TAGTGTATGCCGATGCCCTGGTGCGGGTGTGGTCGCTGCCCATGCGCCACCGCATTCCGTGCAGCGGCTACCTGTTTGAGGAGCAGCCGCGCCGCGCCAACCTGGTGAAGGAGTTGCTGCCGACCGGCCTCTCTCCTACCGAGCTAAGCCAGCTGGCGCAGGGCCACGACCTGCCCGCCGACGAGGCCACCGGCCGCCCCGCCCTGGCCCACGCCGACGTGTCGGTGCCCGCCGCCCGGCCGCGCCGCTACGCCTTCTGTTCCGACACGCTTTACACGCCCGCGCTGGCCGAGCTGGTGCGCGGGGTCGACCTGCTCTACCACGAGGCTACCTTCTTGCACGACCTGCGCGAGCGGGCCGCCGCCACCCACCACAGCACCGCCCGGCAGGCCGCCGAGCTGGCCCGCGCCGCCGATGTGCACCGCCTGCTCATCGGGCACTTTTCGTCGCGTTACAAGGAGTTGGCCTGGCACCTACAAGAGGCCCAGTCCGTGTTTGCCTGGACCGAGTTGGCTACTGAGGGCCTGCTGGTGAGCGTGTAACAATAATTAATCTGTTCAATAAGTAGAAGAATGTCATGCAGACCGCAGGGAAGCATCTCGCTCGCAATTATTTGAACGACCTGAGTTAGTACTGCATGCGAGATGCTTCCCTGCGGTCTGCATGACGTTACTTTTATGCCTACTTCTACCACCTACGCCCACAAAAAACAGCAGCTTTACCTGGTGCTCAGCGGCATTTTTTTGGTAAATGCGCTGCTGGCCGAGATTATCGGCGTCAAGATATTTTCGGTTGAGAAGACCTTTGGCCTCACCGGCGACCTCACGGCGGGCGTGCTGGTGTGGCCGGTGGTCTTTATCTCTACCGACATCATCAACGAGTACTTTGGGCGCAAGGGCGTGCTGCGCATCACGTTTCTCACGGTGGGGCTTATTCTGTACGCGTTTTTGGTCATTTTGGGCACGACCAAGCTGGTGCCGGCCGGCTTCTGGCTCGATTTGAACAAGACCGACGCGCAGGGCCGGCCGTTTGATATTGAGTTTGCTTACCAGAGTATTTTCCGGCAGGGGCTGGGCATTATCATTGGCTCACTGGTGGCCTTCGTGATTGGGCAGGTGCTGGATGCCAGCGTGTTTCAGCTGTTTCGGCGCGTCACAGGGAGTCGCTTTATCTGGTTGCGGGCCACGGGCTCCACGCTCATCTCGCAGCTCGTCGACAGCTTCGTGGTGCTCTACGTGGCGTTTCACTTGTTTGGCAACTGGTCGATGACGCAGGTTATTGCGGTGGCTAAGTTTAACTACTGGTATAAATTCGCCGCCGCCCTTGTGCTCACGCCGGTGCTGTATTTGGCGCACTACGCCATTGACCGCTACCTCGGCCCGGCCGAAACGGCGGAGCTGCAAGAAGAAGCGTTAGCCGACGCAAGTGTTTAACAACCAATTAGTTGTAAGATGAGCTATTTATTTCGTGCCGCCTTGCTCGCCGTGGGGCTGCTACTCCCTAGCCTGAGCAGGGCGCAGTACGCGCCGGGCGTTTACCGCCTGGTGAATAATCCGCAGCAGTACGCGGGCAACCTGCTGGTAAATGGCCCCGAGCTGCGGGTGAAAACCGGCAAGAAGATTACGCACATCGCCGCCAGTGCCATCACCTACGCCAAAGTTGCTGATAAACAGTATTTTATTCCGGCCCAGGGCTTCACTATCCCGGCCGGCGTGAAGTACGTGCAAATGCCCAGCACGCTGGTTGAGGTGCTCGATAGCGGCCGGGTGTCGCTGCTGCGCTACGAGTCGGCCAATGCCCAGGCGCACGGCGTCAACGGCGAGCTAACGAGCGGCAGCGCGGTGGCCGTGTACCTGGTAAAAACTGCCAACGCGGATACCGCCGTGAGCCTGCCCAGCTATTCGTGGCTCAACAAAGGCCAGAAGCTGCGCGCCGCGCTGCAGCCCTATGCCACCGGCCGGCCCGATTTACTGGCCTTGCTGGCTAACGGGCCAATTTTTGAGGTGATGCTACCCGCTTTTTTTCACGCGCTCAACTCCGGGCAACCCTTCGTAAAGCCCTAGCAATTACTTGCTTATTAAGCTTTTTTTGAGGGCTATACCCTACCCACTACCCTATATGTCCCGTATTCTCACCGGCATCCAAAGCACCGGCCGGCCGCACCTCGGCAACCTGCTCGGGGCCATTCTGCCCGCCATCGAGCTGTCGAAAAACCCGGCCAACGACTCGCTGTATTTCATTGCCGACCTGCACTCGCTCACCACTGTGCGCGACCCGGCGCTGCTGCGCGCCAATACCTACGCCGTGGCCGCCGCGTGGCTGGCCTGCGGCTTCGACACCGCCAAAAACCTGTTTTACCGGCAGTCTGACGTGCCGCAGGTGACTGAGCTGACGTGGTACCTGTCGTGCTTCGCGCCCTACCCGATGCTGGCCAACGCGCACAGCTTCAAGGATAAGTCGGACCGGCTGTCGGATGTGAACGCCGGCGTTTTCACGTATCCGGTGCTGATGGCGGCTGATATCCTGCTCTACGACGCCGACGTGGTGCCGGTGGGCAAAGACCAGGTGCAGCACCTCGAAATAGCCCGCGACATTGCCCAGGCCTTCAACAATCGCTACGGCGACACGCTGGTGCTGCCCCAGGCCCGCGTCGATGCCGAGCTGATGACCATTCCCGGCACCGATGGCCAGAAGATGAGCAAAAGCTACGGCAATATCATCGACGTGTTTGCGCCCGAGAAGGAGCTGCTGAAAACCATCCGCACCATCATCTCGGACAGCACGCCGCTGGAAGCGCCTAAGAATCCCGCTACCGACGTCACGTTTAAGCTGTATTCGCTGCTGGCCACGCCCGCCGAAACTGCCGACCTGCGCCAGCGCTACGAGGCCGGCGGCTACGGCTACGGCCACGCCAAACAGGCGCTGTACGAGCTGATTTTGCAGCGCTTCGCTACCGAGCGCGAGCAATTCAATTTCTATCTGAACAACCTGCCCGAGCTTGATGCGCAGCTAGCCATCGGGGCCCAGCGGGCGCAGGAATACGGCGCGGGCGTGCTGGCCAAGGTGCGCCAGAAAGTGGGCTATAACGAGTAAACGGCGTATCTTTTAGTGGTCATTATATAACCGCTAACTGCTTGTCACTCATGTTTAAAGCTTTGCGTGCGGGGGCCATCACCCTGCACCTCATCAGCGAAGAAAACCTGGCCGAGGTGAGCACCTTGTTCCAAGGCTTTCCCGACTCGCAAGAGATGCTGGCCGAGCTTTTTCGCAGCTACCTGCCGCGCTACGAGGGCGGCCAGCGCACCAATTTCGGCTTTTACTCGCTGCTGGGCGGCGAGTTAGCTGGCATGACCTTGCTCACCGTCGATAGCTGGGACGAGCGCGCCGGCTCGACCGGGGCCGACGTGTTTGAGCACATGCGCGGGCGGGGCGTCACGCCGGGCTCCAAGCCCCAGCTGTTTTACCTGGCCTTTGAGCTGCTGGGGCTCAACCGGGTGGCGACCGGCTGCCGGGTGTCCAATTTGTCTTCCAAGCGCTCGTTGGAGAAAACGCGGGGTCTGCAGTTTGAAGGCATCATGCGCGAGTCGGGCGTGGATGAGCAGGGGCAGTTTGAGGACGAATACTTATATGCTATTCTGCGCCGCGACTGGCTGGCCCTTTATGATAAGGCCGAGGTAGAGGTGCTGACGTGACTTCATTTTCAATTCCTTTAAGAACCGGCCACTGAATACGAAACCGCGCTAGCTACCCCACGTTGCGGGGTATCGCGCCGCCCTACCAACTTGTCAGCTTGGTCCTGCCCCCGGCCGGCCGGCCAACTGCTTCCTATTGCTGCTGATTGGAAAAGCTGAAGCCTACTTTGCTGCCGCGGCTTACCTGCTGGTTTTCGAGCTTTTGCTTAACGCTGATGCGCTGAATCTCGGGCAGCGGCGGGGCAATGAGGTCGTTGTTGACGGCCGCAATCATGGCGCTTTCTACGAAGAGGCGCAGCGACTCGGCGGTTATCATGTTGTTGCTCATGTCGTTGCCGGGTAGCTCCAGCTGCTGCACGCCTTCGAGGAAGTAGTGGCTGTCGATGTTGATGAGCA
>CAXTFI010000334.1:0-3959 GCA_964243255.1 uncultured Hymenobacter sp.
GCGGCCGGGCACGTTGCCAAACAGCGAGGCGTTTTTGCCCACCTGAAACAGGTGCAGGCCCTGCTGCCCGGCGGGCCGCTCCAGCTCAATAACGACCTTGCCGCCAAAGCCCACGTCTTCCTTGGTAATCGTGACGGGGTACCAGGTGAGCCCGCGCTGCTGGCGCTCCTGGATGCTGGCCTTGGCATTTTTGAGCTTAAACTGCTCTAAATCTTCTTGTTGCTCTAGCTTTAGTAGGGCTTGCACGCGGCGCAGCTCCTTCTCAATGGCGTAGGGCTCGGCGTGGGGGAGGATAATATTGGTCGACAAAAGACGGGGAGTAATTTTCGTTGCTGGGGTAACAACGAAAAAGGGAAATGAGTGGCCGAAGGTCGGCATTAATTGAGCAAGCCGGCCACCGGTGTACTTTGCTGCCTCTCCGCCCAGCTTATTGCCCGCCGCTACCGGCCAGCCTTATGTCAACTGCACCCCCTACGCCCGCTGCCAGCTCGGGCAGTATCCCTACCCTGCTATGGGCCGAATATCAGTGGCAAGGCACCATCGAGCTGCCCGAGTGGGAGGCCTTCAACCGGGGCCGGGGGGCCTGGAAAGCCATTAGGGCGGCTACCAATACCCGGCGACGCAAGCGCGAAAAGCGCGCCGGCCAGGAGCGCTTTATCTACGCCCAAACCGACGACCCGCTTGAGCTGACTGTTGAGGCCCCGAACGAGGACCCGCAACTGCCGCCCCGCCCCGAGCAGGTGCGGGCTTACCAATGGCTGCTCGCGCATGAGGGCGAGCTGCTCGCGGCCACGCTGGCCAAGTTTAGCCAGCACTGGTGGGATATTTTGCTTACTTATGACCACGACGAGGCCGACCCGAACCGCCACAGTATGCCCTTCAAGCTGCGCGCGCCCGAAGAGTTGTGTGGGCTCCTGGAGCTGCACCACGTGTATATTAAGGAGGCGCATACCGACGGCGTGGCGCACATTGGCCTGGCCCTGAGCTGCGACTGGGACACCGAGCACGGCCTGGGAGTGTACGCCTGCCGCAGCGAAATACTAGGCATCGGTAGCGGCGACCTGGCTTTTGGCGATTTAGATTCGGCTTTTACCCTGCGGAAAGAGCGCTAAAAAACAACTGGCTAACTGGCCAAAAACCAGCCCGCCGCCCAGGCCCGCGCCTCGGGCAACGACGTGAAGTGCCGCAGCTCGTAGCTTAGGTCGGGCGAGGCAGCCTGGTACATGCCATTGATAATCATTCGGTTAAGTACTTCCTCCGATTCGAGGTGTGCAAAGCGCACCACCCCCAGCTCGCCAAGCGGCACCAGCACCTGGGTGTGCGTCCACGCCAGGTCTTTGGGGCGCACGGCCCCCAGGCGGCGGTCGTCGGCTACCCAGCCCGCCACGTGGTGCAGCCGCGCCAGGCGCAGGGCCTCCGTGAGGGCCAGCCGAAAGTCGTGGCTGCCAGCAAAGCCCAGCCACTCGGTTTCGAGCACGGGGCGCTGGCCGCCACTGTGCAGCAGCAGGTTGAGAAAAGCGTAGGAGGCGAGGGTCGTAGTCATGGGCGTAAGGGGCGGCTTATGCTTCCCGGTGCACGGTGGCCGGGTTGAAAGCCGGCACGCACACCGACCAGTACTCGCATTCCGCGTCAAAAGGGTTGGAGTAGCGCACCCGTGCCCCGGCCCGAATCAGCAGCGACTCGCCGGCGTGCAGCTCCACCACGTCGCCGTCGATTTCGAAGCGCTTGCGGCCGCGCACCACAATGGTAACCTCATCAAATTCAGGGCGTTGGTGCGGCTCGCTCCACTGCGGTGGGGCCACCATGTGGGCCACGCTATACTCGGCCGTGTGGGTGCTGGCCAGGCCCACGTGCTCTTCAATGAGCTTGCCATCGGTGGTGGGCACGCGGAAGGGCTGCGGGTTGCGGAAATACTTTTTATCGGCCGACATAACAGCTGGAAGTAAGTTTAAAAGAGGGCAAAACTACGGCCGGCCGGGGCAGGGGCCCGGCCGAAAGCTGCGTACACCTGCGTTGCCGGCCGTGCAGGCATTGGCGTAGGTGAGGCCGTTGCAGCCGCACACGGGGTCGTAGTCCATGGTGCAAACACCCTGGGGATTAACGCGGCTGGGGTCGAGGCAGTCGGCGGCGGGCGGTGCCTGGCGGGCAAGCCGGGGCTGGCAGCTGCTGCCAGCCATTGGCGCGGCAACGAGGAGCAAACACGTAAGGAGCGGGCGCATACGCCTTGTACGCAAGGCGGACGGCCAATGGAAACCCACCCGTTAGGGTTAGCCCACTAAATTTTAAGCGCAGCCCAACTCCTCGGCCCGGCCTTCGTATAGCTGCCAATACCGGGCTGACGGCCACTTACCGTGCCGGCCCCGGCTTCCTCACCTTACCATTTTTCTATTCCTTCTCATGTCATACCGCGAAGAAGATAACAACGCAGGCAAAATTCTCTTGGCCGCACTAGCTGGCGCTGGCGCAGGCATCATTGCTGGCATCTTGCTGGCTCCCGATAAGGGCTCGGCTACGCTCGAAAACTGGAAAGACTCGGCCAAAGGCTACGGTGGCCAGCTGAGCGACCAGTTCAACAAGTATAGCGCCGACCTCGAAACGAAATTTAAAGGCCTGTCCGACAAGTTGGAAGATTTGGGTATCCTGGGTGCCGGGGGCAGCCTCAACATTGCGGGCAACTGGGACGAAATTAAGGGCAAGCTGAAGCAGCAGTACGCGCAGCTCACCGATGAGGACCTGACCTTTGCCGAAGGCAAAGGCGACGAGCTGATTGGCAAGCTGCAAGACAAGCTGGGCAAAGGCAAGTCGGAAATCACCAAAATCATCAACGACTTGGTAGGCAAAGGCGACGACGCAGCCGCCAAAGCCAAAGGTGCCGTTGATAAAGGCGCTGATGCCGCCAAAAATGCAGTTGACAAAGGCGCCGATGCTGCTAAAGATGCCGCTAACAAAGGCGCTGACGCTGCCAAATAAGCTAGCACATCGCCTGGCTTCGGCCAATAAAATATACAACCCCGCGCTGGAAGGCGCGGGGCTTTTTTGTGCCGCAGGCTAACCACCAAGGGCAGTCCCGCGTAGCTTAGGCAAGTTTGGGCTGCTAGTGTGCTCACCTTATTTTCACCAATATTTTCACTAATCACCTTTTTCACTCATGCCCAACGATAACGGAAAAGTCATTGTCTCGCTGCTGGCTGGTGCCACCGCGGGCATTGTAGCCGGCCTGCTACTAGCCCCCGAAACCGGCGACGAAGCCCGCGCCGGCCTGCGCGAGTCGGCCCGCAAGTGGGGCGGCAACCTCGGCAAGCTCGCCCAGGACGCCCTGGCCAAGCTGCAAAATCAGTCCCAGGCCAACCCCGAGGCGGCCGTGAGCGAAGACCGCCAAACTGCCGATGCTTTGTTTGATTCCATGAGCCAGCCCGGTGCCGCTGCCGAGCCGGGCGACCTGGCCACGCCCGCCGGCGCTGGCAACCACCACTCGGTGGCCGGCGATAACGACTACGACTCCCGCGATAACCTCGACTACGATGGCGATGCCGGCGAAGGCCGCCACCGGGCCATGTAAGCAACCGGCAAAAACGCAGAATTTTTGCCCGCCTCACAACCTATTTTAGAACGCTCACGTAAAACTCCCTACAAACGGTTTAATCGAAGCCTGCTGTGATAGTAGTAAAATTGCCGGTCGTAGGAGCTTCTGCCAGTGTTGGTTAAACATGCTGGTCGTAAAATCAGACGGTCCATCGCACACTTCTAGTATCAAGGCGGCTTTGCCATAGGCTGTTCGTAAAAATGCCCGCTACCAGTTATTGGCAGCGGGCATTTTTTATAAGTGTTTGTTTATATAAATAGCTGATAGCCAGCTAGTTAGTGCCTTCGGGGCGCATCTGTGGGAAAAACAGCACATCCTGGATGGAGTGCGAGTTGGTCATAATCATGCTCAGGCGGTCGATGCCGATGCCCAGGCC
>CAXTFI010000335.1:0-3955 GCA_964243255.1 uncultured Hymenobacter sp.
GCCCGGCGGCGGTGGGCAGGGCGGCCCGCCCCCCGGCGGGGGCTTTGGCGGCCCACCCGGCGGGTAGCAGCGGAGCCGCGGCCGTACCCTACCGTGCGGCTTTCCTGCTTAACTTGCCGACGGTAGATGAGGCGAACTGTTGACTAACACGCTGTTATGAAAAGACTTTTCCCGGCTTTGCTGCTGGGGCTGGCCAGCCGCCCGGCGCTGGCCGTGGCTCCGCCCACCGTGCCGGCTACCCTGGAGGTGGCGGGCCTGCACCTGACGCTCGACGCCGCGGCCCGCCAGCTGGTGCAGGCCAAGGTGAACAGCCTGTGCCGCCACCCGGCTTCGTTTGAGGCGCGGGTGGCGCTGGCCGAAGCCGCCTTTCCGCTCATCGACCAGGTGCTGGCCGAGGAAGGCGTACCGGCCGATTTTCGGTACCTGGTGCTGCAGGAAAGCGCCCTGCAGGGCAACGCCGAGAGCCCGCACGGAGCCGTAGGCTACTGGCAGCTTAAGCGCGAAACCGCCCTTAGCCTGGGGCTTACCGTGAACGGCAGCATCGACGAGCGCCGCCACCTCACGGCCAGTACCCGCGCCGCCGCCCGCTACCTCACCCGCAACAACGCCACGCTGCACAACTGGGCCAACGCGCTGCTCAGCTACCAAACCGGCCTCGGCGGCGTGCGCGCCTATACCCAGCCCGGCGACGCCGACGCTACCCAGATGGCCTTTACCGGCCGCACCAACCAGTATCTGCTTGATTTTGTGGCCCAGAAGCTGGTTTTTGAGCCCGCCTGCGCCCAGCACACCGTGCCCTTCGTGCCCTGGCGCGAGGTGCCCGCCGCCCCCGGCCAAAGCCTGGCCCAGCAAGCCGCCGCCTTCGCCGCCGACCCCGCCGCCGTGGCCCAGCTCAACCCCTGGCTGCTGGCCCGCACCGTGCCCCAGGACGGCCGCGCGTATACCCTGCTGGTGCCGCTGGCCGGGGCGCCGCCGCTGGCGGCCACGCCGCCCCTGGTTATTCCGGCCGCGGCGCTGCCGGCGCCCAGCTACCTGCGCATCAACGGCATCCGGGCCCTGCTGGCTCAGCCCGGCGAAACCCCGGCCGCCCTGGCCGCGCGCGGCGGGGCCAGCCTGGGCTTCTTTTTGAAAGTAAATGAGCTGGCTGCTGACGAGCCACTTACCCCCAACGAGCCCTACTTTTTTCAGCGCAAGAAAGAAGCGGCCGACGAAGACTACCACGTAGTGGCCCCCGGCCAAACGCTGGCCGCCGTGGCCCAGCACTACGGCGTGCTGCGCCGCGCCCTGCGCCTCTACAACCACCTGCCCGACGAGGAGGCCGTGCGGCCCGGCCTGGTGCTGTGGCTCAGCCACATCCGCCCCCACAATATTGCGGCCGAATACCAAACGGTACCCAGTAGCCGCCCGGTGGCCGGGCGGCCGGCGGTAGTGCTGGCCCCAGCTCCTACCCCACCAACCCCAGCGCCCGCGCCCGCGCCGGATGATAGCGAAGAGCTGGCTTCCATCAACGACCTGCCGACGGAGGTGCCGGGCCCGCCGGTGCAGCCGCTGCCCGCGCCGCGCCCGGCCGTGGCTACGGAGGTAGCGCCCGCGCCGCCTCGCCCCGTGGTGGTGGCCCCCGTGCCCGTGCGGCCGATTGTGCCAGTGGCTACTGCTGCCCCCACGCGCCCAGTCACGAATTTCAGTCACCCCTACTTAGTAGCACCCGGCGAAACTCTGTACGCGCTGGCCCGCCGCGTGGGCGTGCGGCCCGCCGAGCTAGCGGCTTGGAACAACATCTCGCCCGCGGCGCCCCTGCGGGCGGGCCAGGCGCTCCACCTTAGCCCCCCCGCCCCCGAGCCCGTGCTGGCCGATGCTAGTGGCAGTGGCATGTACACGGTAGCTACCGGCGATACGTTTTACAGCATTTCGCGGCGCTACAACTGCACCGTAGCGGCCCTACTGGCTCATAATGAGCGCCCTGCCCCCACCCTGCGCGTGGGCGAAACCCTGCGCGTGCCCCGGTAGTAGCTGGTGATTAGTTTCTTGCAGCCCTAAACAATAAAACGCGTTATCTTGCTGATATTCAGCAAGATAACGCGTTTTATTGTTTATATTAATCTAACTTGCTCTCTTACAGATTATTAAGCACCACGGCACGGTACGCGGCCCCGCGGCCCACGGCCGCTTTCAAATCGTCTTGCAAAGCGCGGCTGCTGAGGCTACGCGGGTGCAGGTCGAGGAGGGTGCCGTCTTCGGCGATGAGCACGGGGCTGGGCAGGCGCTCGATGCTGTAAGCTTGGCGCAGGGCCTCGCGGCGGCTGGCCGGCACGCTCACCTGCACGCCGGTGAGGGCGGGGCTGGCGCAGGCCACCGTTTGCTGCCAGTGCGTGAGCGACTCATCCAGGGCCACCATCAGGATTACCACCGGCTTCCCTTCCAGGGCAGTGGTTACTTCCTTTAAATAAGGTATCTCGCGCTGGCCTGCCGGGTAGCGGCTATCCCAAAACATGACGTATACCAGCTTGCCGCGGTAGTCGGCCAGCGACAGGTGGCGGCCATCTACGGTGCGCATGGCAATGGGGGGAGCTACGCTGCCAATGGCAAACGACTGGTGGTCAGCCAAATCGGTTTGCAGCTGGGCCACCCAGCCCGCCGGGGCCCGGCCCGAAGCTTCGTAGCTCGCTAGCATGGCCTGGGCGTGGGCCACGTGGCCCTGCCGGATGGTTTCGAGCACAATGCGACCCAGCACCACGGGCCGCGCCTGCGCGCTCAACAGCTTGTCGGCCAGCTGGTAGCACGTCGGAAAATAGTCGGGGCTGCTGGTCGGGTGGCCCGTGGTGCGCGCCTTGTAGTGTACGTAATCAAGCAAAAAGTCCTGGTAGTGCGGGCTGGGCACGGCCAGCTCATTGCCGGGCAGCAGGCCGGGCTCCTGCAAAAAATCGTAGTACGTGGCCGATAGCTCCAGGCGCGGCTGGCCGGCCACGGTTTGCTCGCGCAGGTCGGCGTAGGTGAGGCGGTCCTCGGCGTAGGTGTAGGCAATGTCGGCCTCGGCATAGGCCTGAAAAGCCGACGTAAAATTGCCCCGGCGGCCGGCCTGCTTCAACAACGTCTGCTCGTGGTCGCGCCGAAAATCCAGAAACGTCAAAAAGCCCTTTTCCAGCAGCGAGATGTTATCGGGCAGCACCTGAAAAGCGTCGTTGCTCCCAAAGTGCTGGCTGAACTCTTGCAAGTAGTTGTTGGCCGCGGCCGCGGGCCGGTGCGCCGCCCCATCGCCCGACTCAAACCTGACCGTGGTAGTGAGCTCCGGGGCGTCGGCGTGCAGCGCCAGCACGTCGCCCGGCTCCAGGAACACCGTTAGCTCCTCGTCGCCGTAGCTGAGCTGGGCCAGCGTGGGCTGCGTCAGGGGCACCTGCATGGTAAAGTCGCCGTTGGGCGCTACGTGCACGGCGCGCTGCTGCTCGTGGGTAGCCAGGGGTTGGCTCCACCACCGGAGCAGCAGTTTCTCGGTTCCGGTGTTGGTGAGGTGGCCGTGCAGCTCGGCGGTGGTTTGGGCCGCCGCGGGGGCCGCCAGCAGCGTTAAGCTCGCCAACCAGGGAGTTAAAAGCTTCATTAATAGCAGGAAGTGAAGATTGCAACCAGGGGCCAACTTCTTAGCCATCGCTTATAAGTACGCCGATTAAGAAGTTGACGTTCCCGATTTCCGCATTTTTCCAAAATTGTCGCCAGCTTTGCGGCCCCAAATCCTCTTACCCGCCCCTCATGTCTCAGTACAAAGAAGTCAAATTAGTGACCACCCACCAGATGCTGGCCATGAAGCAGCGGGGCGAGAAAATCTCCATGCTCACGGCCTACGACTTCTCGATGGCCCAGATTCTGGACGGCGCCGGGGTCGACGTGCTGCTGGTGGGCGACTCGGCTTCCAACGTGATGGCGGGCCACGAAACGACCCTGCCCATCACCCTCGACCAGATGA
>CAXTFI010000336.1:0-3951 GCA_964243255.1 uncultured Hymenobacter sp.
GTGGCATGGTGGCCCTGCTGGTGTTGCTGCTGGGGCTGCTGGCCGTGGTGCCCGCCGCCGAGCTGCGCCCGGCCGGCGCGCTGGCCCTACCCCCCTGGTGGCGGGCGGTGCCGCTGGCGCTGGTGCCGCTGGGCCTGGGCCTAAGCTATGGGCTGGGCCGCGGGCTGTTTGGCGAGTTTGGACGGGCGTTTGGGCGCACTTCGTGGCAGGCACTGGGGGTGCAGGGCGCGCAGGTGCTGTGCGCCTGGGCGCTGCTGGCGGCGCTGGGCGCGGCCCAGGGGCCGGTGCTGCCCTACCTGCTGGTGTTTCTGGCGTCGAGCATTGCGGCGGTGCTGCCCCTCACGGTGGGTGGCCTGGGAGCCAGGGAGCTTACGTTTTTATACGGGGCCAAGCTCTTTGCCCTCAGCGTGCCGGTGGCGGTGAGCGTGAGCGTGCTGTTTTACGTGATTACGGCGCTGGTGTCGCTGGTGGGGGCGCTGGTGAAGGTAAAGCGCAGTGTGCGGTAAGCTTTAGCTTGCCGTGATGTTGGTAGCGTTGCTAAACCGGTAAGTCACGTCACGGCAAGCTAAAGCTTACCGCACATTGGCGTAGCTCACCACTTCGCCGCCCAGCTCGCGCAGTATTTCCCTGGCCGCGCCGCCGCGCCAAAACGCATACTCCGGCACCCGCATCAGCGGCGAGCCCGGCCGCTCACTCAAACCGGGGTGGCTCATAAACTCCACTAAATCAGCGTGTTGAAAAGCAGCTGCCACGCCGCGCCGAAAGCCCGCGGCGCTGGCTGCCTCCGTCGAAAACGTGGATACCAATGCCCCCGGCGTGGCGAAGCCGCGCAGGGCGTGGCGGCTGCTGCGGGCAAAGGCTTGCAGCACCAGCCCGCGGCCGTCGCGGCGGCCGGCGGCCGTGAGGCGGCGCACCCGGCCCACGCCCAGCTCGCGCAAAATACCCAGCAGCGCCGGCCCCAGCAGCGGATACTGGTGCAAGTGCTGGTGGCTGTCGGCGTGGCTGGGCGGCAGGCCGGCGGCCGTGAGGCGGCGTAGCTGGGCGGCTACTTCGGTTTTCAGCTCATCGCGCCGCACCTGCCCGCGCAGGCAGCGCTGCCACAGCTGGCTGGAGGTATAGAACTGACTTTCAGCATTTACTAGTGAGGATACGGCCGAGGCAGCGCTCAGCGGCTGGCCGGCGTTTAGGGTCAGGTGCAAGCCCACGGAGAGGGTGGGGGAGGCCAGCCGCTGCAGCTCGCGCAGCTCGGCGTCGCTGGCGAAGTTGGCCATTACGGTGGTGCTACTCACCTGCCCGGCCGCGCCCAGCTCCAGGATGGCCTGGGTGGCGGGCGCGTCCCAGCCGTAGTCGTCGCAGTTGATGATGAGTTGTTTCATCGGGTGTAGCAGGCGGGAATAGGGGTCGGGCGGTGCGGAGGTCTTGGTACTAGGCGCTATTCCTCGCGCTACCACGCACGACTACCGAACGGGCTCGCGGGTCGTAATTCCTGCTAAGTGCCGCACTACGTAGGGCTTGCGCGTGCGCCGCGAGTAGTAGTTGTACATCCCAATCTCAGCCAGCACGCCGAAGCAGAGCAGGAAAATGCCGGCCATTATTAGGAACAAGCTAAAAATAAATTCCAGCGGGTAGCGCGCCTCAATATTCAGCCCGAAGAAGATGGAGCGCACCAAAAACTGCCCCGCCAGCACCCCGCCCGTGAATAAGCTCAGCAGGCCCGACAACCCAAACAAGCGGAACGGCTTGCGCGAGTGCACGATGAAAAACCGCAGAATAAACAGGTCCAGGATGACGTAGAAGAGCTTGCTAATCTTGTAGTTGCTCTGGCCAAACTGCCGCTCGTGAATCTCAATCGGAAACTCGCAGTAGCGCAGATTCTTGCGGGCTACCAGCGCCCCCAAAAAGCGGTGGGCATCGCCGAGCAGCTCCACATTTTGCACCAGGTAGCTACGATACGCCTTGTAAGTGGCCCCAAAGTAGCGCAGCTGCACCCCCGAAAGCCGCCGGATGATGCCGTGCGCCGTGGTGGCCAGCGCCGTGGCAACGGGGCCCTCGGGGCGCTTGGCCTTGGCGCCGCCCACCATGTCGTAGCCCTCATTGATGAGGCTGATAAACTGCGGGATGTAGGCCGGGTCGTGCTGCAAGTCGCCGTCCATGGCAATAATTACTTCGCCCCGCGCCTGGGCAAAGCCGGCGCGCAAACTCAGCGTCTGGCCGTAGTTGCCGGCCAGGTCGATGGCTACCACGTGGCGGTCGTGGGCGGCCAGCTCGCGCATGATGTGCCAGCTGCGGTCGGTGCTGCCGTCGTTCACCAGTATCAGCTCGTAGTCGTAGCCGTGCTGCTGCATCACGGCCCCCACCCGGCTCACGAGCTGGGCCACGGTATCAGCCTCGTTATACAAAGGAGCCACCACCGAGATGAGGCCAGCGAAGGCAGTGTTGGCAGTGGGCGTGACGAGCGGAGGCATGGGCAGGGGGCGAAACCACAAAGGTACTGGCCGGACGTAGCGCAGACCCTGCAAGTCGGCGCGCCAGCGCAGGCAAGCGGCGAACGACCCGCGCGACTTCATTAAATCCACGCTACTTCCAATCGTAACTTTACTGTATGCAATACCTGGAAGGCCGGCGCTACGTGGTGCTGGCAATTTTTACGCTCGTGGGGCTGCTGTTTGCAAGTCGGCTGTTCTACCTGCAAGTGCTCGACAGTTCCTACAAAACGGCGGCCGACCGCAACACTTTGCAGCGGCAGGTGCAGGTGCCTTACCGCGGCCTCATCTACGACCGCCACGATTCGCTGCTGGTTACCAACACACCCGTGTACGACCTGATGGTGGTGCCCCGCGAAGTGAAGCGCCTCGACTCGGCCAAGTTTTGTGAGGTGATGCAGCTGCCCCTGGCCGACCTGCGCCTGGGTTTGCGCGCCGCCCGCGCCTACTCGCGGGTGCGCCCCTCGCCGCTCATCCAAAACCTGAGTACGCCCGAGCTGGCGGCCATTCAGGACAACCTGATTAGCTTTCCGGGCTTCCGGGTGCAGGCGCGCATGGCCCGCGCCTACCGCACCCAAAACCTGGCCCACGCCCTGGGCTACGTGGGCTCCATCACGCCCAAGCTGCTCGAAGCACCCAAGTACGCCCATTATTCGCCGGGCGAGAATGTGGGCATCTCGGGCCTGGAGTCGTACTACGAGCCCGTGCTCATGGGCCGGCGTGGGGTGCAGTACCGCCTCGTCAACGTGCGCGGCATCGACAAGGGCCCGTTTCGCGGGGGGCAGTTCGACACGCTTTCGCAAGCCGGGCAGGACCTGCACCTGAGCATCGACGCGGGCCTGCAGGCCTACGGCGAAAAGCTGCTGGGCACCCGGCGCGGCTCCATTGTGGCCATCGACCCCAAAACGGGCGAAATCCTGTGCTTCGTGTCGGCCCCGCGCTTCGAGCCCCAAATGCTGACCGGCAAGGGCATGGGCAACCGCTACATGGACTTGCTCAAGAACCCCGACCGCCCGCTCTTCGACCGCCCCCTGATGGCTACCTACCCGCCGGGCTCGGTATTTAAATTAGTTAATGAGCTGGTAGCCTTGCAGTTAGGGGTAGTAGCCCCGAGCACGGGCTTTGCCTGCGACCAGCACCTCGTGCACTGCACCCACCGCCACGAGTACCCCAGCAACGTAGGCATTGCCATCAAGCAGAGCTGCAACCCGTATTTCTACCAGGTGATGCGCGCCGCCGTGCTGCGCGGGCAGTCCAGCAACCGGTTTGAGGATGCCCGCCTGGGCCTCGGCCAGTGGCAGAAAATGGTAAAAACCTTCGGCCTCGGCGAGCGCCTGGGCGTGGATATGGGCCACGAGAAGCGCGGCCTCATTCCCTCGCCCGAGTTCTATGACAAGCTGCGCGGCTACCACCACTGGAACTACAAAACGGTGTACTCGCTCAGCATCGGGCAGGGCGAAATCGGCAT
>CAXTFI010000337.1:0-3840 GCA_964243255.1 uncultured Hymenobacter sp.
GTTTTCACGCCCTCGGGCGTCATGGGGTTGTCGCTCACGAGCAGCAGCGCGCCGTGCGGAATATCGTTCATAAAGCCCACCACGAAAATGGTGGCCGTTTCCATATCCACGGCCAGGGCGCGCACGCGCTTGAGGTAGTCCTTAAACTCCTGGTCGTGCTCCCACACGCGGCGGTTGGTGGTGTACACGGTGCCGGTGTAGTAGTCAAGCTCATGCTTCTTAATCATCGAAGACACCGCGCGTTGCAGCCGAAACGAAGGCAGCGCCGGAATCTCCTTGGGCAGGTAATCGTCGGAGGTACCATCGCCCCGAATAGCCGCGATGGGCAGCACGAGGTCGCCGAGCTTGGTTTTTTTCAGCCCGCCGCACTTGCCCAAAAACAGGGCGGCCTTGGGCTTAATGGCCGAGAGCAAATCCATGACGGTGGCCGCCATCGGCGAGCCCATGCCAAAGTTGATGATGGTGATGCCGCCCGAGGTGGCCGTTTGCATGGGCTTGTCAGTGCCGCGCACTTCGCAGCCAAACTGCTCGGCAAACATGTACACGTAGTTGCTGAAATTGGTGAGCAGAATGTACTGCCCAAACTCGTTCAGCGGCACGCCGGTGTAGCGTGGCAGCCAGTTATTTACAATGTCTTCTTTGGTCTTCATGTCGGGGGTGAACTGGTGAGGTGGTGAGTAGTGAGGTGGTGAGTAGTGAGCTTGCTAAAAAAAACTCACCAATTCACCACTCACTACTTCACCATATGAAAAAAGCCGCCTACCCAACAGGGTACGACGGCACGGCGGGCTAAAACCAGTGAAACGCGGCAACCCGGCCAGTACCTTTGGAGGTGATGCAAGTGTTGGACCTGCCGCCTTTCGCCGCCAAAATTAGGCAAACATCCGCGAATATCTCCGAAATCTGGGATGAGCTGCGCCGCAAATACGTGGTGCTCACGCCCGAGGAGTGGGTGCGGCAGCACGTGGCGCACTACCTGATGGCCCACCTGGGCTACCCGCGCGGCCTGCTCAGCCTGGAGCGCGGCCACCGCTACAACCAGCGCCAAAAGCGCACCGACCTGGTGGCGCTGGGCCCCGCCGGCCGGCCGCTGCTGCTGGTAGAGTGCAAGCGGCCCAGCGTGGCCATTACGCCGGCCGTGGCCCAGCAGGCCGCCACCTACAACCAAACCATGCGTGCGCCGCTGCTGCTGCTCACCAACGGGCTGGTGCACTACTGCTGGCGCGTCGACTTCGCGCTGGGGGCGAATGAGCGGCTGGCCGAGGTGCCAAGCTACGACGTAGCTAAACAATTGATTGATAATAATTTATGAAAAAGCCTGCGCTACGGCAGACACTTTCCGTAGCGCAGGCTTTTGTCTTACCCGGTGGCCAGGTTTCACAACTTGTACGCCGCTTTCAGGAAGTCGGCGGCCGACTCGGGCGCGTGGCCGAGCAGCTTTTCGAGCGTGGCATCAGGTAAATCAAACTCGCCCTGGCCGATGGCGACCGAGAAGGCCGTGGCCATTTGCACGCCTTCGGCCGGCACGCCGGCCTGAGTTAGCTGGGCGCTAAACTCCGCGGGCGACGGCGAAACGTAGTGCACGGGCTTGCCTGCTAAGTCACTCAGTAGGTGGGCAATATCGGCGAAAGAGTAGGTAGTGGTGCTGGCCAGCTCGTAGGTTTTGTTTTCGTGGCCGGTGCCCGTGAGCACCGCCGCGCCGGCCGCGCCCAGGTCGGCGCGGCTGGCGAAGGAGCCGCGGCCCGCGCCGGCCGGCAGGTAAATGGTGCCGGTTTCGAGTACCTGCGGCCCCATAAACTGCGGCAGCACATCCAGGTACAGCGCGTTTCGGAGGATGGTATAAGTGAGCCCCGACGCTTTAAGCAGTCTCTCAGTGGCCAGGTGCGCCTCCGTAACGAAGGTTACGGCTGAAGACCCGTCATCGGTTTTGCGCTGGGCGCTGGTGTAAATGAGGTGCTTCACGCCGGCGGCCACGGCCGCTTTAATGGCGTTGGTGTGCTGCGGCACGCGTTGCGTAATGTCGTTGCCCGACACCAGCAACACTTTATCGATGCCGGTAAAGGCAGCCACCAGGGAGGCGTAGTCGGTGTAGTCGCCTTGCCTGATGGTCACGCCCTGGGCTTGCAGGCCGGCGGCCTTGGCCGGGTCGCGTACCAACACGGCAATTTGGTCGGCGCGCACGGTTTTTAGCAGGGTTTCGACTACGGCTTTGCCCAGACCGCCAGTAGCTCCGGTTACAAGAAATTTGCTCATGGTTTTGCTTGAAAATGAAATGGTGCTTGGGGGCCCGTTTGGTAAGAGAAAATACCGCAGTTGGCCAAGTGGACCTGCAACCAACTGCGCATACAAAGGTCCGTACCTTTACTTACCAAAAGTCAGCAGCTACCAAAAGGTAAGCGCTTACCTGCACGTAACTACCCCTGCGCTATGAAAGATGCCAACCTGATTCACTGCATTTCCACCGTGCCGCTGCTACGCGATGCGCTGGACGTTATCAACGGCAAGTGGAAGCTGCTCATCCTGGTGGCCATTGCCACCGGCCACCGGCGCTTCCGCGAAATCGAGCGCAGCGTACCCGACATTTCCTCCAAAGTGCTGGCTAAAGAGCTGAAAGACCTGGAGATGCATCAGCTTATCAAGCGCACCGTGCAGGAGGGCCCGCCCGTGCTGGTTACCTACGAGGTATTGCCCTATGCCGACACCCTCGACCCCGTCATCTTCGCCCTGCGCGACTGGGGCCTCAAGCATCGCCAAAAAATTATGGGTCAGGTAGTTGAGGCATAAACAGGTGGTTGAGGCATAAAAAAGCCTGCTGGATGGTGACATCCGGCAGGCTTTTCGGGGTAGCGTGGACACTGCGAGTCCGCACGTTGAACGATACGATACTAAACGACCCACGCGCGGACTCACAGCGGCCACGCTACGGCTCTACGACTTATACCGCAGCGGCTTCCAGCACCGAGTCGACGTCCACGAAGGGCAGGTTCCAGGCGTCGGCTACGCCCTGGTACACCACTTCGCCGTGCACCACGTTGAGGCCCAGGCGCAGGGCCGAATCGCGGCGGCAGGCTTCCTGCCAGCCCAGGTTGGCCAGCTTCACGGCGTAGGGCAGGGTGGCGTTGGTGAGGGCCAGGGTGCTGGTGTAGGGCACGGCACCCGGCATGTTGGCTACGCAGTAGTGCACCACGTCGTCGATGATGAAGGTAGGGTCTTCGTGGGTGGTGGGGCGGCAGGTTTCGATGCAGCCGCCCTGGTCCACGGCCACATCCACGAGCACGGTGCCGGGGCGCATGGTCTTGAGCATGTCGCGGGTGATGAGGTGCGGCGCTTTGGCCCCCGGAATCAGCACGGCGCCCACCACGAGGTCGGCGGTTTTGATGGCTTCGCGGATGTTATACTCGTTGGAGTACTGCGTTACCACGTTTTTGGGCATGAAATCGTCGAGCTCGCGCAGGCGGTTCAGGCTGATATCCATGATGGTAACCTGCGCGCCGAGGCCGGCGGCCACCTTGGCGGCCTGGGTACCCACGATGCCCGCGCCTAGCACGAGCACGTGCGCGGGCTTCACGCCGGGCACGCCGCCCAGCAAGATGCCGCGGCCTTTGAGGGGTTTCTCCAGGTACTTGGCACCTTCCTGCGGAGCCATGCGGCCGGCCACTTCGCTCATCGGAATGAGCAACGGCAGCGCGCGCGAGGGCAGCTCCACCGTCTCATAGGCCAGGCAAATGGCCTTGCGCGCAATCATGGCGTGGGTCAGCTCTTCGCCGCTGGCAAAGTGGAAGTACGTGAACAGCAGCTGGTTCTCCTTGATGAGCGGGTACTCCTCGGCAATCGGCTCCT
>CAXTFI010000338.1:0-3838 GCA_964243255.1 uncultured Hymenobacter sp.
GGCGACCTCGACGAGCTGCTGGGCCACCTGGCCGGCATTGTGCACACGGCTTGCCGCGAAGTAGCTACCAAGTGCGCCAAGGAGCTGGCCCTGTTCGGCCGCAACGCGGAGGATATCAAAGACCTCACCTTCAAGCGGATGACCTATGCCGATGCCGTGACCTTGCTGCAAGGCGAAGGCTTCCCCGAGCTGGTGTGGGGCGACGACCTGGAGGCCCCGCACGAAGGCCGCCTGACCGAGCTGGAAGGTCCGATTTTTATCACCCACTACCCGGCCGACATTAAGTTCTTCAACATGCGCAACAACGACGACGACCCCCGCGTGGTAAACTCGTCGGACCTGCTGCTGCCGCTGGCCGGCGAGAGCGCCGGCTCGGCCGAGCGCGAGTTCGACGGGGCCAAGCTGCGCCACAAGCTGGAAACCAGCGCGATGCTGGCCGGCCTCATCCGCCAGGGCATGAAAATCGAAGACTTCGAGTGGTACCTCAGCTTCCACGAAGAGCACGACGTGGAGCTGCACTCGGGCGCCGGCGTGGGTATGGCCCGCGTGGCCCAGTTCATCCTTGGCCAGGAAGACATCCGCGAGTGCGTGCCCTTCCTGATTAACCGCGACAACGTGATTTAATCAGTTAACAGTTATCATTTATCAGTTGCTAATTAGCAGTTTGGAGTTTTGGTAGTGCTGAATCACCAAGTCTTCAAACTATTAATTGGCAATTGTTACTTATTATTAATCAAGCCATTGCCTGTTAAATGCTAATTGTTGAATGAATAAGCTTCTCACCCGCGTGGCCCAGGCCAACACACTGCTCTGCGTGGGCCTCGACCCCACCGGCTCCGACGAGGACGTGACGCGCCGCCTGCCGCAGGTGGTGGCCGAAACGGCGCCCTTCGCCGCCGCTTTCAAGCCCAACCTGGCGTTTTTTCTGAGCCGCGTCAACGGCGTGCAGCTGCTGCGCCAAACCATCGCCTGCGTGCCCGACGGCATCCCGGTTATCCTCGATGGTAAGTTTGGCGACATCGCCAACACGGCCATGCACTACGCGCAGTTTGCCTACGACGTGCTGGGGGCCGATGCCGTGACCGTGAACCCCTACATGGGGGCCGATGCGGTAGTGCCCTTTGCCCGCCCCGGCAAGTTCGTGTTCGCCCTGGCCAAGACCTCGAACCAGTCGACCGTGCAGGACGCGGTGTTGCAAACCGGTGAGCCCGTGAGTGATTTCACCGCCCGCATGCTGGCCGACCTCGACGCCACCCACCGCAACATCGGCCTCGTGGCCGGCGCTACCAACGCGGCGGCGCTGGGCCGCCTGCGCCAGCTGTGCCCCACGCAGTGGTTTCTGGTACCCGGCATCGGCGCGCAGGGCGGCGACCTGGCGGCGGTGCTAGCCGCCGGCTTGCTGGCCGATGGCACAGGGCTACTACTTAACGCCTCGCGCAGCATCTGGCAGGCGGCCGATGCCGGCGCGGCGGCGCGGGAGTTGATGAATGAGATAAACGAACACCGGCCGGTAACTGCTTAAACCATAGATAATTGAAAAGCACGTCATGCAGAGCGCAGCGAAGCAGCTCGCTCGCTTCGTTGAGTTAGTAACTCTATCGTCAGCACGCGAGCTGCTTCGCTGCGCTCTGCATGACGTGCTTTTTGACTTTTAAATGAATAATACCCAAGTTCTCACCCCCGGCCTGCCCCCCGCCGAAGTCATCGCCATTATTGAAGCGCAGCTGCGCGCCGAAGGCGCGCTCCTCAGCGGCCATTTCAAGCTTTCGTCGGGTCTGCACTCCGATACCTACGTGCAGTGCGCCCGCTTTTTGCGCAAGCCCGAGCTGGCCGCACCAGCCATGGCCGAGCTGGCTAGGCGCCTGCGCGACGCCGGTTTGGTGCCCGACACGGTAGTTGGCCCGGCGATGGGCGGCGTGGTGGTGAGCTACGAGCTGGCCCGCCAGCTTGGCGTACCCTCGCTTTTTACAGAACGCGATGTGAATGGCGAAATGACTTTGCGGCGCGGCTTTACTTTGGCCCCCGGCGAAAGGGTAGTTATTGCTGAAGACGTAGTTACAACTGGCAAAAGCACCCTCGAAGTAGCACGGGTTTTAGCTGAAATGGGGGTCGAAGTGCTGGCCGTGGCCTCCCTAATTGACCGCACTAATGGTGCCGCGCAGCTTCCGTTCCCGAACTTTGCGCTGTTGCCGGTGCAGGCGGCCGTATTTGCGGCCGATGCGGTGCCGCAGCACCTGGCCGGAATTCCGGCCGTCAAGCCCGGCAGTCGGCCGGAGGTGAAGAATTAAGAGTTTGGAATGAGGAGTGAAGAATTACCCGCTAGCAATTCTTCACTCCTCATTCCAAATTCCTCATTAAGCTATGAGCGACCAGACCCAGCATTCCATCCTCCTTTCGCTCCAACCTGGCCGCCACGACGGCGACGGCCAGCGTGTGGCCGCCGACGCGACCCGCCACCTGGGGCTCGCCACCGGCCAGGTGCGCAGCGCGGCGCTCTACGCCGTGCGCTACCCCGGCCTCACCGCGCCGCAGGTGGCCGACTTTGCCGCCGCCTGCCTGCAAGACCCCATGCTGCACGCGGTGGCCATCAACGAGCTGGCCGCGCCTGCTGGGTTTCAGAGCTACATTCTCGTGGCCAAAGGCCCCGGCGTGACCGACGACGAAGGCACCTCGGCCCAAAATGCGCTCAGCGACTTCCGCAACGAGGCCATCGATACCCGTACGCAGCATATTTTCTCGAAGCGCCTCTACTGGGTCGAGCATGCGCTGCCTGCCGCCGACCTGCGCCGCCTGGCTGAGGAACTGCTGGGTAATAAGCTGATTAACCGGTTTGAAGTAGGCGCCGTGGCCGACGGCCTGCGCGACTACACCCCGCGCCCCGGCGGCGGTGCCGACGCCCGCACCGAAACCGTCGCGCTCAGCGGCCGCTCGGATGAGCAGCTTCTGCAACTCAGCAAAGACAACGTGTACGCGCTCAACCTGCCCGAAATGCAGGCCATCCGCGACCACTTTGCCCAGGCCGGCCTGCGCGCGGAGCGGGTAGGCCAGGGCCTGCCTGCCGACCCCACCGACTGCGAGCTGGAAATTCTGGCCCAAACCTGGTCGGAGCACTGCAAGCACAAGGAGTTCAGCGCCATCATCAAGTATAAAAACCTGGAAACGGGCGCCGAGGAAGAGATTGACGGGCTGTTCAAAACCTTCATCAAAGGTGCTACTAGTGAGGTAGATAGGCAGCTGCGGGCCAATGGCAACGACTGGCTCATCAAGGTGTTTTCGGACAATGCCGGCGCGGTGCGCATCAACCCCGAGTCGCTGTTCGTGTGGAAGGTCGAAACGCACAACTCGCCCTCGGCCATCGACCCCTACGGCGGGGCCATCACGGGCATTCTGGGCAACAACCGCGACCCGCTGGCCACCGGCATCGGCGGCGCACGGTTGTTGTTCAATACCAACGTGTTGTGCTTCGGAAATCCCGACTACGACGGGCCGCTGCTGACCGGGCAGCTGCACCCGCGCCGCATTTTCGAGGGCGTGCGCAAGGGCATCGAGGATGGCGGCAATAAGTCGGGCGTGCCCACGGTGAACGGGGCCATCATTTTCGACGACCGCTACCGGGGCAAGCCGCTCGTGTACTGCGGCACCGGCGCGGTGCTGCCCATGCAGCTGGCTGGCCAGGACAGCTGGGAGAAAGTAATTCTGCCCGGCGACCGCATCATCATGGCGGGCGGCCGGGTGGGCAAAGACGGTATCCACGGGGCTACGTTCAGCAGCATTGAACTGGATGAAGCCGCGCCCGCCACGGCCGTGCAAATCGGCTCGCCCATCACCCAAAAGCTGG
>CAXTFI010000339.1:0-3828 GCA_964243255.1 uncultured Hymenobacter sp.
CACGTTCTTTCGGGTATTCAAGCGCGAGTTTGGCCTCACGCCGGTCGAGTACATCGTGCGCGAGCGGCTGGCCGAGGCCAAGCGCCTGCTGCGCCAGCCGCTGGCCAGCGTGGCCGAGGTGTGCCTGCGGGCGGGCTTCAACAACCTGTCGTACTTCCAGGCGCTGTTCAAAAAACACGAGGGCATCACGCCCGGCGCCTACAAAAAGCAGCTGGTGGCCTAGCGCCAGTCGGCGGGTTAAAAAACCACGCTGTAGGGGGCGTCGGCCAGGTTGCGCACGTCTTCGTGCAGCTCCACCTCCAGTATCTCGTGCACGTTGGCCCGGATGCGGTTGGCTATCTGCGTCAGGGGCAGGTCGTTGCTATCCTTGCCAAAGGGGTCTTCTATCTCATCGCCAATCATCTCGACGCCCAGCAGCGCGTAGGCCCCGAGCATGGTAACCGGAATGGTGAGCAGCTGGTAGGTATCGAGCAGGTTGAAGGGCATAATCAGGATGAAGACCGTGATAAACCCTTTGATGAAGTAGCTGTAAGAGAACGGGATAGGCGTGGATTTGATGCGCTCGCAACCGCCGGCCACATCGAGCAGGCTGCTATGCAGCGGCTGCAGGGCAATGAGGTGCGCGGGCAGCAGCACGCCCGCTTGCAGCTGCCGCTCCACGTATTGCTGCAGCAGGGCCGCCAGCCGCGCGGGCACGTGGCCCGCCAGCCGCAGCCGCTCAATAAAACCAGGTTCGACCTCCTCCAGCTTCTCAAACCGCACGCCCTGACGCAGGTGGCCATCGAGGGCCAGGGGAAAGTTGGCCAGCAGCTGGGCCGCGTAGCGGCGGCCGGCCGCATCGTCGAGGGGCAGGCGGCCGTGCAGCACGATGGCCAGGTTGCGGCAGGTATTTACGAGCTGGCCCCACAGGCGGCGGCCTTCGTAAAACCGGTCGTAGGCGGTGTTGGTGCGGAAGGCCAGCAGCAAGCTGAGCATAATACCCAGGAAGGAGAAAAACTCCTTGTCTACGCTGATATTCAGCCACTTGTAGTGCATAGTGGCCGCCGTAACCACGGCGGCATACACGCCCACCAGCAGCACCCGCCTGAGCAGCACGCGAATGATACCCGAGGCCCGCAGGTGGCGCAGCGCCTCCCACCAGTCGGCCGATTTGTATACTATCATACCCAAAGAATGCCGGCCGGTAGAGCGGCGCGGTGGCCGAAATTACGCCGGGGCGTAGGCGATGCTCACCACCTGCACCACTTCTTCGTGCGGCCCCAGGTGCAAAGCCACCTCGCTACCCAGCCGAGCGCCTACCACAGCCCGCGCCAGCGGCGCCACAAAGCTCACCTTGCCCGCCGCCACGTCGGCCTCGTCGACGCCTACAATGGTGAAGCGGCGCTCGGTACCGGCTGGCCCGCCGCGCAGGGTGCGCAGCACCACCGTGGCCCCGAAGCGCACCTCCTGCGCGGGCTGGGTGGCGGGGTCTACGAGCCGGGCGCTGGCCAGGCGCTCGGTGAGCAGCGCCAGGCGGCCGTGCAGCAGCGACAGCCGGTGCGTGCGGTCGGTGTCGTTGGCGTGGTCGGCCTCGGCGCGGGTGCGCTCGGCTTCCAGCTCGGCCAGCTCCTGGCGCAGCTGGGTTAACCCGCTAGCAGTGACGTAGTTGGGTAAGCCGGCGGGCAGTGCCGCGCGGGGCGGCACGATGGGCGGCGTTTGGGCATCGTCTTCCTTTACAAATCCTCGGCTCATGCCTGGCAAACGCAGCCCCGGCGGGCGGGTTGCGCAGCTCCGGCATAACCCTGGCGGGCGTTTGGGAGTTAACCCGTGCTATTCTGCCGCTCCTACTATCCCGCTTCGTTCGCGCTATTTCATGCCTGAGTTACTTGCCGCGCCCCCGGCTACCCTAGTTGCCCCCCGCCGCCTCGATAACGCCCTGGTCTGGCTCATGGCCCTCACCTGCGGGCTGGTGGTGGCCAATATCTACTACAACCAGCCGCTGCTGGCGGCCATCGGCCACACCTTCGGTATATCGGATAGCCGGGCCAGCCTGCTGGCCACGGCCACGCAGGTCGGCTACACGCTGGGCATGGTGCTGGTAGTGCCGCTGGGCGATATGCTGGAGCGCAAGCGCCTGATGCTCTGGATGCTAGGTGGCGCGGCCGTGTGCCTGGGCGCGGCGGCAGTGGCCCCTACCTTTGGGCTGCTGGCGGCGGCGAGCGTGCTCATCGGCATTTGCTCGGCGGTGCCGCAGCTGCTGCTGCCCATGGCGGCCCACCTGGCCCCCGAGGCCGACCGCGGCCGCATTGTGGGGCGCGTGATGAGCGGGCTGCTCATCGGCATTCTGCTGTCGCGCACGGTGAGCGGCTACGTGGGCGCGCACCTGGGCTGGCGCATGGTGTTTGAAGGGGCGGCCGGCCTGATGGTGGCGCTGGCGGCGCTGCTGGCCTGGCGCCTGCCCCGCGACCGGCCCGACTTCCAGGGCACCTACGCCTCGCTGATGCACTCGCTGCTCACTCTCACCCGCGAATTGCCGGCGTTGCGGCGCTCGGCGCTGGTGGGGGCCAGCGTGTTTGCCGCCTTCAGCGTGTTCTGGACTACCCTCGTTTTTTACCTCGAAAGCCCTGCCTACCACTACGGCAGCGACGTGGCGGGCTTTTTTGGGCTCATCGGGGCCATGGGGGCGCTGGCCGCGCCACTGGCCGGCCGCCTGGCCGATACGCGGGGTCCGCGCTACGCCATTACGGCGGGCCTGGTGCTGGCCTTGGCGGCCTACCTGCTGCTGGGCCTGGGCGGCGGCTACTTGGCCGGGCTGGTGGTGGGCGTTATCCTGCTCGACGTGGGCGTACAGTCGGCCCACATTTCCAACCAGACGCTCGTGTTTTCGCTGCGCCCCGAGGCCCGCAGCCGCCTCAATACGGTGTACATGACGGGCTATTTCACGGGCGGCTCCATCGGCTCGGTGGTCGGCGGTCTGGCCTGGATGCACTTCGGCTGGCCGGGCGTGTGCGCCGTGGGCAGCGCGTTTGTGGCGCTGGCGCTACTGGTACACCGCAGCTACAAGCGGTAGCCAGCGAGCTTATTATGCATCATAGATTGCGTAGTGCAGTAAGCGTTTTGCCCTGTCTAAATCGGTGATGCCTTTCCTTTTCAGCTCTGGGTCGGATGCAAACAAGTCAATTACCAAATTGACTTCCAAGACGTAGAGGTACTTGACACCATTTTTCTCAAACTCCATCATGCCTCCGGTTTCTTCCCTCCCGAATAACTCAACAGCCGAATTCAGCGCTAAAACAGCTATCATGTAAATGGTTAAGTCGCTGACATCGTGCTGAAGGCAAAAGTCATTTAATTTAACTGGGTCGGCAAGCTGTGTTACTAACTCTATCAGATTCATAATCCACGTCACTAAACATTCAACCTGCTTTTCCGAGCGACTTTACCGCTACTTGAATAGTTGCAGTAATCTACCCCAACCGCCCCAAACACGTCTGCAAGCTCGTGCGCCAGTGCGGAATAGTCACGCCTAACTCCTTTTTTACCTTACTCTTATCCATGACCGAATAGGGCGGGCGGGTGGCTTTGGTGGGGTACTCGGCGGTGCGGATGGGCACAGTGCGCACCGGTGTGTGGCTCAGCTCGAAGATGGCGGTGGCGAAGTCGTACCACGAGGTGACGCCCTCGTTGCTGTAGTGGTAGAGGCCGTAGGCAACGCTTTGACTAGCAATGATATGCAGAATGCAGCCCGCCAAGTCGATGGCGTAGGTGGGCGTGCCGGCCTGGTCCCAGATAACGCGCAGCTCGTCGCGCTCGCGGCCCAGCTTGAGCATGGTTTTCACGAAGTTGCCC
>CAXTFI010000340.1:0-3803 GCA_964243255.1 uncultured Hymenobacter sp.
TGCGGCTCCATGTTTTCGGGTAAAACCGAGGAGCTGATTCGCCGCCTCACCCGCGCCCGCATTGCGCGCCAGCGGGTCGAGATTTTCAAGCCCGCCCTCGACACCCGCTACCACGCCCAGGACGTGGTAAGCCATAACCAAAACAGCATCCGCTCCACGCCCGTGCAGTCGCCGGCCGAAATCCTGCTGCTGGCCGGCGGCAGCACCGACGTGGTGGGCATCGACGAGGCCCAGTTTTTTGATGAAAGCCTGGTAGAGGTATGTAAGCAGCTGGCTGACAGTGGCATACGCGTTATTGTGGCCGGGCTGGATATGGACTACCGGGGCCGGCCCTTCGGCCCCATGCCCGCGCTGCTGGCCACCGCCGAGTTTGTGACCAAGGTGCACGCTGTGTGCGTGTGCTGCGGCGAGTTGGCGGCCTACTCGTACCGCATTGCGGCCAGCGAAAAGCAAATTTTGCTGGGCGAAACCGACAGCTACGAGGCCCGCTGCCGCCCCTGCTTCCTGGCCGGTGAGGCCATTAAGCCCGTGAGCAACGAGCAGGTAGCCGTGACTAAAATCAAGTAGAAAGGTTGGATTCAGGCGGCTGCGCTCGCTCCGCATAGTAGCGCGGCAATGCCCGGCGTGGTTTAACCGTTAGGCATTGATAATTGACCATTTATGCCCCGTTTCCTGGCCTGGTCAGGCATTGATAATTGATAATTGCTCACTGATAATTGACCATTTATGGCCCGTTTTTCCGCTTGGTTTGTATTGCTGGCACTGCTGACGGCCGCGCGGGCCTGGGGCCAGGGCGCGGCCTACGGTGACTGGCAGCTGCATCTGCCCGCCCGGCACCCGCTCACCCTGGCCGAGGCCGGCAACCGCCTCTACGTAGCCGACGAGTCGTCCTTCTATTTTTACGATAAAGACCTGCATACCACGCAGCTGCTTTCGCGCCGCGATGGCCTCAGCGACGTGGGCGTGGCGGCCCTGGCCTACGACTCGGCCTCGGCGCAGCTGGTGGTGGTGTACCGCAACGGCAACATCGACCTGCTAAGTGGTAACAATTCGGTGCGCAACGTGACGGACCTGCTGCGCAAGGAAAGCCAGGCGGCCAAGACCGTGAGCCAGGTGCAGGTGTACAACGGGGTGGCCTACATCGGCAGCAGCCTGGGCGTGGTAGTGCTCGACCTGGCCAAGCGCGAAGTGCGCGACACGTACAGCGCCATTGGCGCGGGTGGCAAAGTAGTTACTTCCTATGCCACTGTAATACTGCACGATACGATTTATGCGGCCACTTCGGCCGGCATCCTGCGCGGGCGCATCAGCTCGGCGGTAAACCTGCTCGACTACCGCAACTGGACGGCCGAAGTGCCGACGGCGGCCGAGCCAGCCCTCACTTTTGGGCAGCTGGTAGCCTACCGGGGGCACGTGGTGGCGGGCAGCAGCTTGCGGGGGGCGTATTACCTGGCTGGCACGGGCGCGGCCCGCCGCTGGCGCTACGCAACCAATAGCTATGGCGGCGACGTGCGCCGGCTGCGTGCCAGCGCTGGGCAGCTACTGTTAGCCTTTGCTAATACCCCCTTGCGGCGCTTCGACGCGCCTACCGGCGCGGCGGTGGAGGCCCTGCCTTTGGCCGCCGTTGGCTCTGACGTGCGGGATATGCTGCGCGAAAACGACGGCACCTACTACGTGGCGAGCTACGATAAAGGCCTGCTGCGCTTTGCCCCGGCCACCGCCGCCCCCGAGGTTATTCGGCCCAACGCCCCCGAAACGGCCGCCGACTACGGCCTGCTGGCCAACGCGGCCACCAACACGGTCGACGTGTTCAGCGGTGGCTACTCGGGCGATAGCGGCTTGCAGTTTGGTAATCGCGGCGGCTTTTATGAGTACAAGGACGGGCAGTGGACCAATTATACGGCGGCTTCCTTCCCCTCCACCACCGACTTTCCCAACCTGCTCGACCTCTCGCACGGCACCCGCACCCCCGATGGCACCCTCTACATTGCCAGCTACGGCAACGGCCTGCTCGAATGGAAGGGGCCGGGCCAGTTCCGGCAGTTTACCATGGGCACGCCCGGCTCGCCGCTGCGTAGCGGTCTCAGTTCAAGTAACCCTACCTACCTCGATTTTGTGCGTGTGACGGACGTGGCCGCCGACCCCAACAGTGGCCAAGTGTGGGTGGCCAATCGCCACCCCGAGTTTCCGGGCGTGCCGGGCTTGTTTCGCTTCCGGCCCGCTACGGCTACCTGGACGGTAGTACCCGCCTACGCGGGCTTCGAAAACCTGGACCGCCTCACGGTTGATAACTTCGGTAATCCCTGGGCCACGCAGTCGCGCAAGGGCGGCCAGGGCCTGGTAGCCTTTGACACGGCCAGCCAGAAGCCGTTTTACTTCAACGCCACCGGCGCCACCGACAAAACCGGTTTGCCCAGCAACTTGCTCTACGCCGTGGTGCGCGACCGTAACGGGGCCATTTGGGCAGGCACGGCGGCCGGCGTGGCCGTGTACAACGACCCCAGCCAGCTGGTGAGCGCCGCAGCCAACAACACCCCATACACCGATTTTGACCGCCCGGTAGTCACGCGCGGCACGGGCGCGGGCTTTCAGGTGCTCTACAACGAAACGGTGCGCTGCATCGCCATCGACGGGGCCAACCGCAAGTGGTTTGGCACCCCCAATGGCCTCTGGCTTTTCAGCGCCGATGCCACCGAGGCCCTGCTCAACTTTACCACCGCCAACAGTCCGCTGCCCAGCAACAGCATCGTGGACGTAGCCGTGAACGACAAAACCGGCGAGGTCTTCGTCGCCACCGATGCCGGCGTGGTCAGCTACCGCGGCTCGGCTACCATCACCGACGGGCCGCCCAGCTGCGCCCAGGTGTCGCCCAACCCCGTGCGGCCCGAGTTTGCGGGCACCGTGGGCATCAGCGGCGTGGTCAACAACGCCCAGGTGCGCATCACCGACCTGGCCGGCCACCTCGTGTACAGCACCCGCGCCGCCGGCGGCACCGTCACCTGGAACCTCGCCGACACCGCCGGCCGCCGCGTGCGCTCAGGCGTGTACCTGGTGCTCACCTCCGACGCCGAAGGCAAAAACACCTGCGTAAGCAAGGTAGCCGTTTTATCTAATTAGGAATGAGGAACTTAGAATTAGGAATTGAAGCGGCTACAGAGGAGGTTTCTGCTGCTTCAATTCTTCATTCTTCATTCCAAATTCTTCATTCCAAAAGCAATGCTTATCAAAACCCGCGGTATCGTGCTCAGCTACCTCAAATACCGCGAATCCAGCATCATCACCCGCGTGTATACCGAGCAGCGCGGCGTGCAGAGCTACCTCGTCAATGGGGTGCGCCGGGCTAAGCCCCCCGGCCGCATCGCGCTCTTTCAGCCCCTCACGCTGCTCGAGCTGGTGGCCTACGTGCCGCGCCAGGGCGGCACCCTCACCCGACTGGCCGAGTTTCGCTGCGCCGAGCCGTTTCGCTCCCTGCCCTACGACATGCGCAAGAGCAGCGTGGCCCTCTTCCTGTCGGAGGTGCTGAGCAAGTCGGTGCGCGAGGAGGAAGAAAACGTGTCGTTATTCCGCTTCCTGCACGATTCCATCCTCACCTTCGACCAGCAGGACGTGGGCGTCGAGAATTTCGCCCTGCTTTTTCTGTTGCATCTGGCTGGCTATCTGGGCTTTGGTCCCGAAACCGGGGCCGAGATTACCGACCAGGTAGCCATGGCCGGGGCCGCCCCCACGGGCAGCGGCTTCAGCAGCGGCCCCGCCACGCTGCGCCTGCGCGAGTTCGACCACTACTTCGATGAGCTGCTGCGCAC
>CAXTFI010000341.1:0-3802 GCA_964243255.1 uncultured Hymenobacter sp.
CGGCAATGGCCATCATGATAACCGACGAGTGCATCAACTGTGGTGCCTGCGAACCGGAATGCCCCAACACCGCCATCTACGAGGGCGGTGCCCAGTGGCGCTGGGCCGATGGCACCACGCTCAAAGAAGTGCAAACCATCGATGGCCACCTGGCCGGCGGCACCGACCCCCAAAAGCCGGTCTCCAACGAGTACTACTACATTGTAACCGATAAGTGCACCGAGTGCGTGGGCTTCCACGAGGAGCCGCAGTGCGCCGCCGTGTGCCCCGTCGATTGCTGCGTCGACGACCCCGACCACCGCGAGACCCGCGAGCGCCTGACGCAAAAGCAGCAGTGGCTGCACAAGGCGGCGTAAAGAATGTGTGGTAAGCTTTAGCTTGCCGTTTTGGAGAGCTTTATGTTTTTACAAAACGGCAAGCTAAAGCTTACCGCACAGCCTTAAAACAATCGCCTTCCTGCTGCTTGCTCCATCGCCAGCAGCGCCAAAAACTCGTCCCGCGACACCTCCTCCGCGCCCAGCGCCGCCATGTGCGGCGTCAGCTGCTGAATATCAAACCAACTGGCCCCGCGCGCCCGCAAGTGCCCGGCCAGCGCCAGCACCGCCAGCTTCGAAGCATTGGGCCGGTGGTGAAACATGCTTTCGCCCGCAAACACGCCCCGCACAGCCACGCCGTAGAGGCCACCCACTAGCTCGTCGCCCTCCCACACCTCCACACTGTGCGCGTGGCCGGCGGCATGCAGCTCCGTATAGCCGCGCACCAGCTGCGGCGTTATCCAGGTGCCCGCCTGAGCCGGCCGCGGCTGGGCCTGGCAGGCCCGCATCACCTGCCCAAACGCGGTATTGAAGCTAATGCGCCACGGCGACTGCCGCTGTGCCCGCGCCAGGCTGCGGCCCACGTGCAGGCGAGCCAGCCGCAAAATGCCCCGGCGCGGCGGGCAAAACCAGGCCAGCGGCCACCCCGGCACCGGCCACGGAAAAATACCCTGCCCATACGCCGCCACCAGGTTTTCGACGGTGGGCTGGCCACCGAGCAGCAGCAGGCCATCAAGGTCGTCGCGCGCGGCGGTGGGGGCAGGGAAGGTGAGGGGCATTAGTAGCGTAGTATTTGTAGCAGATGCTATGTGAAGGCGCTGATTTTCAGAACGCAAAAGCTACTACACCTTGCTATTCTTTTAGCTTGTATAAGTCTGACTTACTTTAACACAAAATCTATTCATTACTCAGCCAAGTATGAAAACAGAAAAGGGAGATTTAGTACAGAAAGCCAGGGCTGGAGAATTTGAGGTAATTGTGCATGGCTGTAACTGCTTCTGCACAATGGGAGCAGGTATCGCAAAGACTATCAAGCAGGTATTCCCTGCTGCATTTCGAGCTGACTTGGCAACAGTAGCGGGCGATGAATCTAAGCTTGGCAGCTACTCGCAGGCACTTGTAGAAGTTGCGGGAAAGGCTCTTTTTATCGTAAACGCTTATACCCAATATCAATGGCGGGGAGCAGGGCGTAAGGCCGACTACGACGCAATTCGGACCGTGTTTCAGCAGGTAAAACAATCATTCAGTGGTAAGCGAATTGGGTATCCCGCGATTGGAGCCGGTTTGGCTGGTGGCGACTGGGCCATTATTGGGGCAATTATCAATGAAGAACTCGAAGGAGAGGAGCATGTTTTCGTAGAATGGGAGAAATGACAACTGGGTATTGTTGTCCCAGCCAAGTGCGGTTAACGCAGCTCAACTTGCGCTAGTGGTGCGTCAATAGTGAACTGACTTAATGTGTCAAGCATCCGCTCCCGCCAGCCGGTAGCTGGTGCTGCGCCCACCGGCGGCCTCTCGCACTAATATGCCTTGGTCGAGCAGCGCCTGAATATCGCGCAACGCTGTATCGGGTGAGCACTTGGCAATGGCCGCCCACTTCGAGGAAGTGAGCTTGCCCTCAAAGCCATCGAGCAGCTGATTGAGCAGCCGCTGTTGGCGCGCACTAAATTGATAGTCAGCGTGCTGTTCCCAGAAGCGGGCCTTGGCCAGCACTTGGGTTAGCGTGTGCTCAGTAGCAGCCAGAGCGCGACCTAAGCAGCCCACAAACCAGACCAGCCAGTCGGTGATGTCGAGTCCGCCGCTTTGGGCGGCTTCGAGGTGGGCGTAGTAGGCGGGGCGCTCGAGCCGCAGCTGGGCCGAGAGGCTGTAGAAGCGCTGCGCCGTAGCATCGGCGCGGGCCAGCAGCAGGTCGGTGAGGGCGCGGGCCAGCCGCCCATTACCATCCGCAAAGGGGTGAATGGTGACGAACCACAGGTGCGCCACACCCGCCTTGAGCACGGCATCGGTAGTGGCCGGCTCGTTGAACCAGGCCAGGAAGCGCGCCATCTCGGCCGGCACCTGGCTGGCTTCGGGAGCCTCAAAATGCACTTTCTCGCGGCCCGCGGCGCCTGATACCACCTGCATAGGGCCTTTCTCGCCCGTGCGCCAGGCCCCCACCACTATGCGCTGCAAGCCGCTGTGCCCCGCCGGAAACAAGGCCGCTTGCCAGCCAAACAGCCGCTCGTCGGTGAGGGGCTGGGCAAAGCCCTGGGTGGCATCGAGCAGCACCTCCACTACGCCTTCGACGCGGCGCTCGGCCGGCACGAGGCCCGCCATCGGGAGCCCCAGCCGCCGCGCCAATGATGCGCGCACTTGGTCGGCGGGTAACAGTTCGCCTTCTATCTCGCTGGTTTTGAGCACGTCAATTATGAGCGTGTACAGCGTGGCCTCGGTTTGCACTGCGAAGCCCAGCGCCTGCATATGCCCCAGCACCCGGCCCTGCTGGTGGCGCACGGTGCCCAGCAAGGCTTCGAGCTGCGCGGGCTGCCAGGTAAAAGCCGGCCACGCGGGTTGCTGGTAGATGTACATTGATTATTCTCCGCAGGTTGTGCGGCGAATGTAGTAGCTAATCTCCGCACCCGCCGCCACCAGGTTTTTGATGGTGGGCGAGCCGCTGAGCAGCAGGCCGTCGAGGTCGTCGCGCGCAGCAGTGGGTGGGGGAAAGGTGAGGGGCAAGAATGGAAGGTTTAGAAGATAGGGCTAATTAATGCCTCTGCGAAGATTTATCGATAAGTAGTTGTGCTAGCTGTTCACAAGTAAGTTGAAGAAATTCCAATCCTTCTTGAATAGCTAGCTCCTCGTCCACCGCATTTATGTTTTTATAAGTCCATAAGTGGAAAGAAATTTGTGAGCGCTTAGAATAATTTCTTCCATTATCGTCCTGCTGTTGGCTAGGCTGCTCTATTAAAATGCAGTGCATATAACCAGACCGTTTAGAGCGGACTAGGGGGGTAGGGAAATGGAAAAACTTACTGAGCGTTCCACTCTGGCGCTTCTTTAAATAAGCTACTTGCAATTCTGAAGCATCCGTAAACCATTCTTCAATTGTTGAACCACTGCTTGTTATCTCGTAGATGTAATAGTTTTTGCCTTGTCTGTATTCCCCATACATCTTCCACACGTCAGCCTCTTTCTGTGCGTGAGAACGAATTGGAGTAAGACGGTCAGTTGGATAGCCAAAAATGTCCTGCAAAAAGCTCATTGCGTGTCGTTGGGTAGAAGATGCCTCAAAGAAAGTGTAGATAAGGAAGAATCAAACTAAATGAGATTGGAAAGGAAATGTCCCGGAAGTCCACGCGCTACCACCGCCAACCCCGCCCGCCGTACTTTTGCTACCTAGTAGCAGACCCCCGACCTAATGTCCCTCGCCAAAACCTATTCGCCCGCCGACGTGGAAGCCAAATGGTACCAGCGCTGGCAGGAGCAGGGCTTTTTCCAAGCCAAACCCA
>CAXTFI010000342.1:0-3747 GCA_964243255.1 uncultured Hymenobacter sp.
TGATGCTGGAAAGCGGCTACGGCCAGAACTCCGACGAAATCTGGCTGCTGTGGGACAAGTGGAACATGCGCTCGACCCTCAACGCGGTGGTCGATAACCTCATCCAGACCCAAAACGCCAGCGAGGCCGATGTGGTGGCCCTGCTCACCGGGGCGGGCTTTCAGGAAGAAGCCGAGGCCCGCAACAAGTGGCACCGCGCCACCCTCAGCCAGGTGCAGCTTAGCTCATACTTCACGGGCTATTCCGAAATAGTGGCCCTGCGCGACGAAATCAAGCAGCGCGAGGGCAGCGCGTTCAACCTCAAACGCTTCAACGAGCAGTTTTTGAGCTACGGCAGCGCCCCGGTGCGGTACATTCGCGAGCTGATGCTGCGCCACTAGGCAAGGTGATTTAGCCCCAACTTTGCCCGGCGGTGCCGGTTTAACCGCCATTCGTTTCTGCTTTTTATGACTGAGGCCCGCCAGCACGTGGTTGATACCGACGATAACCACCTGCGCCGCCTCACCCACGAGCACCTCAAGGTATTTGCCAAATTCACCTCCGAAAACTGCGCCGCCTGCGCCGCACTGGCCCCGCCCTTCGCCAAGTTTGTGGACGACCCCCAAAACGTAGGCATCCTCTTCGTGCGCCTCGACACCGACCAAAACCCCGTGGCCAAGAAGCTGATGGAGCAAAAGATAGCGCCCTTCTTCGTGAGCTACTGCCAGGGTCGCCTGCTCGAATGCGACGCCCTCACCGAGGAAGCGCAGGTAGTAGCGCAGCTGGACCGCCTGCGGGCGTTTGCGCCGGCCAACTAAAGGAATTAAAAATGAGGAATGAAGAATTAAAAATCTGGCTGTCAATTTTTTAATGCTTCATTTCATTCATAACTAGCAGGTATGCAGGAGTTTCCGTCAATCTCAGTCGTCATTCCTTCCCGAAATCAGGGCCAGTTTATTGAGCGCACCCTACTCAGTATTTTCAAGCAGGATTACCCCGGCCCGGTCGAGGTTATTGTGTCGGACGGCGGCTCGACGGACGAAACGGTGGCGGTGCTGCAGAAATACGACCAGCAGCTCACCTGGTGGTCGGCCCCCGACGCGGGCTTTGTCGATGCCGTAACCAAGGGCGTGGCCCGCGCCACCGGCGAAATTCTGGCCATTCAAAGCTCCGACGACTACTACCTGGCGGGGGCGTTTAGGCAAATGGCAGCTGCGTTTCAGCGCCACCCCGCGGCCAGCTTCGTGTCGGGCGGCGACTACGCCATCAACCTGCAAGGCGCGGTGGTGGGCGAAAACAGGCCCCACGGCGAGATTACGCCCCGCAACATTCTGCTGCACGAAGTGCCCTCGCAGCACGCCACGTTCATCAAGCGGCACTACTTTGACCTCACGGGCGGCCTGCGCCCCGAGGTAGATATGTGCGCCGACGTGGACCAGTGGTACCGCGTGGCCAACCTGGTGCCGGGCCACTACATCTCCGAGATGCTGGCCGTTTACCAGCTGCAGCCCAACCAGCGCACTGCCACCAGCGACCAGTGGCTGGCCAGCCTCGTGCGCATGGTGGAGCTGTGCGAGCAAGAGCCGCGCTACAACCAAAATCCCCTCACCGCCGCCGAGCGCCGTGACCTGTACACTTACTGGGAAGTGCGCTGGACGGCCAAGCGCGACAAGGCCGCCGCCCGCCCCCTGGCCTTTGCCAAGCTGCCGGGCTGGCTGGGCTACAGCCCCCGCACGCGCCGCACCATCCTGGAGGCCAGCATTAACCCCATGCTGCGCAAGCTGGCCAAAAAAGTGCTGCCCACCCGCCTGGTGCGGGTGCTGAAGCCCCTGCCAACCTACCCCATCAGCCAGGCCGAGCTGGACTGGTGGCAAGCCTGAGCCGCGCCGCTCTCGGCGGTTTATCATCCTAAAAACACCTGCCCGTTTTGTTCTTTCTACTGTCTAAGCTGCTCGATTTCATTTTGTTACCCACCGTGTGGCTGGTTGGGCTGCTGCTGGCCGCGTGGCTGGCGCGGCCCGACGGCCGGGCGCGGCGGCGCTGGTTGGGCGCGGCGCTGCTCGTCACGCTCCTCGGCACCAGCAACGCGCTCGTCAATGAGGCGCTGCTGGCCTGGGAGCTGCCGGCCGTGCCGCTGGCCGCCGTGGCCCCGGCCGATGCGGCGGTGCTGCTCACGGGCGTCACCTTCGGCGATAAGTCGCCCCACGACCGCGTGTACCTGAGCCGGGGCGCCGACCGCCTCACCAACGCGCTGTGGCTGTACCGGGCGGGCCGGGTGCGGCGCATCATCATCTCGGGCGGCTCGGGGGCGGTGCTCACCACCCAGGGCACCGAAGCCGGCAACCTGCGCACGCTGCTGCGCCTGGCGGGCGTGCCCGACTCGGCCATCCTGCTGGATGAGCGCAGCCGCAACACCCGCGAGAACGCCTTGTTTACCAAAGAGTTATTGCAGAAGTATCCGGCTATCAAGTCGTTGGTGCTGGTAACGTCGGCCTTCCACGAGCGGCGAGCGCTGGGCTGCTTCGCCCAGGCCGGCCTGCACCCGCAGCCCTTCCCCGCTGACTTCCGCAGCACCGACCGCAGCTGGACGCCCGACTACTGGCTGCTACCCGGCGCTAACGCCCTCAGCGACTGGAGTTTACTGCTGCACGAGCTAGCAGGCTGGGTCGTGTATAAAGTATTGGGTTACTGCTAATTAAGAAATAAAAGAGAACGCCAGATGAGCAGGACGTTCTCTTTTATTTTTTTAACAAGATAGTTTCCTGACTACTCTGCCTTACTAACCCCAACCTTGGCTTCCCTGGCAATCCAGACCGCTTTTTGGTTGACGAACTCGTGCATACCCACGCGCGAAAGCTCGCGGCCGTAGCCCGAGTGCTTCACGCCCCCGAAGGGCAGCTCGGGCATTGATTTCACCATGCCGTTTACGAACACGGCCCCGCTTTCCAGCTGCCGGGCCAGGGCTTCGGCCAGGGGTAGGTTGCGGGTCCACACGGCCGCGCCGAGGCCAAAGGGCGAGTCGTTGGCCAGCGCCACGGCGTGGGCTGCGTCGCGGGCGGTGAGCACCAGTGCCACCGGCCCGAAAAGCTCCTCCCTATAAGCCCGTTGGCCCTGGCGCACATTGGTTAGGATAACGGGGTCAAACTGCGGGGCGCCCGGCCGGGGCTGGCCACCGGCCAGCGCCACCTTGGCGCCCTGCGCCACCGAGTCGGCTACTTGCTGGCTTAGGGCGTCGGCCAGGTCGGGGCGGGCCAGGGGGCCGTAGTCGGTGGCTTCGTCGAGCGGGTCGCCGTAGCGCAGGGCCTGCAAGTGGCCCTTTAAGAGGCGCACAAATTCGGGCTGCACGGCTTTCTCCACAATGAAGCGCTTGGCGGCAATGCAGCTTTGGCCGGCGTTGAGCATCCGGGCCTGGGCGGCCGTTTGGGCCGCCAGCGCCAGGTCGGCATCGGCCAGCACAATAAACGGGTCGGAGCCGCCTAGCTCCAGCACCGTCTTCTTCACGTGCTGCCCGGCGGCGGCGGCCACAGCCGCCCCGGCCCGCTCCGAGCCGGTGAGCGTGGCGGCGCGCACCCGGTCGTCGGCCAACAGCCTGGCTACCAGGTCCGTTTCAATGAGTAGGGTGCGAAACGCGGCCGGCGGCAGGCCCGCATCGTGAAACAGCCTCTCCAACGCCAGCGCGCACTGCGGCACGTTGGGCGCGTGCTTGAGCAGGCCCACGTTGCCGGCCATGAGGGCGGGCGCGGCAAAGCGCACCACCTGCCACAGCGG
>CAXTFI010000343.1:0-3740 GCA_964243255.1 uncultured Hymenobacter sp.
ACCACCGCCGACCACGACGACCGCGTGGTGCCGGCCCACTCCTTCAAGTTTGCCGCCCAGCTGCAGGCCGACCAGGCGGGCCCCGCCCCCACCCTCATCCGCATCGACGTGAATGCCGGCCACGGCGCGGGCAAAAGCACGCAGCTCCAGATAGCCGAATGGGCCGACGTATGGAGCTTCACCCTATTTGTACTGAACCGCAGATTCAAACGGATTTAACGGACCGCAGATTCAAACGGATTTAACGGATTTCGCAGATACGCTTGCTGCGCAAGCTGACAATCGAAGCGAAGCCAATATTCTCTCTATCCAAATAAATACGTTAACGGATAGATAGTCAGCTTGCGTAGCAAGCGTATCTGCGAAATCCGTTAAATCCGTTTGAATCTGCGGTCTATTCTATTACTTCCAGCGTGGTGCGGAAAGAGTGGTATTTGCCGGCAAAGCGCTGGTCCATTTCCTGGCGCAGGGCGGGCGCAAAGTGCTCCTGGTAGGCATCGAGCTGCTCGAGGCTGACGCTGAAATACTGCGCGGCGTAGGTAACGCCGTCGTCCTCTTCATTGAGGAGGCGCAGCAAAACGCTTTTGATAAAGCACCCAGTACCAACTACTTCGGCCATGTGGTGTTCGCGCATGTAGGCAACCCACTCGTCGGCAATGCTGGGTTCTAAGCTGGTGGTGACGTTGTAAAGAATCATAGGCGGCGGTAAATGAGTAATTGAGTAAATCAGCAAATGAGCAGCCAACTTATTTAGCTACTCATTAACTCACTTACGGTCACACGCGCATGGCGTCGAACTGGTAGTCGTTGATGCGGGCCAGAATGTCTTTGGGCGTCAGCTTTTCTTTGGCCGTGGCCAGGGCCAGGGCGGGCAGCTCCTGGTCGCCGGCCAGGCGCAGGGTAAGTATCTGCTTGAGCGTGAGGTCTTTCTCGACTGGCGCAAAGCGCTGGCCGCTCACCTCAAAGTAGCGCTGGCGCACTTCGAGGCGGGCGATGCGGTCTTGCAGCGTGAGGGCGTAGTGCTGGCGCAGCATCACGAGCGTGATAAAAAAGAGCAACGTAACGGCGGCCAGCGAAAACCACAGCCGGGCAATCTCGGAGTCGTCGCCGGCCACGCCCACGTAGCGCCGAATGGTGTAGCCCACCATTAGCAGGGTGAGGGGCAGCAGCACAAAGTGGTGCAGCGGAAAATATTGCGTAGGATTTTTGGCGGCCATGGGGCGAAAATGCAAGCGGCGTAAATAAAAACAAGCATACGGGCAAAACAAAAAAAGCTCCGGCCGGGGCCGGAGCTTTTTGGCAATGGTTGGGCAAGTACTTGCGCCAACTACTGGTTTACTGCATCTTGCGAGCCGCCTTTTCGGAGGCTTTCTCGGCTTTCACTTGCTCCTTGGCAGCTTTTTCCTGCTGTTTGGCCACCTTGTCTTGCTGGCGGGCCATTTTCAATTGCTCGTTTTGCTGCTTGGCCTGCTCGTGCTGTTGCTTCATCTGGCTTTTCAGCTCGCGGGTCTGGCTTTTTTGCTGCTTCAGCTGGCGGCGGTTCTCGTCCACCGTCTGGTCGGCGGCCTTGCGCTGGTCGCGCTGCTGCTCGTAGGTCGACTGCGTGCTTTGCACCGTTTGCAGGGTAGCGGGGGCCGGGTCGGTAGTAGTAGTTTGGGCGTGGGCCGAGGTAGCAACCAGGGCACTCAGGGCGAAGGCAGCCCCAATAAATAGCTTTTTCATAGATTAGGAAAGGCCCGCTAACGGGGCCGCGTCTTCAACGCAAGGGCCGCCGGATAGTTCGGACCAGGCCGGATAATTTTCACTTATCGCATTGAAAGTAAGCTACCTGCTTAAGTGGCTCCGCGTGCCAGCCTTACTTAAACGCCAGGGGCACCACCAGCTTCACGCTCAGCGTGCGGCCCAGGTTATACACGCCGCGGCGGCCGGTGGCGTAGTTGAGTTGCTCGTACTTGAGGCGGCTGAGGTGGCTTTGGTAGGCCACGTCAAACAGGTTATTGGCCGTGACGTAGAGCGAGAACCGTGTGCGGCCCTTGGCATCGGCCACGTCGGTGCCCACACCGGCGTTGAATAAGGTGTAGGCTGGCGTGGCCGTTTCGGTGTCGAAGGCACTGAAGAAGCGGTTTTGGGCAAACGTCTGCTCCAGCTGAAAGCGGGCGTACACGTTCGTCAGGCGCTTGCCCTGGCGCCGGAAGTTGCCGCGTAGCTCCGATTGCAGGCGGTCGGCCGGGATGAAGGGCAGGTACTGCTGCGCGCTGGGCACGTCGAGCTGGCGCGCGCGCACCAGGGCAAACGAGTTTTCGAAATGCAGCCAGTCGAGCGGGTGGGGGTGAAAATCGAGCGTGACCTCGCCGCCCAGCAGCCGCGCCTGCCCCTGCACGTAGTTGAACAGGCCAATATCGGGCCCCGTGGACACGAGCGAGTCGGTGCCGGCCCGGTTGAGCACCCGCCGCGCGAAGATGTAGTTGCTGATGCTGTTCTCAAACGCATCAACCGTAAAGCGCACGTGGTCAGAGGTGTAGCTCACGCCGGCATCCACTTGCAGGCTGGTTTCGGCCTTTAGGCTGGCGTTGCCCACCTCGTAGCGGATGGTGCCCTCGTGCTCGCCGTTCGAGCCCAGCTCGGCAATATTGGGGGCCCGGAAGCCCCGCGAGATATTAGCCTTCACCGTGAGCCGGTCGCTCAGGTTATAGGCCGCGCCCAGGCTGCCGCTGTAGTTGTTAAACGTGCTCAGGAAGCCCGGAAACTTGGTTTCGGCGCCCGGCGTGGTGCCGGCAGTAGGCTGCTCGTTGCCATCGAGGTACAGGCTTTGGGCCGAGATGCGGCGCACGTCGTAGCGCAGCCCGCCGCTGAGGTCGAGCCCGCCAAACGACTTTTTGAGCACCCCAAACACGCCGCCCTCCGTCATATTATAGGCCGGAATGAGGAATTCGGTGCCCAGGTTGCGGTTTTGCTGGCGCAGGCCGGTGGTGCCCACGGCCAGGCTGTAGCCGCCAAACTCGGGCAGGAAGTAGCGCAGGGCGTAGTCCACGGTGCGCAGCTGAAAGTAGAGCTGGGCCGCGTCGGGGCTTAGCGCGTCGCCGTATTCGCGGCGCAGGTTTTGCTGGTAGTTGACTTGCAGCGTGAGCCGGCCGCCGTTTTGCCCCAGCACAAAGCTGTTGTCGGTGCCAACGCGCAGGTGGTTAACCAGTTGGCGCGGCACGGCCAGGCCGTAGCTGCGCAGCTCGCCATCGCTCACCACCTGCGACTCGACCCGGCCACCCACCGCCACGTCGCGCACGAAGCGCCCGCTCAGGCTGTCGCGCCCGCCTTCCACGAGGCCCAGGTTTTGGTTGAACGTGCTGAAGGTGAGGTGCGAGTAGCCCCAGCTTTTGTTGAGGCCCAGGTAGCCGTTGGCATCCCACTCGTTGAAGCCCGAATTGAAAACGCGGCCATCGTAGCGGTTTTGGTAGTCGCTGGCCACCTTGCGGGTGCCGCGCGCCAACCAGTTGACACCGTTGAGGTTACCCGCGTTTTCGAAGGAGTAGCCTTGCTGGCGGTTATTGGTCTGGTAGTTGGCCGTGGCCGAGCCCGTGATGTGGCCCTCGGCAATGGGGTCGGGCGCCAGGAAGTTGATGACGCCCGCCATGGCATCGGAGCCATACAGCAGCGAGCCCGGCCCCTTGATAATCTCGGCCCGGTCGATGCTAAACTCGTCAATCTCAATGCCGTGCTCGTCGCCCCACTGCTGGCCTTCCTGC
>CAXTFI010000344.1:0-3715 GCA_964243255.1 uncultured Hymenobacter sp.
GGTGCAGTGGTCGGCCAACTACTACCTGATGCTGTACCGCGACCAGCTCGTGCTCAGCGGCCACCTCGACGACGTGGGCAACCCCATTCATACCAACGTGCGCGACTCGTACCGCACGGGCGTTGAGCTGCAAGCCGCCGCGCAACTAGCTAAGGGATTGACGTTTAGCCCCACGGCTACCTTCAGCCGAAACAAAATCAACAACTACACCGACTACCTGGCCGACTACGACAACGGCGGCGAGCAAGGCACCACCTTCCGGCAAACCGACATCTCGTTTTCGCCCGCCCTCACCTTCGCCTACACCCTGGAGTATGAGGTGCTGCCCGGCCTGCGCCTGGCCACGCTGGCCCGCTACGCCAGCCGCCAATACCTCGACAACACGGCCACCGACGGCCGCAGCATTCCGCGCTACTACGTGCAGGACGTGCGCCTGCGCTACCTCTGGCACCCCCAGACGCTGGGTTTCCGCGAGGTGGAGCTGGCCGCCGTGGTCAATAACGTGCTGGGTGCCACCTACGTCAACAACGGCTACACCTACGGTTACCTCAGCGGCGGGCAAAGCCAGTATTTCAGCTACTACTACCCGCAGGCCCGCCAAAATTTCCTGGCCTCGGTTAATCTGCGCTGGTAATTGGCTCGCTACTGAACGTCCTGCTTATCTCAGAAAGCCTGCGCGCCCCGGCCGCAGGCTTTTTAGTGCCCAAAACCTGGGGTTGGGCGGGGCTGTATCTTTGCGTACATAACGCTGGTGCTGTCTCGCCAGCCTCATACCTGTTCCTACTTATGCCCCGTTTAGTTCTTGTTCTGGCCGTGCTGCTAGGTGGCTGGCTGCCCGCCGCAGCCCAGGCTTCGGCGGCTTCCACGGCACCCCTGACCATTGCCGCCGCCGCCGATTTGAAATACGTGCTCGACTCGCTGGTCACGATTTTTAACCGCCAGCACCCGCAGGGCCGGGTCACGGTCGTGTACGGCTCATCAGGCAAATTTTACGAGCAGCTCAGCCACGGCGCGCCGTTCGATATGTTTTTCTCGGCCGATAGCGACTACCCGCGTCGCTTGCAGCAGGCGGGCCTCACGGCCGGCGCGCCGCAGCCCTACGCCCTGGGCCGCCTGGTGCTGTGGAGCAAGAAGCTGAACCCCAGCCTGAAAGGCATCAATACCCTGCTCGACCCGCGCGTGCAGCACTTGGCCATTGCCAACCCCGCCCACGCCCCCTACGGCCGCCTGGCCGAGGAAGTATTGCGCCACTACCAGTTCTACGACCAGGTGAAACCCAAGCTGGTGATGGGCGAAAACATCGGCCAGGCCGCCCAATACGCCGCCACCGGCGCGGCCGATGCCGGCCTGCTGGCCTACTCCTTGGCCCTCAGCCCCGAGCTGCGCCGGGCCGGCAAGTTTTACTTGATTCCGACTACCGCGCACACGCCTCTGCAACAAAGCTTTGTGGTGCTTAAGCAAGCCAAGGGCAATGCCAGCGCCGCTGCCTTTGCCACCTTTATGGCCAGCCCAGTAGCCCGGCAGGCGCTCAAAAAGTATGGCTTTGGGCTATGAGACTAGAGGTAGAACGTCAGGCAGACCGCAGGGAAGCATCTCGCCCGCCTCGTTTGGGTGTCATTCACTGAGGCAGGCGGACGAGCTGCTCCCCTGCGGTCTGCCTGACGTTCTTTTATAACTCATAATTCCAAAAAATGCCTTCCGATTACTGGCAAACCCTGCGCCTGACCCTGGCTCTGGCCGCCTGCACCACGGCGCTGCTACTTGGGCTGGGCCTGCCGCTGGCTTATGCGCTGGCGCGGTCGCGCAGCCGGCTGCGCCCGCTGGCCGAGGCTGTGGTGAGCTTGCCGCTGGTGCTGCCGCCCACCGTAATCGGCTTTTACCTGCTGCTGGCTTTCAGCGACAGCACGGTGCTGGGCCGGTTTCTGATTAACCAACTGGGGCTGAGCCTGAACTTCACGTTTCCGGGTATTCTGGTGGGGTCGTTGGTGTACAGCCTGCCGTTTATGGTGCAGCCCTTGCAGGCGGGGTTTCGGCAGCTGCCGCGCTCGCTCACCGAGGCGGCCTACACGCTGGGCAAGTCGCGCGGCACTACCCTGTGGCGCGTGCTGCTGCCCAACATGAAGCCCGCCTTGCTCAACGGCGTGGTGCTCACGTTTGCCCACACGCTGGGCGAGTTTGGGGTGGTGCTCATGATTGGCGGCAGCCTACCCGGCCGCACCCGCGTGGCCTCCATCGCCATCTACGACGAGGTGCAGAGCCTGCACTACCAGCAAGCTAACGTGTACGCAATTACCCTGTTAGTAGTAGCATTCGTTATTCTGGTGGGCCTGTACTGGTTTACGAAGCGGGAGGCCGCCCGCTTCTCCTGATTACCCGCGCCGTGCTCGATTTCCACCTGCTCAAAGCCCTGCACACCGCCGCCGGCCCGCGCACCCTCGACGTGCGCCTCACGCTGGCCCCCGGCGAGCTGCTGGCCATCAGCGGCCCCTCGGGCGCGGGCAAAACCACGCTGCTGCGCCTGCTCGCCGGTCTCGACCGGCCCGACGGCGGCTTCCTCACCGCCGATGGCCAGCCCTGGTACCGCCAGCAGCCCCGCCGGTGGCTGCCGCCCCAGCAGCGCGGGCTGGGCTTCGTGTTTCAGGACTACGCCCTGTTTCCCAACCTGACGGTGCGCGAAAACCTGGCCTTTGCCGCCGCTGGCCAGCCTGAAAGTAAATTATTGATTGATAAGCTGTTAGAGGATTTGGAGCTGACCGAGCTGGCCGGCCGTCGGCCGGCCGTGCTCTCGGGTGGGCAGCAGCAGCGGGTGGCGCTGGCCCGCGCCCTGGCCCGCCGCCCGCGCCTGTTGCTGCTCGACGAGCCCCTCGCGGCCCTCGACCTGCCCACCCGCCTGCGCCTCCAGCAGGTGCTGCTTAGTGTGCATAAGCAATTCAACCTCAGCACTATCCTCATCAGCCACGACCCCGCCGAAATAGCCCGCCTCGCCGACCGCGTGCTGGAGCTGGACCTGGGCCAGGTGCGCCGCCTGGGTCCGCCCGTGGCCCCGCCCGCGCCCGCCGCCACCGTAGCCGGGCGCGTGCTGGCCGTGCTGCCCGGCGGCCGGCTCCAGGTGCAGCTACCCGGCGGCGCTACTGTAGAAGTGACTGGTACGGCCGAGGTAGGGAAGGAAATTGCGCTGACAGTGGTTTACCAGTAAGTAGCGTGGACTTTGCGAGTCCGCGCGTAGCACGATACCCAAACGACCCCAAACTGCCCCACGCGCGGACTCGCAGAGTCCACGCTACATTCAGCGTCCGCGCTACATTTGCTTAAACCCCCCACCTGCCCCGCCTATGTCCTCCATTGCCGACGTGCTCTCGCCCGAATCTAAAGCCCACACTGCCCAAAAAGGCAGCACCAACGCCAACGGCTTCACCGATTATTTTGACCTCGATGGCCTGCTCACCGAGGAGCATCTGCTCATCCGCCAGAGCATCCGCGATTTCGTCAAAAAGGAGATTTCGCCCAGCATTGAGAAGTGGGCGCAGGACGCGCATTTTCCCTCCGAAATTGTGCGCAAGTTTGGCGACGTGGGCGCCTTTGGCCCCACCATTCCGCAGGAATACGGCGGCGGCGGGCTCGACTACATCAGCTACGGCCTCATTATGCAGGAGATTGAGCGCGGCGACTCGGGCATGCGCTCCACGGCCTCGGTGCAGGGCTCGCTGGTGATGTT
>CAXTFI010000345.1:0-3709 GCA_964243255.1 uncultured Hymenobacter sp.
CTCGCCGCCCGGCAACATCGACTCGGCGGCCACGGTGGGCTCGTACCTGGGGCTGGGGCTGCTGGCGGCCGTGTTTTCGGCGTTGGGCGTGCTGGCTTCGGCCCTCACGCGCGACCAGATTATTGCCTTCGTGCTGGCCGTGGTGGCATGCTTTCTGGTGTACACCGGCTTCGATTCGCTGGCCTCCATTCTGGAGGGCGCGCCGGCCTACTACGTGAGCCAGCTCGGCATTGCGGCGCACTACCGTGACCTGAGCAAGGGCCTGATTGACTCGCGCGATGTTCTGTATTTCTTCACCGTGGTAGCCGTGGCCCTGCTGGGTACCCGGCTGGCCCTGCGTAGCCGTAATTGGGCATAGAAATTTAGCTGTTAGCTGCTAGCTCTTAGCCGTTAGTTTTTTTTACAAGAATCAGGTAGCCAAGTGAGTAACAACGAAAAGCTAACAGCTAACAGCTCGCAGCTAACAGCTAAAAAAACCGATTTGCTGCGCTTCGCCGCCATCGTGGGCGCGCTGCTGGTGCTCAATTTTGTGGCCCAGCGCTTCTTCTTCCGCCTCGACCTAACGGAGGAGAAGCGCTACACCATGTCGCCGGCTACCAAGCAGTTGCTCAGCAACTTGAAGCAGCCCGTGACCATCACCGTGTACCTGGCCGGTGATTTTCCGCCCACTTTCCGCCGCTTGGAGCAGGGCGTGCGCGAAACCCTGAACGAGATGCAGGTGTACGGGGCTGGTAATCTGAATTTTATATTCATCGACCCCAGCGCGGCCGGCACCGAGGCGGGCCGCAATAAGTTTTACGAAACGCTTTTCAAAAAAGGCCTGAAGCCCACCAACCTGGGCGCGAACGAGAACGGCAAGCGGGTCGAAAAAATCATCTTCCCCTGGGCCGTGGTAGAAGCCGGGGGCCAAAGCCGCAACGTGCTGCTGCTGCGCGGCAGCCAGGTAGCCACTCCCGAACAGCGTCTGAATCAGAGCATTGAGGGCCTGGAATACGAGCTGGCCAGTACCATCCGGCAGGTGGCGCCGCCCGGTGGAGCGCGCCGCCGCCTGGGCGTGGTAACCGGCCACGGCGAACTGCCCAACGCCGAAATGGCCGACATTCTCACCGCCTGGAGCCAGAACTACGACGTGTTTCGCGTGAACCTGAGCCAGGTCAAAGACCTGCGCGGCAACCTCGACGCCGTGGTGGTGGCCAAGCCCACCGGCCCCTACTCGGAACTGGAGAAATTCCGGCTCGACCAGTTCATCACCCACGGCGGGCGGGCGCTGTTTTTCGTGGATGCCCTGCGCGTGGACCTCGACAGCGTGAGCCGCAATGGCGCGGCGCTGGCCACGCCTTACAACCTGAACCTGGACGACCTGTTCTTCCGCTACGGCGTGCGGCTGAACCCCGATTTGGTGCTGGACTTGAACTCGGGCCAGATTCCGTTGGTGACGGGCATGACGGGCAACAAGCCCAAAATCGAGCCGTTGCCCTGGCAGCTCTACCCGCTCATCAACCGCTTCAGCCCCAACCCGATAACGCGCAACCTCGACGCGGTGTACCTCAAGTTTGTGGGCAACATCGACACCGTGAAGGCGGCCGGCATCCGCAAAACGTCGCTCATGACTACCTCGCGCTACACCCGCGTGCTGCCCGCGCCGGTGCCCATCAACTTCAACGACGCCCGCCTGGAACCCAATCCCAAGCTGTATCAAAACAGCTATCAGTCAGTAGGTTACCTGCTGGAAGGTAAGTTTCGCTCGCTCTTCGCCAACCGCGCCGAGCCCGGCACCACCCGCTATCAGCCCGACCAGAATCTTAATGCCCAGCCCAGCAAAATCCTCGTTATCTCGGACGGCGACTTCCTGCGCAACGACGTGGACCCTAAGTCGGGCCGGCCCCTGCGCCTGGGCTACGACCGCCTCTCCAGCACCGAGTTTGCCAACCGCGAGCTGATTCTCAACGCCACCGACTACCTGCTCGACGAAACCGGCCTTATTGCCGTGCGCGGCAAACAAATCACGCTGCGCCCCTTGGATAAAGTGCAGCTCGCCGACAAGCGCCAGCGGTGGCAGCTGCTCAATTTGGGCGCGCCGCTGGTGCTGCTAGCGGCCTTCGGAGCCGTGCGCGCCTGGCGGCGCAAGCGGCGCTACACGCGGTTTTAGCTGAGCGTAGGCAAGGGTTGCGAACTATGATAGATGCGTAGAATATCGAGCCGGTCGGGCGATATAATTCGGTAAACTATGCGGTAGTGGTTCTTGAGTACTTCCCGAAAAGCAGGTGAACCTATCTCCGGCACCATCCTGCCAATCTCGGGTAAGCTCTCCAGCTTTCGCGTAATTTCAATAAGCTGATTTACTAATCGCTCAGCCTGAGCGGAGGATGATACACTGGCATACTGCTGAATAGTATGCAAGTCATTCATTGCCGCATTAGTCCATCTTACTTGAACCATGCTTGTACCTGCCGACGCACTTCTTCCTGAGAAACAGTTTCGCCTGCCTCACTCTGGCGGCGGCCCTCCTCAATTTTTTCAATAAATATTAACCGCTCAATTACCTCATCCAGCGTTACTTGGTCGGGCAATGCCTGGACGGCGGCCAAAATTGTTTCTTTAGTCATGGCAGAAAGCTGGAATTCTAATTTGCGCAGCGTGTCGCTAATATAAGCCCCAAAAAGAACTCCCGGTTCCGGTTTGCCGCTTCACAAACTGCTTACGGCGGCGGTGTAGCTTTGTCCTTTCTCCCTCTCGTTTCGCTATGCGCCTTTCTAGTTTCTTGCTCCTGACTTTGCCGGCGGCTACGCTCCTGAACTCCTGCGCGCAAAAAGCCGTGCCCACCGCGGCTGGCAAGGCGGCGGTGCCCACTACTCGCACGGTTAGCCAGTTTGTGGCAGCTCCGCCCGTTATCGACGGCAAGGCCACCGAGTGGACCGACTCGCTCCAGTACGATGCCAACAGCCACCTGCAGTACCAGGTGCTCAACGATGCGCGCACGGTGTACGTGCGCATCAAGGCCTCCGACGCGCCCACGCAGGCCAAGCTGGCGCTGCTGGGCATGGTGGTGTGGCTCGACTCGACCGGCCGCAACCAGCAGCAACTAGGCGTGCGCTACCCCATGCCCACGGACCTGAAAACCCTGAAAGCCCCCCCCGAACGCCCAACGGGGGCTATGGGTCCCACGGCCGCCGAGCGCCAGGCCGAGCACCTCGACCGCCTGCGCGGCGTTATCGCCGGGGCCCAGGAAATGGAACTGCTCAACTACAAAGGCAACAAGGAGCCGGTGCTCACCGATACGCAGTCGCAGCTCGGCGTAAAAGCGGCAATAACTATCGACAGCCGCAACAACCTCATCTACGAACTGGCTGTGCCCCTGCGCCTTATCTATAAGCGGGTGCCAGCGCTTGCCACCGGCCAATCGGCCGTGGTAGGCGTGTGGATGGCGGGCCAGAAACCCAAAATGCCCGCTGGCAGCCAGCAGTCCGACATGAGCGTGGTAGGCCCGCAGGGCGGCGGTATGGGTGGCGGCTACGGCGGCATGGGCGGTGGCTACGGCGGGCGCGGCGGCTACGGCGGCGGTATGCGTGGGGGTGGAATGCGCGGCGGCGGCGATGGCTTCTCCACGTTTTCGCTGAAAACCAGCGCCCAGCTAACAGGCAAGTAAGGTTAATTAGGAATGAGGAATGAGGAATGAGGAATGAGGAATGAGGAATGAGGAATGAGGAAT
>CAXTFI010000346.1:0-3646 GCA_964243255.1 uncultured Hymenobacter sp.
CCGTGTCGGAGTAGGCGTGGTGCATGCGGTGCAGCAGCGCGTAGGCCCGCGGCGACAAAAACGAGCTGCCCTGGCAGATGTAGGTAAACAAGTAGAAGAAGCGCTCCCAGAACTTGTTCATGGTGAACATCTTATGCGCCGCGTAGCGGTGCAAATAAAACGTCTGCGTGAACAGCGATAAGTAATAGTGGGCAACGAAGAAAACCAGGATGGCCATTCGATAGGGAGATAAGCGTGAGAATTGCGCCGCCCGCACAAGTTATTACCGTGGGGCATAGTTCACCGTTAAGACAAAATTACGGCCGTTGTTTAGCCGAACTCGTCCCATTGCTCCACAATGCCATAATGTTACACAGGCGGTAAGTGAGTAAATGAGCAAGTGAGTAAAGTTTCCAAGCAGCTACTTTACTCACTTGCTCATTTACTCACTTACCGAACGCTCGCGCCGCGTCCCAGTGGGGGGCGTCGGGGAGGGGGGCCACAAATTTCAGGGCTTCCTTGGTTACCGGGTGCTGCAGCTCCAGCTGCCGGGCGTGCAGGGCAATGCTCACGTCGGGCAGGGGGTTGAGGAAGCCGTATTTTACATCGCCCACGATGGGGGTGCCCAGGCCGGTGGCCAGCTGCACCCGAATCTGGTGGGGGCGGCCCGTTATGGGGTTCACTTGCAGCAGGTAGCGGTTGGCGGCGGGGCCCAGCAGCTCGTAGCTCAGCTCGGAGCGCTGGCCCTGGCCGTGGCGCTCGGTGTAGGCCTTGGTGACGTTGCGCATGGGGTCTTTCACCAGCCAGTGCACCAGCTTGCCCTGCTCGGGCACGGGTGGCTTGCCGGTGAGCGCCCAGTAGGTTTTCTTCATCTGGCTATCGCGAAACATCTCGTTGAGCCGGCTCAGGGCCTTACTGGTTTTGGCCAGGATGACGATGCCCGACACCGGCCGGTCGATGCGGTGGGCCACGCCGATGAAGGCCGCGCCCGGCTTCTTGTACTTGAATTTCAGGTACTCCGCCGCTTTGTTGGAGAGGGGCTCGTCGCCGGTTTCGTCGCCCTGCACCAGCAGGCCGGCGGGCTTGTTAATAACAAGCAAGTGATTGTCTTCGAACAGAATTTCTTTCTGTTCCGACCAGAGATTGGGGCGGTTCACGCGGGGGTACGGCGGGCTTAATGGCGACGGCAGGGGCGACGCTAGCCCCGGCAGGGGCCTTTACGCGTGAGCAAACCCTCGGCACCGAACGCGGTGCACCTGCTGCTGCGGGCAAAGATAAGCGGCGCGGCCCGATGCCAAGCCGCGCCGACGCGGCCCGCCCCTAGTCCTCGGCCACGCTGTACCAGTTGATATTGCGCGAAAGAAACATCACTACTGCCAGCACCACCACCAGGCCCAGGCTGCCCACCAGCAGGGCATAATCCTGTAATTGGAGCACCACAAACACGAAGCCGTACACCACCGCCAGTACCCCGGCCGTAGCCAGCGTGGCCGGCCGCTGCCGCAAGCTGGCCGCCGCGTAGGCCGTCACCAGGCCCACAATGGTGAGCCCCGCCAGCCCATACGCCGCATCAAAGGGCATTTGCTCGGACAAAGCCAGCAGCAGCACGTAGAAAATAACCAGCGCCAGCCCCACCAGCAGGTACTGAAAAGGGTGAATGCGCAGCCGGTTCAGTATCTCGACGAAAAAAAAGACCAGGAACGTGAGCGCCAGCGGCAGCACCGCATACTTGGCGGCGCGCATGGTTTTCAGGTACTCATTAACCGGCACCAGCAGCCGCACGCCGAAGGTGGAGGCGTCCACGTCGGGCCGCGCCTCGGTGCTGCGCCAGTGCTGCGGGTAGTTGCGGTTGAGGTGAAAAACCGTCCAGTCGGCCGCAAACGCCTGGCTGCTGAGGCTGCGGTGCGTGGGCAAAAACGCCCCGATAAAGCTGGGGTCGGCCCAGGGCGCGTTCAGGTGCAGGGTGGTTTGGCGGCCGAGCGGGGCTTGCAGCAGGCCGGTGCTGCCGTTCAGGTCGAGGTCGAAGGCGAAGGCGTGGCGCCGGGCCAGGGCCGCCGCGTCGGGCAGGGGCACGAGGGCACTGAGGCCATTGGCGGCGGCGCCCTGGCGGTCGCCGTCGTCGCCTGCGTTTGCGGAGCGCGCGTAGCTGTTGCGCACTTCGCGCACTTCGCTCACTTGGGTGCTGGCCGTGGGCGCCGAGCCGTAGGGCAGCACGTCGCCGCTGGCCAGCCCCGGCTCGAAAGGCCGCGCCTGGCCATCCCAGCGCAGCACCAGGCCGCTGCGAATCCCCTTGAGGTCGGAGATGCCCAGCGCCACGAAGGCTTCGGGCCAGCGCACGGCCGCGGCCGGCACGCCCAGGTCGGCCAGCGGCGGCGCCCGAAACACGCCCTGCACCCGCAGCCTGGCCCGGTACACGACCGCCTCATAAATGCCGCGGTGGCGGCGCTCGGGCGCCAGCGTGCCGGTGCTGCTGAGCGTGTCGGGCAGCAAACTCAGGTAGCGAATTACCTCAGTGGTATGTCCGTCAGTGGTTTCGAGGGCCGTGTAGGGCAGTACCAGCACGGGCCCCAGCACCAGCTGCGCGCCACCCCACTGCGCACTGATAGCCTCGGTGGCAGCATCGCGGTTGCCGGCCCGCTCGCTGATGAGCGACTCCACCATGCTCGTTGGGATGAGCAGCAAGCCTAGCAGCAACCCCATGCCAAGGAGCTTGAGCGTGACTGAATTGCGGGCCCAGGCCGTAGTGCGGGCAAGAAGCGGCGATTGAGATTGTTCCATTGCTACGAAGAACTTTGTTTTTCAAAGCAAATGTGGGGATAAAAATTCAAATTCGCTGCGAATTGGCGCCGACTTTCCAAAAAATACCCCGCTAACCGGGGGCTAGCGGGGTGCTATAAAGAGGAAAGTAGCGCGAAGCTCTGCTTCGGGCACGAGCGTAGCGAGTAGGCATAACCGCACCGGCGACCATACTCGCTGCGCTCGTGCCCGAAGCGGAGCTTCGCGCTACTCCTTAATAGCCTTCTTCCTTGCTCGGAAACTCCCGGCTCTTTACGTCGGCCACGTAGTGCTGCACGGCTTCGGTCATAATATCGTGCAGCTCGGCGTAGCGACGCAGGAAGCGGGGCTTAAATTCCTTGGTGATGCCCAGCACGTCGTGCACTACCAGCACCTGGCCATCCACGTCGGGGCCGGCCCCGATGCCGATAACCGGGATGGTCAGCTCCTCGGCCACGCGCTTGGCCAGGGCGGCGGGTATTTTTTCGAGCACCAGCCCAAAGCAGCCGATTTCCTGGAGCAGGTGGGCATCCTCGACCAGCTTTTGGGCTTCGGATTCTTCCTTGGCCCGCACATTGTAGGTGCCGAACTTATAAATGCTCTGGGGCGTGAGGCCCAGGTGGCCCATCACCGGAATGCCGGCCGTGAGAATGCGCGTGATGCTGTCTTTAATCTCGGCGCCGCCTTCGAGCTTGATGCCGTGGCCACCGCTTTCTTTCATGATGCGGATGGCCGAGCGCAGGGCCTCACTGGAGTTGCCCTGGTACGAGCCGAACGGCATATCGACCACCACGAAGGCGCGCTTCACGGCCCGCACCACGCTCTGGGCGTGGTATATCATCTGGTCGAGGGTGATGGGCAGGGTCGTTTCGTGGCCCGCCATCACGTTGGA
>CAXTFI010000347.1:0-3632 GCA_964243255.1 uncultured Hymenobacter sp.
GTGTGGTTTGCCCAGCTCTACGGCATGAGCGACAACCTGAGCTACAACCTGGCCCACGCCGGCTACCACACCGCCAAGTACGTGCCCTACGGCCCGGTGGGCGCCGTGATGCCCTACCTGCTGCGCCGCGCCAACGAGAACACGGCCATCGCGGGCCAGAGCAGCCGCGAGTTTTTGCTGATTCAGAACGAGCTGCGCCGCCGGCAGGGCCGGTAATTACGTATTTTTTGACGGGAAAACGGGGATTTCGCCAACGTAGGCCTGATTATTGGTACGCTGCCCCAACCCTATCTAACTGGCTGGCAAAAAATGCGTTTGCGGGCCCATAGTTGGGGTTGATTAATCTAAATCCTACCTCTTTTCGTAAAAAACAAGGCCCGCCCAGCTGTTTGCTGGCCCCGGAGCCGCCGTCTTTCCATGATTATTCGCCTCCGTCACTACCTCATCCGCTACGCTCGCCAGCAGGCCGGCACGGTCAGTTATCTCACGCTGGTGCAAGAATCTGAGCTGGGCCTCAACCTCGACATTTCGCACGAGAAGTCGCGCCTCAACGAGATTCTAACGGAGATATCTACGGCCGAACACGCCGCGGGCCGGCCTATTCTGAGCAGCCTGGTGCGCGTGCAGGGCTCCAAGGGCCAGGGAGATAACTTTTATAAGCTGTGCGAGCGCCTGGGCATGGGTGAATGGCGCAGCTTAAAGCAAGATGAAAATTTTCTGAAGGGTTTAATAAAAGAATGTCGCACATTCTGGCAGAATGAAGCCAACTACGCCCAGTTTGCCCGCGAGGTAGAAGCAGAGTAGTTACCTGATTAACTCCTTCATAATGTGTAAATAAGCTCCAGCTAAGGTTGGGGCTTATTTTTTTGCTCACCGGCCTCAGCCATCTCACAGGTAGCCGCGGGCCGGGTCGGCAACGCAACCCGCATTCCCCTGCTCCCGTTTAGCTACCCGAAGCCCGCCACTCTGGTGCGGGCTGCTATTTTACCAACACCCACCCCCTTTTCCGATGAACACCAACGATTCGAATAACCCGATGAACTCAGGCACTGGCGCAGGCGCCAACTACGGCACCAGCAACACTGGCACTGGCCTCGGCAACAGCGGTACTACCAGCAACGAAAGCACCAGCTACGCCGCTGGCACTTCTTCGAGCGCCACCGATGGCGACGACTTCAGCGCCACGGCCAAAGGGGCTGCCGTAGCAGGCACCGCCGGCGCAGTAGCTGGCCGCGCCGTTGACGCAGTGCAGAACACCGCCGACCGCGCGGCCCACGCCGTAACCGGCGAGCCTTACCGCGAAGGCAGCACCACGAGCGGCCTGTTCCGCGACCGTAGCAGCGCCGAGAAGGCCTACCAGGCTTTGCACGACCGTGGCTACCACAAAGATGACGTAAACCTGCTGATGTCGGACGACACCCGCAAGAGCCAGTTCAACGACGAATACGATGCCGAGCGCACTGAGCTGGGCGACAAGGCAATGGAAGGCGCGGGCGTAGGCTCGGCCATCGGGGGCACGGCTGGCGCCATCATTGGTGCTATCGCGGCCATTGGCACGTCGGTAGCCCTGCCGGGCCTGGGCCTGATTATCGCTGGTCCGCTGGCCGCCGCTTTGGCTGGCGCCGGTGCCGGCGGCCTCACGGGCGGCCTGGTAGGCGCGCTGGTAGGCTCGGGCATTCCTGAGGAGCACGCTGCTGAGTATGAGAAAGGTATCAGCGAAGGCGGTATTGTGATGGGCGTGAAGCCCCGCAACGCCGAAGACGCGAAGTACTTCGAAGAGCAGTTCAAGACCAACAACGCTGATAAAGTGTACCGCTACTAGTTAGCCCAAGCTTAGCTTTTGCCAAGAGCCTCTCCTAACTGGGAGAGGCTCTTTTTTTCTGCTTACGAAAGGCGTATTTCGCTTGGCCGGACCCTTGCGGCCGAGTCCGTTGCGAAGGATACTTCTGCCCGCCCGCTACTGGTTGGTTTCGTGCTTGTTATCACGGGTGGCGGACTTAGAGGCCGCCTGCTGCGGAGGGTTTTTCCGCCAGTGGCTAGCTAATGAATTATCAGTGAAGTTGTTAGGTGGCGCCTTGATTATAAGGCTTGGGTGCAACCATTCTGGCTGAAATCAGTTTTTAGTGCAGAATTCAGGCGTTGAGTGCGGGGTTTTATTTAGTTGAACAAGCGCCGTAGGCTTCCGCCTGGGGTATAGCATATGTGGATAGTTCGGTTGGCCCTGGCGCGGCCCTACACCTTCGTGGTGATGGCGCTGCTCATTCTTATTGGCGGCGTGCTGACGATTCAGCGCATGGCGGTCGATATTTTTCCCGACATTCCGATTCCGGTGGTGGGCGTTATCTGGACCTACGCCGGCATTGCGCCCGAGGAGATGAACCAGCGCATCGTGATTCCCAACGAACGCGCCTTCACTACTACCGTTAATAATATTGAACACATTGAGAGCCAAAGTCTTAAGGGCATTGGCTTGATAAAGGTGTTTTTCCAGCCGGGGGCCAGCCCCGACGCGGGCGTGGCCCAGCTCACGGCCATCACCCAGACGCTGCTGCGGGTGCTGCCGCCGGGCATTACGCCGCCGCTCATCATCCGCTACTCGGCCTCCAACGTGCCAATTGCCCAGACTTCGCTCAGCTCGGAAACGCTCGGCGAGTCGGACCTGTTTGACGCGGCCAATGCCTTCATCCGGCCGGGGCTGGCCGTGGTGCAGGGCGCCTCGGTGCTGCTGCCCAACGGCGGCAAGCCCAAGCAGGTGATGGTAGACCTCGACCCGCAGAAGCTCGCCGGCAAAGGCCTCAGCGCCAACGACGTAGTGAACGCGCTCTCGACCCAGAACCTGACCGTGCCGGCCGGCTCGGCCAAAATCGGCAGCCGCGAGTACGACGTGAAGCTCAACTCCAGTCCCGAGGCGATTGCCACGCTCAACGACCTGCCTATTCAAACGAAAAATGGGGTCACGACCTACATCCGCGACGTGGCGTTTGTGCACGAGGGCTCGGCGGTGCAAACCAACATTGTGCGCCAGAATGGGCGGCGCACGGCCATTATCCCCATCCTGAAAAGCGGGTCGGCGAGCACGCTGGCCATCATTGATAAAATAAAGCAGGTGCTGCCAAATATCCAGGCCAATGCCCCGCCCGGCCTGAATATCAAGCTGTTGTTTGACCAGTCGTTTTTTGTGCGCGCCAGCATCAAGGGCGTTATTATTGAGGCCAGCATTGCGGCGGCGCTCACGGGCCTGATGATACTGCTGTTTCTGGGGTCGTGGCGCTCCACGCTCATCATTGCCACCAGCATTCCGCTGTCCATCCTGGTGAGTATCATCGTGATGAACATTGTGGGTCAGACACTTAACATCATGACGCTGGGCGGCCTGAGCCTGGCCGTGGGCATCTTGGTGGATGACGCGACGGTGGAAATCGAGAACATTCACCGCAACATGGGCCAGAAAAAGGGCCTGAAGCGCAGTATCCTGGACGGCGCGCAGCAGATTGCTACGCCCGCGCTGGTGGCCACGCTAGCCATTTGCATTGTGTTTGTGCCGGTGTTTTTCCTGGGTGGGGTGGCGTCGGCCATTTTCGCGCCGCTGGCCACGGCCGTGATTTTTGCCATGCTGGCCTCCTACATCCTCA
>CAXTFI010000348.1:0-3612 GCA_964243255.1 uncultured Hymenobacter sp.
ACGACGGGCCCACCATCGTGGCCGGCGACCTCAACGACGTGGCCTGGTCGCATACTTCCGAGCTGTTTCGGCGGCTGGCGCGGCTGCTCGACCCGCGCGTGGGCCGTGGCCTGCTGCCCACCTTTCACGCCGACTATAAGCTGCTGCGCTGGCCCCTCGACCACGTTTTTCACTCGGCCCACTTCCGGGTGCAGCGCATGGAGCGGCTGCCTCACATCGGCTCCGACCACTTCCCCATCTTCATTCGCCTCAGCTACGAGCCCCAGGGCTGGCAGGCGCAGGAGGCTGCCCTGGAGGCCCCCGATGCCGCCGACCGCCTCGAAGCCCGCGAAAAAATCCGCGAAGCCGCCATCGAAGAACCAGCCGCTTAGTGCTTAGCGCGTACCACGCGCAACGGCCCGCCCGGCTATCCGTTAACTGGTAACTGGATAACCGGGCGGGCCGTTGCGCGTGGTAATTATACCATTACCTCACAAGTAGTTACAACTTCTGAGAAGCTGGCTTGGCTGGCTTCACCCGCGAGTCGGCCTGCACGGTGGGGCGCACGGCCTTGGCGGTGGCCACGGGCACGGCCTGGCGGTGAATAAGGGTGCTGAGGCGGCCCCGGCCATTGCGCAAAACAGGGCGGATATTTAGAAGCACGCGCTTGCGGCGCAGGTCGCCAAAGCCCAGGGCAAAGTTGCGGAGCGCGGGCAGTGCGTCGTTGCCCAGCAGCTTGTAGGTGTTCATCTCAAACTCGAAGGGCACGCGCACCGAGTCGCGGGCGGGCAACTCCAGCACCAGCGGCAGGCGGCCCGTGCCCAGCTCTTTGCCATCGACCAGCACCGTATAGTCGAGGCCCGTGATGGCAGTTGCTTCCAGGTTGGGGTTGTAGGCGTTGAGCTGCACGCGCATTTTCAGCGGCAGGTTCTTATTCACGTAGCCCTCAATTAGTTGGTTGCGGCGTGGCAGGTCTACATCGGCGGGGGTGCGCAGGTTCAGCACATCCAGGGTACCCAGGCTGGCCTGCTCCACGGCGCGCACCTTCACTTCAGGCAGCACGTTGGGGGCACCCTCCTGGCGGGTTTCGCGCAGCGTACAGCTGGTGGCAAACAGCAAAGCTGCTGCCGGCAATAGCAGGATAAAGCGGCGAATAGATAACATAGCAGTAACGATGTTCATGGCGCGACCTACGAAGCGGGTAAGCTAACCGGTTGGCAAAGCACTAAAATAAAAACCGTGCCGGGAACCATTTTTCGCCAGACTCCTCCTCCCACCAGTCGCACGCTACTTTTCGTCCCGTTGAAAAACAACGGCCTGCCGTAGCCTACTACCTTGCTTCCAATCAACTAGGCAGTAGCTTTCTCTCCTCACCAACGAGAAGAAGTACCTAGCCCTCGGAATACTACTCAGATTAGAAGTTGACGCAAATAAATACCCGCTAGTAATTATCAGGAAAGGTACAGCGCACCAACGATTCTTACAAACAGGTACCCCGCAATTATCCAAAAGGCTTCCTGAAGCATAATTTTTACAACAAATTCATTTACAATACTTTATAAAATAATCTCCTACTACCTGTCTAAGTTTAGTCTTACTAAATCTTCGTTTGAAACCAGGTAAAAAGTCATTTTTCTTCCTTATCAGCAACTCACAAGCTCTCCCCAAATCATTCCTTTACTCAAACACCCCCAGCCAGTAACCCAACCCAACGCAAAAAGGCCGGAAGCTCACGCCCCCGGCCCTCTCACCAGTCAAAAAAACGGTCAGTCAGGGGCGCAGCCCCGTATCTGCGAAATCCGTTTAATCCGTTTGAATCTGCGGTCTATTTGCCGTCTACTTCTTCGTAGTCCACATCGGTCACATGGTCGCCGGCGGGCTGGCCCTGGCCGTTCGAGCCCTGGCCATCGGCACCGGGGAAGCCCTGACCATCAGACTGGCCACCCTGAGCGCCCGCACCAGCGGCAGCGTACATTTCCTGCGAGGCAGCTTCCCAGGCCTTGTTCAGCGCGGCTACGCCGGCTTCGATGGCAACGAGGTCTTTGCTCTCGTGGGCTTTCTTGAGGTCGGCCAGCGCGCCTTCGACGGCGGTTTTGTTGCCACCGCTCAGCTTGTCGCCAAACTCCTTCAACTGCTTCTCGGTCTGGAAGATGAGCGAGTCAGCGTCGTTCGTTTTCTTGATGCGGTCGGCTTCCACTTTGTCCGACTCAGCGTTGGCCGTGGCCTCGGTGCGCATGCGCTCGATGTCGGCGTCGGAGAGGCCGCTGCTGGCTTCGATGCGGATTTTCTGCTCTTTGCCAGTGCCTTTGTCCTTGGCCGTCACGTTGAGAATACCGTTGGCATCGATGTCAAAGATTACCTCAATCTGCGGTACGCCGCGCGGAGCGGGCGGAATGCTGTCGAGGTGAAACTTGCCGATGGTGCGGTTCTGGCTGGCCAGCGGGCGCTCGCCCTGCAGCACGTGGATTTCTACCGAAGGCTGCGAGTCCGAAGCCGTCGAGAACGTCTCCGATTTCTTGGTCGGGATGGTGGTATTCGACTCGATGAGCTTGGTCATTACGCCGCCCATCGTTTCAATGCCCAGCGAGAGCGGGGTCACGTCGAGCAGCAGCACGTCCTTCACCTCGCCGGTGAGTACACCGCCCTGAATGGCCGCGCCGATGGCTACCACCTCGTCGGGGTTCACGCCTTTCGAAGGCTTCTTGCCAAAGAATTTCTCGACTTCCTCCTGAATGCGGGGAATGCGGGTCGAGCCACCCACCAAAATAACTTCGTCTACTTGTGCAGCCGACAGGCCGGCGTCTTGCAGCGCCTTCTTGCAGGGCTCCATCGAGCGGCGCACGAGGTCGTCGCTGAGCTGCTCAAACTTGGCGCGGCTCAGCTTTACTACCAGGTGCTTGGGGCCGCTGGCCGTGGCCGTGATGTAGGGCAGGTTGATTTCGGTTTCGTTGGAGCTCGACAGCTCAATTTTGGCTTTCTCGGCGGCTTCTTTGAGGCGCTGGAGGGCCATGGCGTCGTTGCGCAGGTCGAGGCCTTCGTTTTCGCTCTTAAACTGGGCGGCCAAAAAGTCGATGATAACCTGGTCGAAGTCGTCGCCGCCGAGGTGGGTGTCGCCGTTGGTGCTCAATACTTCAAACACGCCATCGCCCAGCTCGAGGATGGAGATATCGAATGTGCCCCCGCCGAGGTCGTACACGGCGATTTTCTGGTCCTTATGCTTTTTGTCGAGGCCGTAGGCCAGGGCAGCGGCCGTGGGCTCGTTGATAATCCGCTTCACGTCGAGGCCCGCGATGGCGCCGGCTTCCTTGGTAGCCTGGCGCTGGGCGTCGTTGAAGTAGGCCGGCACCGTGATAACGGCTTCGGTAACGGGCTGGCCCAGGTAGTCTTCGGCGGTCTGCTTCATCTTTTGCAGCACCATCGCCGAGATTTCCTGGGGCGTATAGTTGCGGTCGCCGATTTTCACGGCCACGGTGTTGTTGGAGCCGGGCGTGAGGTCGTAGGCTACGTACTTGCTTTCGGTCGAAACCTCCGAGAAGGTGCGGCCCATGAAGCGCTTGATGCTGGCAATGGTGTTTTTGGGGTTGGTAACGGCCTGGCGCTTAGCCGGGTCGCCTACCTTGCGCTCACCCTTGC
>CAXTFI010000349.1:0-3483 GCA_964243255.1 uncultured Hymenobacter sp.
CCCGCGAGCGCAGGCGGTTGCGCTCCACGGTTTCGAGCCACACCGAGCGCACGGCCCCGGTGTAGGTCTGGTACCAGATGCCGCCGCGCTTATACACGTGCGACTCCTGCTTGCCGCGCGTCGTTTCGGCGTCCATGGTATCGGCAATGCGCACCGTGAGGCGGTTAACGAGGCGCAGGTGCTCCTCGGGCAGCTCGTAGGTGAAGGACGTGTACTCGCCGTAGTGAATGGCCTCGCCCTCGATGGTGGTCAGCAGCTGGCCGTTGAGCCACACCCGCGTTTCGTAGCCGCAGGCCCCGAAGGTGAGCTGAAATAACGTTTTACGCTGGTTTTCAGCTACTTCTGGCAGGGTAAACTCGCGCTCGTACCAGGCCACAATCTTGTCTTGCCAAGGTGCCGCGCCGCCAGTATGGGCTAGGGCCATGTGCTCTTCAATAGAGCCAGGCCACTGCGCGTTGTGGGTAAAATCGTAGCCCTGGGCCCACTCTTCGGTGAGGCCAATGTCGTCAAGGTCAATGGCAAAGCGCCAGGTACCGTCGAGCAGGAAATGGTTGCCCGGCCGCAGCACGGCACGGGGCAGGGAGTTATCCGTTTCTTCGGCCGGGTGGGTTTCGGTGCCCGCCGAAAGGCCGTAGTTGGCATGCGTGAGGTCGTCCATAAAGGATGCTAACGGCCGAAACCGCAAAAGTGAGGTGCTGGCGGGGGAGGCGGCCAACTTAAAAACGTAGGAAACCCGTTGTCGGATTGCCGGACCCAAACCGTGCCAGGCTGCGCAAATAACGCCCGCCCTGCCAAAAAAACCTCCCCGGTCGCCTGGCAGTTCCGCCCAAGCCGCCCGGCGCTTCTACCTTTACCCCGTGCCCACGCCCTCGCCCGCCCTGCCCACCTACGACGTTGCCCTGGTGGGCGCCGGCCCCGCGGGCACGGCCTGCGCGCTGGCCCTGCGCGGCCGCGGCCTGCGCGTGCTGCTGCTCGACAAGGCCACTTTTCCGCGCGATAAAATTTGCGGCGATGCCGTGCCGGGCCACGCCCTCAAGGCGTTGCGCCAGCTCGACCCCGTATATGTAGAAGAGCTGTGGCAGCTGCAACCGCGCGACGACGTGCGCCGCAGCCGCCTGGTGGCGCCCGGCGGGGCCCGCTTCGACCTGCACTGGAAGCTGCCCACCTTCAACAGCCCCCGGCTCGCCTTCGACGCCGCGCTGCTAACCCTGGTGCGCCGCCACACCGACACCGAAATCCGCGAAAACGCCGCCCTCAAAACGGTGGAAATCACCCCCGCCTGCGCCCGCCTGCACCTGGCTGATGGCACCGAAATTACCGCCCGGCTCGTCGTCGGCTGCGACGGGGCCCACTCGGTAGTGGGCCGCCGGCTGCTGCCCGAGCCCCGCCTGGCCCGCGCCCACCACTGCGCCGGGGTGCGCGCCTACTTCGATGACGTGGCCGGCGTAAAGTCGGGCACCACCGAGTTTTTTTTCAGCAATAACTACTTGGCGGGCTACCTGTGGCTGTTTCCGGTGGGCGGGGGGCGCTGCAACGTGGGCCTGGGCATGCTCTCCGAACTGGTGGCCCAGCACAAAATAGACCTGCGGCAATTGCTGCTCAGCAACCTGGCTACCCACCCGGCGCTGGCCGGGCGCTTTGCCGGGGCGCGGCAGCTGGGGCCGGTAGTGGGCTTTGGGCTGCCCATTGGGGGCGGGCGGCAGCGGGCCGCCAGCGGCGCGCGCTTTATGCTCTGTGGTGACGCCGCCTCCCTCATCGACCCCTTGCAGGGCCACGGCATCGACATGGCCATTCGCAGCGGAATTATGGCTGCCGCGCAGGCAGTGCAATGCGTTGAAAATGAGAATTTTAGCGCCGAGTTTATGCAGCAGTACGACGCGGCCTTGCAGCGCCAGCTGGGCCCGCAGCTGGCGCGCAGCTACCGCCTCATGCGGCTGCTGGGCACCCGGCCCTGGCTCATGAACCTGGGCACCCGCCTGGCCCGCCTGCCCGGCCTGGGCCGCTGGGCGCAGCGGCTGCTGGGGTGAGGTAAATGGTTGATTTAGAATATATTGCAAAATAAAAGAACGTCATGCTGACGAAGGAAGCATCTTGCTCGCCTCATTGGATTAGTAATTCAACGAGGCGAGCAAGATGCTTCCTTCGTCAGCATGACGTTCTTTTGAAGGAAAATTGCTTTGTCTATTTATGCGTCGATTTCTACTTCTCTTACTAGCTGCCTTAGTCGGCCTGGCTTTTGTGCTGCTCGTCAACACCCTGCGCCTGCCCAATCACCAGCTCGCCGCCGTGCCGGCTGCGCCGGCCCTGGCCCTGGCCCCCGACTCGGCCCTGGCCCACCTGGCGGGCGCGCTGCGCATCGCCACCGTGTCGCGCACCGTATATGCCGACACGGATACCGTGCCGTTTGACCAATTGCAGGCGTACTTGCGGCGCACGTTTCCGCTCGTGCACCAGCGGCTTAAGCGCCAGACTATCAACCACTACGGCCTGCTTTATGAGTGGCCCGGCACCGACGCCCGCCTGAAGCCGCTGCTGCTGCTGGCCCACCAGGACGTGGTGCCCGTGCTGCCCGGCCCCGCTGGCCAGTGGACCGCGCCGCCCTTCGCGGGCCAGGTAAAAAACGGCTACCTCTACGGCCGCGGGGCCTTAGATGATAAGCTCAACGTCATTGGCCAGCTCGAAGCCGTGGAGCACCTGCTGCGCACCGGCTACCAGCCCCGGCGCACGGTGCTGCTCGCCTTTGGCCACGATGAGGAAACCCAGGGCCGCCGCGGGGCCGGGGCCATTGCCGCCGTGCTGCGCCAGCAGCACCCGCAGCTTGAAATGGTGCTCGATGAAGGTGGCCTCATCAAGGCCGATGGCGTGGCCGGCCTCACCCAGCCCGTGGCCCTGGTGGGCGTGAGTGAAAAGGGCTACCTCAGCCTCGAATTATCGGCTACCGGGCCGGGTGGGCACTCCTCTATGCCGCCCGCGCTCACCAGCGTGGGCCGGGTGGCCGCCGCCGTGGCCCGGCTGGAAGCCGAGCCCTTCCCGACGCGGCTCGACGGCGGGGTGAGTGGCCTGCTGGCTTACCTGGCCCCGGCCGTGCCTTTTGGCAAGCGCCTGGTATTTGCCAATCAATGGCTGTTTGGAAGCTTGGTTAAGAAGTCGTTGGCGGCTACGCCTTCCGGCAATGCGACCCTGCGCACCACCACCGCGCCCACCATTATGCGGGGCGGCGACAAAGACAACGTGCTGCCCATCGGGACTACCGCTACTGTTAATTTTCGGCTGCTGCCCGGCGACTCGGTTAGCGCTGTTATTCAACAGGTTAGAAAAATTATAAATGACCCCGAAATTCGGGTGGCTACGCTGGGGGAGGGGCGCGCCGCCTCGCCCGTGTCGGGCACCGACAATTCGGCGTTTCGGGCCCTGCAGCGCACCATTACAAGCGTGTTTCCGCAGGCGCTGGTGGCACCCTACGTGGTGGTGGGGGCCACCGAT
>CAXTFI010000350.1:0-3483 GCA_964243255.1 uncultured Hymenobacter sp.
GTGGCCGGCAAAAACACCCGCCGCACCAGCGCCAGCCCCGACAGCCGGTACACGCGCCCCACTTCCACCAGCTTGCGGTCCACGTTCTGGATGCCGCTCATCACCCCCAAATACACTGGAAAAAACACGCCCACCGCAATCAGCACCACCTTCGAGGTTTCATAAATTCCCATCCAGAGAATAAACAGCGGCACCCAGGCCAGCGACGGAATATTGCGCAGCCCCTGCAGCAGCGGGTCGAGCAGGCGGCGCAGCAGCGGCAGGTAGCCTGTGAGCGCCCCCAGTCCCGTGCCCAGCGCCGTGCCCAGCCCAAACCCCAGCAGCACCCGCCCCAGCGTGAGGCCCAGGTGCGGCCACAGCTCGCCGGTGCGCGCCAGCTCGGCTATGGTGGCCAGCACCCGCGAGGGCGCGGGCAGCAGGTTAGGCGGCAGCGCGCCGGTGCGGGCCAGCACCTCCCACAGCGCCAGCAGCAGCACCGGCAGCACCGCGCCCAGCGGCCACTGCCAGCGGCGGCCGGGCGGCGGTGGCGTAGTGCGCGCCGCGCCCGCGGCAACCGGCGCCAGCAGGGGAGTAGCTAAAGTGGAGGCGGCAGACATCTCAGGGCAGTTTTCGGGTTCGGTTTTTAATAAGTTAAAAGTGAAGAGTTGAAAGTTAAAATATTGTTTTACAGATTTTTAACTTTTAACTCTTCACTTTTAACTCTTCACTTTTAATTTTGATTACACAGCAGAAGAAGTTGCGCCAGGTAGCACTAGCGCACGGCGACCGGCGGGGCCGCCAGCTTGGCCGCGTACTGCGGGTCAATCAGCTCATTCACTGTTTTTTGCACGTCCACGTTGGCGTCGATGGTGCCGCTTTTCTTGAGCACGGCCCCGGCCGCCGCAATGGTAGCGCGTTGCGGCGGGCCAAACTGCACGTTGCTAAAGTCGGTGCGGCCCAGCTGCTTGGCGGCCACGGCCGGGCTCAGCTTGGCTTCCGTAACCAGGGTTTGCTGCAGCTCGGCGGGGTGCTGGCGGGCCCAGGCGCGGGCCTGCTCGTAGGCGGCCAGCACCTGGGCCACTAGGGCCGGGTGCTGCGTGGCAAACTCCTCACGCACGTTGAGCACGCCGTAGCTGTTGAAGTCGGGGTTGCGGTACAAAAGCCGGGCGCCCGACTCCACTTCGGCCTTGGCCATGTGGGGGTCGAGGCCGGCCCAGGCGTCCACGTCGCCGGTGGCCAGGGCGGCGCGGCCGTCGGGGTGCTGCAGCGGAATCAGCTCAATGTCCTTTTCGCTGAGCCCGGCCTGGTCGAGGGCGCGCAGCAAAAAAATGTAGGGGTCGGTGCCCTTGGTGGCCGCCACGCGCTTGCCCTTGAGGTCGGCCACCGACCTGATGGGCGAGTTGCCGTTGGTGACCAGGGCCGTCCACTCGGGCTTCGAGTAGATGTAGATGGCTTTCAGCGGGTTACCATTGGCCCGCCCAATGAGGGCCGCCGCGCCCGCCGTCGAGCCAAAGTCGATGCTTTTGCCGTTCAAAAACTCCAGCGCCTTGTTGCTGCCCTGGCTCAGCACCCACTCCACCTTGATGTGCTGCTTGGCCAGGTCTTTCTCGAGCCAGCCCTGCTGCTTCAGCACCAGGCTCAGCGGGTTGTAGTAGGCATAGTCGAGCCGCACGGTTTCGGGCGCGCTGGCCGCCGTGCCAGGGCTGGTAGTGCCCCCGCAGCTGGCCAGCAAGCCCGCGAAAAGCAGCACCCCGGTTAGCTTGGCAATTGACCGGTGCAGTGGAAGGAAATTGCGCATGAGTTCTTGTAAAAACTTGCTGATAATTAATGCCTTAGTGAAATGTCCTCCGCAGCGCGTGAGGCACCTCACCCCCTAGCCCCCTCTCCAAAAAAGAGGGGGGACTAGCTCTAAAAACTAGCCTAGTACTAAAAACTAGTTCCCCCTCTTTTTTGGGAGAGGGGCTAGGGGGTGAGGTGCCCCTTACTCCGCCAGTTCCGCCGCGTAAAAAACCTCTAGCGCCTGCGTGATTTTGGTGGTTTCCAGCAAAAAGCCGTCGTGCCCAAAGCCCGAATCCAGCTCGCCATACACCGCGCCCGGAATGCCCTCGGCAAGGGTGTGCTGCTCACTGAGCGGAAATAGCACGTCGGAGGTGATGCCCAGCACCAGTGTGCGCGCCCGAATGCCGGCCAGCGCCGCCGCTACGCCGCCCCGGCCCCGGCCCAGGTGGTGCGAATCCATGGCGCGCGACAGCACTACGTAGCTATAAGCGTCGAAGCGGGCCACCAGCTTGTTGCCCTGGTAGCGCTGGTAGCTGCTGGCCCGAAAATCGCGCAGCAGGTCGTCGTCCGGGTCGGTTTGGGTGTTGCCGTAGGCCTCGTAGCCGCGGTAGCTGAGCAGGGCCACCGCGCGGGCCGCGGCCAGGCCGGCGTCGCCACCGCCCGGCCGGCCTTCGTGGTAAGTGGCATCGGCCTCAATGGCCAGCCGCTGCGCCTCGTTAAAGGCAATGCCCCAGGCCGAATGCCGGGCGCTGGTAGCGATAACTACCAGGTGCCCAATAACATCGGGCTGGCTCGTGGCCCACTCCAGCGCCTGCTGGCCACCCAGCGAGCCGCCAATGAGCGTATGAATGTGCGCCAGGCCTAGCTCCAGCCGCAGCGCTTCGTGGGCCGCCACCAGGTCGCGGATGGTGAGCAGCGGGAAATCCTGGTAGCGGCCCAGGCCCGTAGCCGGGTCAGCGTCGAGCGGGCAGGTGCTGCCATAGCACGAGCCCAGCACGTTGGCGCACACGATAAACCAGTCGGCCGGGTCAAACAAGCAGCCGGCCCCAAACAGCCCCGGCCACCAGTCCAGCACGTCGGCATTGGCCGTGAGGGCGTGGCACACCCACACCACGTTGTCGCGGGTGGCGCTGAGCTGGCCCCAGGTGCGGTAGGCTACCTGGGCGCCAGCCAGCGCGGCCCCGCTTTCCAGCGCGAAAGGGTCGGGTAAGGCAAAAAGCTGATTTTCCATGTTGCAATTGATGGTTTCACCGCCGAAGACGCAGCAGCTTTCGCAGAAGGGCCGCAGAGGTCGTTCTTCTGCGTTTCTTCTGCGAAAACCGCTGCGTCTTCGGCGGTGAAAAACCTTAAAAACTATACTTCCAGCGGCTGCGCGTGCTCGCGCTGGGGCTCCGTCACGGTCACCGCCTCATCCGCTTCGCCCTTGGGCGCGGCCGCGGTGGCGGCCAGCAGCGCCTGCTCCAAATCGGCGCGGATGTCTTCAAAGTGCTCGATGCCCACCGACAGGCGCAGCGAGGTCGGCGTGACGCCCGAGGCCAGCTGCTCGGCATCGCTCAGCTGCTGGTGGGTGGTAGCCGAGGGCTGAATGATGAGCGTTTTGGCATCGCCCACGTTAGCCAAGTGACTGATTAACTTGAGGTTGTCGATAACGGCCGTGGCCGTTTCCTTGCTGCCGTGCAGCGTGAACGAGAGCACCCCGCCGAAGCCGCGCTTGAGGTACTTGGC
>CAXTFI010000351.1:0-3434 GCA_964243255.1 uncultured Hymenobacter sp.
AAGTTTCAGTACACCATGCACGGCGTGCACCACGAGTACCCCAAGGACGAAACCCGGCTGGCCATGCCGCCTATTCTGACGGTGTTTGTGGCCTCGCTGCTGTTCTTCATTTTCCGGTTTGTGTTTGGCAGCTGGGCCTTCGGCATTTTGGCGGGCTTTACGTTTGGCTACGCCATGTATCTGTTTGTGCACTACGCCATTCACATGTATGCGCCCCCCAAAAACTTTCTCAAGGTGTGGTGGACGCACCACGCCCAGCACCACTACCGCCAGGACGAAATTGCCTTCGGCGTGAGCAGCACGCTTTGGGACCACATTATCGGCACCATGCCCACCAAGCGGGAGAATGGAGAATGAGGAATGAAGAGTTACCCTGATGGCAATTCTTCATTCCTCATTCTCCATTCTTATATTAAAGAAAACAGCCGGCTTCTTGCAAAGAAGCCGGCTGTTTTCTTACGCCGAAGTGCCGCTGTTGCCACCGCCGCCACCCATCTTGGTGACCAGCCACCACACGAGGGCTACTACCAAAAACACCCCAATAATGCCCACCCAGGCCCCAGCCTTAAAAATGTCGCCGATGGCGGCGCAGCTGCTGAGCGTGGTAACCATCAACACCAAAACCAACAGCGAGAATAACCGTGAAGTAGTCATTAGAATAAGCAGAAGATGAAGAAAATACGCAACGTCGCGCCGCCGCGGCCGCGCTGTTGGACTTACTCAAATACCTCGGAAAAGGTTGGCCGGCGGGAGCCGTTGCGGGAGCCGTTGCGGGGGCCGGCCGCGTAAGCAGCAGCGGGTTCCGGCTTTTTACAGCACTTTTGCGCTCACTATGACTATTCCCACGCTGACGGCCGCTTTTGAGCGCCACTTTGGGGCGTTGCCCGACCTGGTACTGCGCGCGCCCGGCCGCATCAACCTCATTGGTGAGCACACCGATTACAACGACGGCCTGGTGCTGCCGGCCGCCATCGACAAGGAAATTCGCTTCGCGATGCGCCTCAACGGCACCGACCGCATCCGGCTGGCGGCCCTCGATTTTGACGCCACGCACGAGGTAGCGGTGGCCGACATTGCGCCCATCCCCGGCGGGCACTGGGCCAACTACCAGCTGGGCGTGGTGGCCGGGCTGCGGCAGCGCGGGGCCAAGGTGCCGGGCTTCGACTGCGCCTTTGGGGGCGATATTCCGAGCGGGGCGGGGCTGTCGTCGTCGGCCGCCGTGGAGTGCGGCGTGGCCTGGGGCCTCAACGAGCTGCTGCACCTGGGCCTCGATACCATGACGCTGGCCCACATTGCCCAGACGGCCGAGCACGAGTACGCCAAGGTGATGTGCGGGCTCATGGACCAGTTTGCCAGCCTCTTCGGCCGCGCCGGCCACGTGGTGGAGCTCGATTGCCGCTCGCTCGAATATAGCTACTTTCCCTTCAACACCGCCGACTGCCGGCTGGTGCTCTGCAACTCGGGCGTGAAGCACGCGCTGGCCGACAGCGAGTACAACACCCGCCGCCACGAGTGCGCCCGCGGCGTGGAGCTACTGCAAGCTAAAAACCCGGTAATCAAGTCGTTGCGCGATGCTACGCTGGCCGACATTGAAGCTGCTCAGGCCGAGCTAGGCGAGGTAATCGCCAAGCGCTGCCGCTACGTGGTAGAGGAAAACCAGCGCGTGCGCGACCTCACGGCCCGCCTGGCCGGGCACCAGTCGCTGGCCGAGGTGGGCGAGCTGCTCTACGCCAGCCACGCCGGCCTGCGCGACCTCTACCAGGTGAGCTGCAACGAGCTGGATGTGCTGGTGGAGCTGAGCCGCGAGGCCCCCGGCTGCTACGGGGCCCGCATGATGGGCGGCGGGTTTGGCGGCTGCACCCTCAACCTGGTGGCTACCGATAAGGTGAAGGAGTTTATCGCTCACATGAAGCAGGGCTACCACGACCAGCTCGGCCTGCAGCTCGACACCTACGTGACCACGCTGGCCGATGGGGTGGGCGAGTTTCTTTGATTGAGCGAGTTGCGTTCGGGAAGTTCCCGCAGAGGTACGCAGTGGAAAAGCGCGGAGGTACGCTGAGCGCTGACGTTGAACAACTCAGCGTACCTCCGCGCTTTTTCTCCGCGCATCTCTGCGGGAACTTCCCGAACAGCCATCCTATCCTCTAATCACCACTCTAATGTTCGATTTCACTTCCCAGCCCCACCGCCGTTTTAATCCCCTGCTCGATGAGTGGGTGCTCGTGTCGCCGCACCGCGCCAAGCGCCCCTGGCAGGGCCAGCAGGAAAAAGACGAGGCCGAGGTCCGCCCCGCCTACGACCCCACGTGCTACCTCTGCCCCGGCAACCCCCGCACCAGCGGCGCCGTGAACCCCAAGTACGAGCACCAGTTTATGTTCGACAATGACTTTGCGGCCCTGCTGCCCACCGGCGAAGGCGGCAGCTTCGAGGAAGGCGGCCTGCTGCGCGCCGAAGCCGAAACCGGCCACTGCCGCGTTATCTGCTTTTCGCCGCGCCACGACCTGACCTTGCCCGAGATGCCCATCGCGGAAATTCGCCGCGTGGTGGATGTGTGGACCGACGAGTTTCGCACGCTCGGGGCCGACCCGACCATCAATTACGTGCAAATCTTTGAAAATAAGGGCTTTGTGATGGGCTGCTCGAACCCGCACCCGCACGGCCAAATCTGGAGCGAGCGCACCGTGCCCGACCTGCCCGCCAAGGAAAGCCGCGCCCAAAAAGCGTATTTCGACCAGCACGGCCGCACGCTGCTGAGCGACTACCTGGCCATTGAGGAAAAAACCAAGACCCGCTTTGTGGTCGAAAACGACACCTGGGTGGTGCTGGTGCCCTTCTGGGCGGTGTGGCCCTTCGAAACGCTGGTACTGCCGCGCCGCGCGGTGCAGGACCTCACCCAACTCACTGAGCCCGAGCGCGATGGCCTGGCCGCTATTCTCAGCCAGCTCACCATTAAGTACGACAACCTGTTTGAAATCAGCTTCCCCTACTCGGCCGGCTTTCACCAGCGCCCCACCGATGGCCACGACTACCCCGAGTGGCACCTGCACCTGCACTTTTTGCCGCCGCTGCTGCGCTCGGCCACGGTGAAGAAATTTATGGTGGGCTACGAGCTGCTGGCCAACGCCCAGCGCGACATCACCCCCGAGCAGGCCGCCGAGCGCCTGCGGGCGCTGCCCGCCGTGCACTACAAGGCTAGGTAGCGTGTAGCGTGTAGCGTACGCTACACCCTACTTCCAGCGGGCAAAAAACTGGTCGACCACTTCGCGGTAGCCGTCGCTCACGGGCAGGGTTTGCTGGCGCACTTGCAGGGTGCCGCGGCCCACGGCGGCCACGTGGTCGAGCCCCACGATGTAGGAGCGGTGGATGCGCATAAACTTGGCGGCGGGCAGCTTTTCCTCCATGCTGCGCAGGCTGGTGAGCGAGAGCAGCGGCCG
>CAXTFI010000352.1:0-3427 GCA_964243255.1 uncultured Hymenobacter sp.
GTTCGGGCCAGGAGTAGGGGGCAGTGGGGAACAAAAGGGAAAGAAAGGCGTAGGGGTACCGAGCAGACAAGTGTAAACGTATCCAAAATGCCATAACACACTATGGCAATTTTTTTCCGCTGCGCTCCAAAAAATTGCCGTGTGCCCCTCCGGGGCGAGCACCTTTTTCCCCCACTGCCCCAATCGTTCGTCATGCCCCAGGCCATTATCCGAGTAGCCAAGATTAAGACAGCCGGTGCAGCTCGTGGAAAGACCGCCCACAACTACCGGCTGATGGACACGCCCAACGCCGACCCCGACCGGACGAAGGTGTTCAATCAGGAGTATGTGAACACCGACCGCGCCGACTACTGGAGCCTAGCCGAGCAGCGCATTGCCGAGGTGGTGACCCGTAAGGTGCGCGACGACCAGGTGCGGGCAATGGAGGTCGTACTAACCGCTTCGCCCGACTGGTTCAAACGTGGCCAGGATGGGCAGGCCCAGGACATGAGGGAAAGCAAATGGGTGGCAGATAATTTGCACTTTCTAAAGGAGAAGTTTGGGGAGAAGAATGTTGTTTCGTTCACTCTTCACCAGGATGAAAAGACCCCGCACGTTCACGCCGTGGTCATTCCCATCACCGACAAAAACCGCCTCTCAGCGGATACTTTATTCAACCCCAAAACGCTCGTCAAGCTGCAAACTGAGTACGCGGCGGCAATGGCTGAGCATGGGCTAGAACGTGGTATCGAGGGGAGCCGCCGCCAGCACCAAGACATGAAGCAAGTGTATGGGCACCAGGACAAAACCGCCGCCGAGCTGGCCCCACTCGTGCAGCCGGTAGCCGTGCAGGCTTTCAAAATAGAAACCATGCCAGGGCTGTTTGACCGGGACGAGTGGCGGCATGGCCAGGAGGCCGCGATTAACGCCGAGATAGCCCGGCAGGTCGGGGAAGCCAACCAACGCCTAGAACGGGCCGGAAACGTGGCCGTAGCGCACGCTGGTAGTTCTGAGCAGGCCGAGACGCTTGCCCGGCAGTTGGCTATCTCAGAGGGGCTAAAACAGGGCCATTACGCCGATTTAGAGGCTAGCACGGGCAAGGTCAAGACCATGACTGAGCGCAGCGAACGTTTGGCTGTGGAGCTTGCCCAGGGCGGAGGCCCAGCAATGGAGGCGCTGACTACCTATGGGCAGCAACTGCGCGAAAAAGCCCGCCAGGAGCTTGTAAGTACACTTGAGGGGGTACTGTTGAACCCCATACCCAGCGTCGAGGCATTCCGCGCACAACTGCAAGAAATCGGGTACACAACGGGCAAGGATGCCCAGGGGAAAGGGGTACTGGTGGACGAGAACACCGGGGCAGCTTTTCACCTTAGCGAGCTAAAACCCAACGGTTTAGAACTTGGCCCCCAGTTTACCGAAGCTGTTCAGCGCACGAAGGCCGCCGAGTTTGCGCAGTCGGTCGCCGGCAAGCTGGCCGCAGAACAGGCCGAGCGCCAAGTACGCGGCCAGCAGCCCCACGAAGGGCGGGCCGTGCTGGAAATGAATGCTAAAGACTTGGTAACCATCAAAGAACACTTTAGCAAAGCCAGGGCGGGCGTTCGGCCGGGCGAGGTGCAGGCCGATGGGCGGGTGCAGCTCGAAGTGGTGTACCAGCATACCCAGCCAGCGATTCGGGAGATAAACGACCTGCTGAACAAAGCTCAGAATTGGACTGGGGTAATGGTGAAGGAGGACAGCCACGACCGCGAGCAGCGCCAGGTGGGGGCAGAGCGTCGAGGCCAGGAGCTGAAGGCCGAACGGGGGCAGAGCAAGGGTCGAGACAGAGGGCCGAGTATTGGAGGATAAAAACTCCATTCTGAAAGCCCAAATAGTTCATTTCATTAACCACTAGTAAAAGCTCATTAAAAAAGGTGGTTTTTACCCTTTTATAAGAACCTAAGAAGCAAAGCCTCATAACTATCTGATACTCAGTAGTGGCTTGTTAGCTACTAGCTAACGGGGTGTTAGCTAGTAGCTATTTTTACGTTAGCTAATTAGTAGTAAAAAGGATAAAATTTTGTTAGCTTTTTTGTTGTGATTAGCTAACAAAGCGTTATCTTTGAGATAACGAAATGTTAGCCTTTTTTCTCGTTTTTGCTAACAAAAAACAGCCAATATGAAGTACATATCGCTAACCAAACAGGCAGAATTTGAGGAAAACCCGTTCGTAGAACGGGCCATTGAGGACATTAAGATTGTCCAAAAGACCCAGCTTATCCGCCCTCAGAGCAATAAGGAAATCCAGCTTATTGTGAACTCTGGTACAGGTGAGGTGTCAGGTCATAGTGCATTTATGCGCTATGTGGAGGTAGATGAAGCCCAGTTTGCGAAGGTGTACCTAAGTCAGTTTGCAGCTTTTTGGGAGCTTACTAAGCCAGCTATTAGGGTGTTTGGATACATCCTTACTAGGTTGAAAATTAAGGAGGACTACTTCTATTTCGATATGGAAGATTGCATGGTGTATACTGAATATACCCACCGCAATAATGTGCTTACTGGTTTATCCTGCTTAATTGAATGTGGCATAATTGCACGTAGTACAAAGAGTTACAAGTACTTCATAAATCCATTAGTCGTGTTTAACGGCAATCGAGTTACGTTTGCTAAGACCTACATTAAGAAGAAAAAGGAAGTAAATGAAGCTCAATTAGACCTGTTCAGAGAGGCGGAAATACTACCCGCGACTAAGTCTAAAAAGGTCGTTTCCAGCGAAAAAACGCAACAAATCATAGAAGGTAAACGCAAGCGTTTAGCAGCTGACAAGACCAAATCTGCTTGAAAACTCTAACTGAATTCTCATGAAACCAGTGGATTACGATTCTGTAGATAGGTTGAATGCTAAAATCAGTGAAGCTCAAGACCTTTTCTCTTACTGGGTAGGCATAACTGACCCTAAGCGATTTGTGGAAGCCGCGGGCCAGATTGCCATTCTAAAAAATGAATTGGCAAGCCTTATAATGGAGCGAAAAGCTTTTCTTAACGATTTATAAAACCCTCTCGAAATTTTGTACTCTCTCCGTTTTTACGCCGATTGTCCAGACGGCCAAATTGACAAGCTGTTCACCTACCCAGTACACCACGGAGGCCATGCTTTTGACCTACTCCGGCGATTCTTTGGGCGGGGCTTTAACGTACGTGCAGCATTTCTTGAGGTGAAAGGGGAGAGTACCACAAATGCACAGTTAGTACCCTATGCACTCGTGCAATTGGCAAGTGGAGGACCGGAGCAGGAGGCGAGAGTGCGGGCTGAGTTGCTGACCAAGTATCCGGCAAACTAGCAAAGCAGTTGAGTAAAGCCAGGTAGGTTATAAGGTGAACTATCCTCTAAAACGAAGGCTTTTTAGGGTACAGGTTCGGGCCAGGAGTAGGGGGCAGTGGGGAACAAAAGGGAAAGAAAGGCGTAGGG
>CAXTFI010000353.1:0-3406 GCA_964243255.1 uncultured Hymenobacter sp.
CGGGGCCCTTGGAGCGGTTCAGCATCCGAAACTGAATCATGGTGCGGTCGGTGATGATGCCCGACTGGCCGCCCAGGGCATCTATCTCGCGCACTATCTGGCCTTTGGCCACGCCACCCATGGCGGGGTTACACGACATTTGGGCGATGGTATTCAGGTTCATCGTGGCCAGCAGCACTTTCGAGCCAAGGTTGGCGGCGGCGGCGGCGGCTTCGCAGCCCGCGTGGCCCGCGCCCACCACAATGAGGTCGTAATCTTCTTGCTGAAACATAAGCGCGAGGGTTCGCAAGGTTAAAAGAGGTTTCGCAGTGCTGTCTTAGCAGTTCACAAAGGTACACCCACCTGCAAAGAGCCGGTTTTTAACCCGGATGATGCAGTGCGTAACAGGCAACAAGCGTCAACACAAAACCTGCACACTTAATTCGCCTACCCCGCCAACCTTGCGAAACCTCTTTTACCCTTGCGAAACCTTGCGCTCCATGCACACGCTGTTTTCGACCCCCACGTACTGCCCGTAGTTGGGGATGAACGCGTAGCCGCTGCGCTGATACAAGGCAATGGCTTCGGGCTGCCGCCGGCCGGTTTCGAGCACGCAGCGGATGTAGCCCAGCGCGCTGGCCCAGTGCTCCAGCTCGGTTAGCACGGCCCGCGCCACGCCGCGGCCGCGGTGAGCGGGCTGCACATACATCCGCTTGATTTCTACCGCGTTGGCTTCGTAGGGCTTGAACGCGCCGCAGCCCACTGGCGCTTCACCTTGGTAGGCCACTACCACGTGGGCCAGCTGGGCAATGGTGTTAAACTGGGCGTAGAAGCCGTGCTCGGCTCCGTCGCGCGCGGCCAAATCCTGGTCGAGCAGCTGCACCAGCGTGCGAAAGTCGGGGTCGGCGGAGGTAGTGCGAACGAGGTGCAGCATGGCGGCAGCGCAAAAAATACCCACTAAGAGGAGCTGCAAAAATAGCCCAGGCACTTAGGTTACTTCCTCGTTGCCGGCCGGCCCCGGCTCCTCCGCCAGCAACTCGGCCGACTGCCGGGCCACTTCCTCCCGCGAAAAAGGCAGCCATTGGCCATGGAGGCAGTCGAACACCTGCGTGGCGGCCGGGCACGCAAATAGCTTGTAATCAAACTTTTGGTAGCCGTGTGCCAGGTAGCCAGGATAGTAATATGTCAGCTGCTGCTGGCGCGCGTACTCCGTTTTGAGCAGCAGCAGGTACTTGCCCAAGCTGTGCTTGTGGTAGTCGGGGTGGTAAAAATTGACGATGCCAGCGATGCTGACATCGCCCTGGTCAAAGATGCCGGCCGCAATCAGCCGGCCGCCGTCGCGCACTTCTATTACCTTGGTAGTGAACACGCTGTGCGTGGCCCCGGCCAGCAGCAGCTCTTCCAAGGTGGCCGCGGCCTCGAAAGCCAGGCCCTGGTGGTAGCGGGTGTACAGCGCCTCGTACTCGGCCGTGAGGGCAAAGGGCCTGACCGTCGCCGCAAAGCTCTCATTGAGCCGGAACAGCCGGCGCTGCTTGCTGCCGTAGGCTACCTGGGCCAGCACCACGCGCAGCCAGTGCACGGTATAAAGCTCCTCGTCGACGGGCAAAAACCGGCAGGTAAACAAGTCCTGGTACATGCGGTAGTAGCCCAGGCTCAGGTAGTAGTCCAGCACGCGGCCGGGAATGCGGGGCAGGCTGGCGCGCGCGAAGCTCATGCAGCCAACAAGCTAGCTGCCGCTAAAATGTTCGGAGCGAGAGGCAGTAATCCTCCTTGCGGCGCATGGCCGTCTGGCTCAGCAGGTCTTTGTCGTGGTAGCCCAGCAGGTGCAGCACCCCGTGAATCATGACGCGGTGCAGCTCATCGCGAAAGCTGATAGCCAGGTCGTTAGCATTATCTGCCACGCGCTCCACGCTGATGAAGATGTCGCCCTCCAGCACTTCGGCATCGTCGGCGTTGTCAAACGTGATGATGTCGGTGAGCGTGTCGTGGTTGAGGTACTCTACGTTCAGCTTGTGCAGGTAAGTGTCGGAGCAAAAGATGAAGGTGAGCTGCGCAATGCGGTAGTCGTGCACCACGGCAATGCGCTCAATCCAGGCCACCAGGTCCTCGGCATCGTGGAGGCCGAACTCGGGCACGTCTTCGACTACAAACTCAATGCCGGGAGCTTCGAAGTAGCGAACGCCGACAGCGGCTGGCACGCTCATGCCGCTACTTGCTCGGGGGTGCCGTTGGCAGCGGGGTGCAGGGCAAAGGTCAGTTCCAGGCGGCGGCCTTCCTTGCTGAATTCGACTTCATCGGCCAGGTGGCGGATGAGAAAAATACCGCGCCCGCCAGGATTTTCGAGGTTTTCGGGGGCGGTGGGGTCGTCGAGGTTATCAAAGTCAAAGCCGGCGCCTTCGTCCTCAATCTCAAACTTGAGCTGGTTGGGATTGACGAACAGCGAGAGGTACACGTTCTTATCCTTGTCGAACTTGTTGCCGTGGCGAATGGCATTATTCACCGCTTCCGTCACCGCCACCATGATATTGCCATAAATATCGTCCTCAATCTGGAACGTGTCTTTGGAATTATCAATGAAGCTTTCCACCACGCGGATGTTTTCTACAAGCGATGGAATCTGAATTTTAACTTGCTTCATACTAGGGGTTGGCGAAAGAATAGGAAGGGCGACGCGGCTAGCGGAGGGCAAAAGTAGAAAGCGACGGACAAAAAACGGGCACTGCCGTAGCAGCGTGGTTCTCGGCCAGTTGGCCGCGCCGTGCCTGAATTATGTTAGTAGCAAATCGCCTCTACGTACGGTTGCGGGCGGGGTTACAGTTTGATTACCGGTTTTTTTGGAAATACTCACTCACTTTCTGCTGATAATAAGGCGTTAACGCAGGTTGCTGTCGACGTAATATTTCTGTTTGCTGCGTGGGCGCGGCGGCTTTATACTTGGCAAAGGCGGGCGGAAACACGGGCGGGTGGTTTTGGGCGGCCTGGGCCTCGCGCTTGGTGTCTTGGTCGCGCTCGCGGGCCGATTTTTCGGCTTCGAGCAGGCGCGTGAGTATCTGGCGCTGGCGCCGGATGGTTTCCTCGGTGAGGCGCTTGTTGACGAGGTCCGTCTCGGTTTGCTCCATCATTTTCTTCATCTCGGCGGCGTTGCCGCCCCCGCCCTGGCCGTCTTTGTTGGGGCCGTCCTTGCCGCCGTTTTTGCCCTCCTTGCCGTCTTTGCCGCCGGGCTTGGTGCCGCCGGGCTGCAGGCCCATCTGCTGCATAGCTTGGCGCAGCATCTGCTGCTGGCCGGCCAGCCGGGCCAGCTCCTGCGAGAGGGCGCGGCCGGTTTTGCCGCTCTGCTGCAGCTGCTGAATCTGGTCGTTGAGCTGCTGCTGCATCTTGCCGAGGCTGCCGGGGCCGGGCGAGCCGCCCTTGCCTTTCTTCTTGCCCT
>CAXTFI010000354.1:0-3394 GCA_964243255.1 uncultured Hymenobacter sp.
TTGCGTATAAACCATGCCCTAATTTACGACGTCACTCTTCAATAGACCACCACCATAAATTCTAACTATGTTTGCGAACGTTCTCATTTTTACCACTTTTTCCATTCATGCATGAAATCACGAATCTACTATTTTCTAATCATGCTTCTAATGCTCGCTGGGCATCAAAAATCCGAAGCACAAATCACACTTTCAAATTTCAACATCAACAACGGCAATTCCGTAACCATAACTGCTGGTGCACCGGCGGTTACGGTTCATTATTCTGTCACTGCAAGCCGAACAACAAATTCTAATTCAAGTTCATATATATACATCTATCTAATAGATGGTAGCAATACACCCGCAAGCACTGGCTTGCTTTTTATTAATCCATCAGGCACAAACTGGATTTCCAATGCCAATGGTAACGATTACTGTACGCTTGAAGGCAATTTAAATTTGGATGACAACACAATTAGCGGTGGCTATTACAAGAAGCTTCGTGTTATTGGTCAGAGAACAAATAATGTTAGCCAAACAGATGCTAGTAACGATGTTTCAGTGGTCCGTTTTGTACCCCCAGTTACAAATCCTCCCGGAGGAACCTATGACCCGTTAATTTTTCCATGCGGAACTAGTATCATCATCTGCGATAATCAGTGTGTACAGTATGGCACCGTACCTGCACTTTTAAAAGGCAGAGAATTACGGGATGCCGGTTATCCAGCTGAGCATGAGTGGGCTCAATGGCAATACAGTTATACTAATAATTGGGATGATTGGCACAATATTGATGGAAATGCGACTAGTCGTAATTTCCAACCTTGGGCGTGTTACAGCAAAGTTTATTACCGTCGGGTTTCTTCGCATATCCTTTACAGTTTCCCTACTAATCATCGGGAGGAATGGTATATTAGCAATGTAGTAACCATTATTCCACGTTCAATTCCTCCAACACCTGTTCAATCTACAGTAACTGCTTGCACTCAAGCAACGGCGGTTACACTCGCGGTTAATCCTGTTGCGCCTGCTGTTTCTTACAACTGGTGGGTTCCCTATGCTGGCTGGGGGGTGAGCAATGATGGACTTTCCCCGTTCTCCACGTACAACCAAAACGCAAGTTTCGTAACCACGCGCACTAGCGTTGTTATCACCCTTCCCCCCGGTGGAGTAGCCCCAGGTACCTATCGCATTGCGGTGAGTACCAATGGTGCATGTGGTGGGCAAACTGCCGACGCCAATATCAATGTTGTGATATCGGGTACCGGAGCAGCAGCAGCTCCAGTCAGCGCCCAGTTTGTGAAAGCTAGCACCAGCACCTTGTGTGCACCTATTTACAACTTAAAAATACCAGCGGTGGCGGGCGCCACCTCTTATTCCGCATCGGACAATTACGGCCACATTGCCACGGGCATTGTCCAAACTATCACAGGAATTCAATCTGTCTTGTTTGCGTTAAATTTGGAAGGCCCTCTATACGGAGTTACAGCTACGGCTAGTGCTACTGGGCCTTGCGGCACCGGTTTCTATACCACACCCTTAACTAATCTAGCTGGACCTTCGCCAAAGTGTGACGTCATGTTGCGGTCAACGCCCTTGTCTCTATATCCCAACCCAACTTCTGACAAGGTCACCATCGTAGCTGGTGGGCAAGAAGCCAAAGCCGTCTTTTATGATGCAATGGGAGTTGCCCGTAAGACGGTTAAGTTGCAACCGGGTGTGTCAGACACGGAAGTTAGTGTGCAAGATTTACCAGCCGGAATTTACCATGTACAACTACTCGTATCGGGCCAAGCACCTTTTGATAAACAGTTGATAATACAGCCATAATTAGCGGTAGGTCACTAAAAAAGCATTGCCTGCTTCTCGATAGAAGTAGGCAATGCTTTTTTAGTGACCTACCGCTAATTGATTGCTACGTAGGTTTCCTTAATAGTTGCATTTGTCCCATTGCTCTGCGGTTCTGTAGTTGTCATCTTGAGTGACGTTTCCGTCAACTCGTCAATTTCGAAAGTCGCGCTGCTGCCTGCTATTGTTATTGTCAGTTGCTTATCATCATTTGTAAGCGCCCATACCCCTACTTGCTTTTGTGGGTCAGCAGGACCACATTTGGTTGGCCCTTCATCATAGATAACTGTGTTAGGCAAATCGAACTGTTCAAAATCATCTTTCGAACATGCGCGTAATTGTGCGTATAGGTCAACAAGCTGTTGACCAGAACCTTCAATGGTCGCGGATTTTAGCTGCCACTTTTTTGCACTCAAAAGGCTAGTGCGAGTGATAGGAGGCGTAGGGTCATCCTTTTTTTTTGAACAGGCAAATAGAGCGAGGAATAGCAGAAGTATGCTCTTGTTAGTTTGCTTCATTGAAAAAATTGTGAGGTGGAGGATTTTAAGTGCAATGTACAAGATTGAGTATAACTCTGGATTCCCTTTGGCATCACCAAGGGCTACAACTTCACCATCGCCGCCAAGAGCAGCCTGCTGCAAGACTTGAAGCTGAACCGCAACCGCTACGCCCAGTACCAGTAGCAAGCCCAAACCCTTCAGCCCCAAAAAAGCCCCTGTGCCCCGGCCAGGGGCTTTTTTGGGTCCGGCGGCGCGGGGTAACGAAATTGTTACCAGCTTTGCCCCGCCAAACGGCTTTTCACCCCGAACCCCCGCTCGCCCACCCGCCCCATGTCCCAGCACAAGGAAATCAAGCTCATTACCACCCACCAGATGCTCGCGATGAAGGAGCGGGGGGAAAAAATTTCCATGCTCACGGCCTACGACTACTCGATGGCGCAGATTCTCGACGGAGCCGGCATCGACGTGCTGCTCGTCGGCGACTCGGCTTCCAACGTCATGGCCGGGCACGAAACCACCCTGCCCATCACCCTCGACCAGATGATATACCACGCCCAGAGCGTGGTGCGCGCCGTGAAGCGCGCCTTTGTGGTCGTAGATATGCCCTTTGGCTCTTACCAAGGCAACTCGTCGGAGGCGCTGCGCTCGGCCATCCGCATCATGAAAGAGTCGGGCGGCCACGGCATCAAGCTCGAAGGCGGGGCCGAAATCAAGGACAGCATCACGCGCATTCTCACGGCCGGCATTCCGGTGATGGGCCACCTCGGCCTCACGCCCCAAAGCATCTACAAGTTCGGCACCTACAGCGTGCGCGCCAAGGAAGAAGCCGAGGCCCAAAAGCTGCTCGAAGACGCCCGCCTGCTCCAGGAAATCGGCTGCTTCGGCCTGGTGCTCGAAAAAATCCCCGCCGCGCTGGCCAAGCAAGTGGCCGAGGAGCTGACCATTCCGGTCATCGGCATCGGCGCCGGCCCCGACGTGGATGGCCAGGTGCTGGTGGTGCACGACCTGCTGGGCATCACCAAAGAGTTCAAGCCCCGCTTCCTGCGCCGCTACGCCGAGCTGCA
>CAXTFI010000355.1:0-3365 GCA_964243255.1 uncultured Hymenobacter sp.
GCTTGCCGAACTTCTTACGTTCAACCATGCGGGGGTCGCGGGTCATAAAGCCTTCCTTGCGCAAGGAGGACTTGATTTCCGCGTTGTCGCTTACCAGAGCTTTCGAGATGGCCAAGCGGATAGCCTCGGCTTGGCCGGCGATGCCGCCGCCCTTCACGTTCACTTTGATATCGTACTGGCCCACCTGCTCGAGGATGGCCAGGGGCTGGTTCACGATGTTCTCCAACAGTTCGTTGGCGAAGTAGGACTTCATGTCCCGGTCGTTGATAGTGATATTCCCTTGCCCGGCCTGCATGTAGATGCGGGCCACCGAGGTTTTTCTTCTACCAGAGGTGTTAGTAGCTGCCATTTAGTGGTGAAGTGCGGTAAGCTTCAGCTTGCCGTCAATGAAAAAATTAAAACGCACGGCAAGCTAAAGCTTGCCGCACAGGTACTTACAGGTTTTTCAGCTCGTAAGGCTGGGGCTGCTGCGCCTCGTGCGGGTGCTCGCTGCCAGCGTATACGTACATGTTGCGGTACTGAGCCGCGCCCAGGCGGTTGCCTTGCAGCATGCCTTTCACGGCGTGCTCAATGGCCTTGCGCGAATCGCGGTTCATCTGCTCGCGCAGGGTGCGCTGCTTCTGGCCGCCGGGGTAGCCCGAGTGGCTGATATACAGCTTCTCGTTCATTTTCTTGCCCGTTACCACCAGCTTGTCGGCGTTGATAACGATTACGTTATCACCACAGTCGGAGTTGGGGGTGAAGGAAGGCTTGTGCTTACCGCGCAACAGGTTGGCGATTTGGCTGCACACGCGGCCCAGCGGGGCCACGCTGGCGTCTACGATAACCCAGTTTTTCTGGGCGTTGGCCTTGTTGACGTGGGTCGTCTTGAAGCTCAGGTGGTCCATAGGGATGGTAAATATTTACCGGCTAAACAATTGACAATAAACCCCAAGCCGGTTGGGGCTGGGGAAAAACGGACACAAAGGTACTATTTTTCTGGTAGACTACCAAACGTGAACGGCTGATTTCTAGGAAGCAACTGGTAGTAAGAGGAACTACTCGCCTGCATCATCGACCGAAACGATGTCATATAATAAGGGCCACCAGCGTGAATGTCACCAGATGGCGCCCACTTATAAAACAGGCTTACCGATACTGCGCCAGCGTCTCAACCAGCACCCGAAAATCCTTGGGATAAGGCGCTTCTACCTTAATGGCTGCCCCGTCGAGCCCCGTGAAGCCTAACTCCTTGGCGTGCAGCGCGAAACGCTTGATAAAGGGCTGCTCGGTTTCGCCTTCTTTGAGGTTGAACTTCTTTTTTAGCGTGGAGAGGAAGAAGTCTTCGCCGCCGTAGAGGTGGTCGCCTACAATGGGCGTCTGCACGTAGGCCAGGTGCAGGCGAATCTGGTGCATGCGGCCGGTCACGGGCTCGCACTGCACCAGGGCGTGGCGGGCGTAGGTATCGAGGGTAGTGAAGCGCGTTTCGGCGGGCTTGCCCTTGAAGGCCAGGCGGGCCTTACCGCTTTTAGTAGTTTCGATATTGCGCTCTACCACAAACTGTTCCAGCGGCGGGGCGCCCCAGGTTACGGCGTGGTACACCTTGCGCACCTCGCGGTTTTCGAACTGCATGGAGACGTGGCGGTAGGCCTCCGGGTTTTTGGCCAGCACCAGCGCGCCGCTGGTGTCGCGGTCGAGGCGGTGGCCCACCTGGGCATCGTCGGCGTATTCGCGGGCCAGCCGGAGCAGGCTGGCGGCCACGCCAATGCGCTCGTCGAGCGTGGAGAGGAACGGGGGCTTGTTGACGACGATGTAATCGTCGTTCTCAAACAGGATAAGGTCTTTGAACTTGGGTGGCTTCATGCGGGCCACAAAGGTAGCTTATAGCGTAAGCTCTAGCTTGCGAGCGAGCGCCAGCGAGCAGGCGGTACCGCGCCGCTCAGGTGCCCCCAGACGACCATGCTCGCGGCGCTCGCTCGTAAGCTAAAGCTTACGCTACTTCGCGCTACCGCGCTACACGTTACTGCTTGGGCCGGGGCAGCTTGAATTCCATGGTGGTGCCTTCGTTGAGCACGCTCTTGATGTGGATGGTCGACTTGTGCGCCTCCACGATGTGCTTGCTGATGGCCAGGCCCAGCCCCGAGCCGCCGGCCGAGCGTGAGCGGCTCTTATCAACCCGGTAAAAGCGCTCGAAAATGCGGGCCTGGTGTTCGGGCGCAATGCCGGCCCCGTTGTCGCGCACGGCTACGCGCAGGCCGTTGCGGCCCGGCGCGAGGGCCACCACTACGTGGCCATCTTGCTGGCGACCGTACTTTATGGCATTGTCAATCAAGTTGATAAGTACCTGGCGAATGCGGTTGCGGTCGGCTAGCACGAGCATTTCCTGCTTGGCCAGGTGCGGCGGAAACAGCTCTAGCGTGGTGCCGCGCCGCTGGGCTTGCTGCTCCAGCAGCTCAAACAGCTCGTGCACCAGCGCCACAAGGTCGAAGCGCTGGCGGCGCATGCGAATGACCCCTTTTTCGAGCTGCGAAATGGTGACCAGGTCCTGCACCAGGGCATCAAGGGCATCCAGGCTGGCGGCGGCGCGCTGCAAAAACTTGCGGCGGGTGGCCGGGTCCATGCCGGTTTCTGCGTTGTCTTCCTCCTCGTCCAGGATGGTGTGCACAAAGCCCTGAGCGGCAAACAGCGGCGTCTTCAACTCGTGCGATACGTCGGCCAGAAACTCGCGGCGCAGGGCTTGCAGGCGCTTGAGCTCATCGAGTTCCTGCTGGCGGCGCTCGGCCATCTCCACTATTTCGTCGCCGATGCGGCGCAGGGGCTCGGGCCGGAATAAGAACTTGTTGCTCAGGCGCTTAAACTCCTTGCGCTTGATGTGCTCCAGGCGGGAGTAGATGCCGTTTATCTCCCGGAAAATCAGGGCTTCAAACGATAGGTAAACCAATAAAAAACACGCTGCCACCGTAACGCCCGCCGCCAGAAAAACCTGGTTCGTGGGCAGCGCCGGGGCTACGTAGGCAAACGTGGTGAGCACCCCCGCCACCAGCAGCGCAATAAGAACGGCAATGGTGCGGGAGGAGAGCGTCATAAGTAATTAACAATGAGTAGTGAGCAATGAGTAATTTTTTTAAACAAAGGGAAAGTAAAAGAACGTCATGCTGACGAAGGAAGCATCTCGCTCGCATCGTTGGATGATTACCGACGGTGCGAGCGAGATGCTTCCTTCGTCAGCATGACGTTCTTGCTTGTTAACTGAGCCGGCTAATCGGCGTTAAACTTATAGCCCACGCCCTTAATGGTTTGGATGTGGTGGTCGCCCACTTTTTCGCGCACTTTGCGCACGTGCACGTCCACGGTGCGGGCCAGCACAAAAACGTCGTTGCCCCAGA
>CAXTFI010000356.1:0-3341 GCA_964243255.1 uncultured Hymenobacter sp.
CACCGACTGCGCCACCCGGATGGCGTTCTCAATCTCGTCGAGGCTGTTGCCGTCCGTCACGTGCTGCGTGTGCCAGTAGTAGGCATCGAAGCGCTGCATGGGGTTTTCGGTGTAGGCAAAGCTGGTGGGGCCGTCGAGCGAGATTTTGTTGTCGTCGTAGAGGTAAATCATCTTGCTCAGCTGCAAGTGCCCGGCCAGCGAGGCCGCCTCCGAAGCGATGCCTTCCATCAGGTCGCCGTCGCTCACCAGCACGTAAGTGTAGTGGTCCTGCACCGGCGCGTGGCCCTCTTTATTATAGATGGCGCCGAGGTGGGCTTCCGACATGGCCATGCCCAGGCCGTTGGCAAAGCCCTGGCCCAGCGGGCCGGTCGTTACCTCCACGCCGGGCGTGATGTGCGACTCGGGGTGGCCCGGCGTGCGCGAATCGAGCTGGCGAAACTGCTTTAAATCATCCAGGCTCAGGTCGTAGCCGTAGAGGTGCAACAGGCTGTACAACAGGGCCGAGCCGTGGCCGGCCGACAGCACGAAGCGGTCGCGGTTGGGCCACTTGGGGTCCTGGGGGTTGAAGCGCAAAAAGCGCGACCACAGCACGTAGGCCATGGGGGCGGCGCCCAGCGGCAGGCCGGGGTGGCCCGAGTTGGCTTGCTGCACCATGTCGACCGACAGCAGCCGGATGGTGCTGACGCTCAGCTCGTCGATGGAAACTTGGGGGTTGCTCATAGGTTGAAGGCGAAAAGTTTTGGTGCCGTAAAGGAACGCCACGCGGGCAGTCCGCGCCGCGTTCGCTTACGGATTTTCCCGCGGGGCGTAGGGGCGGGTCGCACCCGCCCGCCATTGAACGAAAATCGTGGCAGCGCCGCAAACGACCGGGCGCGTGCGACGCGCCCCTACTAGATGTACTGGTTGATAAGGCTTTCCAGCCACTCCTGCTTGCCGCTGCGGGGCGTGGGCTCGCCGTGCGCGTGGGCAATGCGGCGCAGGTCTTCCAGCGTGAGGCGGCCCTGGGCAAACTCAGCCCCCTGGCCCGCATCAAACGAGGCATAGCGGTCGGCACGAAACTGCTGGTAGCCCGACTTGCGCAGGATGGCATCGGCCGTAACCAGGGCGCGGGCAAAGGTGTCCATGCCCGCGATGTGGGCCACGAAAATGTCCTCCAAGTCGGTGGAGTTGCGGCGCGTTTTGGCGTCGAAGTTGATGCCGCCCTGCGTGATGCCGCCCGCCTCCAGGAGGATGAGCATGGCCTCGGTCAGCTCGTTGATGTTGTTGGGGAACTGGTCGGTGTCCCAGCCGTTCTGGTAGTCGCCGCGGTTGGCGTCCATGCTGCCGAGCATGCCCGCGTCGGCGGCTACTTGCAGCTCGTGCTGGAAGGTGTGGCCGGCCAGCGTGGCGTGGTTCACTTCCAGGTTCAGCTGAAAATCATGCTCTAAGCCGTGCTCTTTCAGGAAGCCAATGACGGTGGCCGCGTCGAAGTCGTACTGATGCTTGGTGGGCTCGGCGGGCTTGGGCTCGATAAAGAATTTGCCGGTGAAGCCCTGCTGGCGGGCGTAGTCGCGGGCCATGGTCAGAAACTGCGCCATGTGGGCCAGCTCGCGCTTCATGTTGGTGTTGAGCAGGGTCATGTAGCCCTCGCGGCCTCCCCAGAACACGTAGTTTTCGCCGCCCAGCGCAATGGTGGCGTCAATGGCATTCTTGACCTGCGTGGCGGCGTGAGCTACCACCGCAAAGTCGGGGTTGGTGCTGGCGCCGTTCATGTAGCGCGGGTTCGAAAACACGTTGGCCGTGCCCCACAGCAGCTTCACGCCGCTGGCTTGCTGGTGCTGCTTCACGTAGTCTACCACGGTGCTCAGGTTGCTTTCGTAGGCGCGCAGCGAGGCGCCCTCGTCCACCAGGTCGATGTCGTGGAAGCAATAGTAGGGCGTGCCGAGCTTGGTAAAAAACTCAAACGCAGCATCGGCCTTGTCTTTGGCGCGGCCCACGATATCGGTCTTCGCGTCCCAGCCAAACTTCTTGGTGCCGGGGCCGAACGGGTCGCCGCCGGTGCCCACAAACGTGTGCCAGTAGGCCGTAGCGAAGCGCAGGTGGTCTTTCATGGTCTTGCCAGCCACCACGCGGCTTTCATCGTACCACTTAAAGGCCAGGTGGTTATCGGAGTCGCGGCCTTCGTACTTGATTTTGTCGATGCCAGGGAAAAATTCGGAGGTTGCCATGAGTTGGGAGGGTGGTTGGGGGTAGTTGGGATTGAAAGCGGTTTTCGCCGGGGGCACCTCACCCCCTAATCCCCTCTCCAAAAAAGAGGGGGTTAGGGGGTGAGGTGCCCTACGCCAGCAGCCATTCGGCCGGCCTAATTTCGCGGGCCAGCAGCGTTTGCCAGCTCGCGTACTTTTCCTGGTACTGTGCCTGCAGGGCGGGCGTGGGCTCCACGGTGCTGAGGCGCGCCAGGCCGGTAAAGGCCTCCTGGGGGCTGGCATAAATGCCCGCCCCGATGCCCGCGCCGCGCGCCGCGCCCTGGGCCGCGTCGGTGTCGTAGAGCTCCAGGGCCACGTTACCGCAATTCACGAACGCCTCGCGGAAAACGGGGCTCAGAAACATATTGGCGTGGCCGGCGCGCACCTTCTGCACCTGCACGCCCGAGGCGCGCATAATGTCCAGGCCGTAGTTGAGGGCGTACACAATGCCCTCTTGCCCGGCGCGGATGAGGTGCGGCTGGCCGTGAATATTGAATTGCAAGCCGTGCAAACTAGCGGCGGCCGGTCGGTTTTCGAGGATGCGCTCGGCCCCGTTGCCGAAGGGGAGGAACAGCAGGCCCGCCGCGCCTACCGGCGCCTGGGCCGCCAGCGTATTCATGTGGTCGTAGGGCAGCGCCCCCACCACTTTGCGCAGCCAGCTGTTGAGAATGCCGGTACCGTTGAGGCACATGAGCACGCCGTGCTTGGGTTGCTCGCGGGTGCTGTTGACGTGCACAAACGAGTTAACGCGCGAGCGGGCATCGGCCGTGGTGGTTTCGTTGATGCCGTAGACCACGCCGCTCGTGCCGCCGGTGGCGGCTACCTCGCCCGCGTTCAGCACGTTGAGCGAAAAGGCATTGTTGGGCTGGTCGCCGGCGCGGTAGCTGATGGGCGTACCCGCGGCCAGCCCCAGCGCGTGGGCGGCGGCGGCCGTAAGGTGGCCCTGGATGGCAAAGGTTTCGACCACTTCGGGCAGCAAATCGGCGCTAATACCGTAGTAATCGAGCAACTCCTGGGCGATGGCCTGGCGCTTAAAATTCCAAAACACGCCCTCCGACAAACCCGAAACGGTGGTTTGCAGCTGGCCCGTGAGCTGGTAGGCGAGGTAGTCGCCGG
>CAXTFI010000357.1:0-3313 GCA_964243255.1 uncultured Hymenobacter sp.
GTGCAGTCGGCAAAATGGCGGCCGATGGCCATGCGCACGTGCCCGTCGTTGACGATGCAGTTGTTGGTGGGGTCGAGGCCCAGCCAGCCGTAGAACGGAATGTAGGCTTCGACCCAGGCGTGGGTGGCGCCCGCCCCGCGCACGCCCTCCTCGCGGGGGCACACGTAGCCGCTCACGTAGCGGGCGGGCAGGCCGTTGAGGCGCAGCAAATGCGCCAGCAGGTGGGCAAAGTCCTGGCACACGCCCGCCCGCAGCCGCCAAATAGCCTCCAGCGGCGTTTCGACGCTCGTTACCCCTTGCTGATACTGGAAGTTATCGTGCACGTATTCAGATAGTTCCAGGGCTTGCTTGAGCGGCTTGGCCCCGGCCGTGACGATGCCGCCCAGCGCCTGCCGCAGCTCGGCCTCGACCTCGGAGGGCGGCAGGCGCAGGAAGTCCATGAAGGCCACGTCGGTGCGCAGGCCGGCCAGGTGGGCCCACTGCGCTTCGGCCGGCTCCGCGTCCATCGGAAACTGAATGGCGTGGGTTTCGACCTCGGCCAGCGACTCAATCACCAGCTCGGTGTGCGGCTGGATGAGCGAAAACACGCCCACCTGGTTGCCAAAGCTATCGGTGAACAAGGCTACCTCAGGGTGCTGCGAAATGCGCACGACGTGGCTCTTCACGGTCAGCCGCTCGTCGGGCAGCGGGTATATCATCAGCTGGTTGGCGCAGTCGATAACCGGCGCGGCGTAGGCGTAGCGCGTGCGGTGCTGAATTTTATAGGAAGCCATAGTTGGTAATGAGCAATGAGCAATGAACAGTGAGCAATTAGAACGTCATGCAGACCGAAGGGAAGCATCTCGCTCGCCTCGTTGGATGAAGCGGTAGAGATGCTTCGGCAAGCGGACACCAGATGAGCATGATGTTTCAATTGCTCACTGTTCATTGCTCATTGTTAATTGAAATAAGCGCTGTTGAGGGCGGCCGTGATGGCCAGTAGCTCGCTGCGCACCTGGGCCAGAAACTGCTCTAGCTCGCCGGCTTGCTGGGCGCGTAAGCTGCTGTAAGCCACCGTGGTACGGGCCTTGCCAATGAGAAAGCGCAGCTGCTCGTAGCTTTCGGGCCGGCTCTTGTCTTTGAGGCGCTCGCAGTAGCGCAGCAGCTGGCCCAGGCTGTAAAGTAATGAGTGCGGAAAATCGTTGTTGTAGAGCACCAGCGCCAGCACGCTGCCCGCCGCCAGGTTGCCCTGGTAGGTCTTCACGTAGAGCTCGTAGCCCAGCAGGCTATAAAGCAGGTAGCGCAGCTCGTGGCCGCCGCTGGCCTCGCCTTCGGGCTCAAACAGGTGCTGGTTGAGGCGCAGCAGCTCTATCGTTTGCAGGGCGCGCTCCAAAAATTTACCCAGCTTGAGAAAAATGTAGCCTTCGTCGCGGGGCATGGTGTTTTGCACCGTGCCTACGTACAACACGCTCTGCTGCAAGAGGTTATCCATACCCGAAACCGGGTCTTCGCCCAGCGTCTGGTGGGCCAGCGCATCGTGCCGGATGAGGTGGTAGTAGTCGTTCAGGCTCTGCCACACTTCCTTGGTGATGTGGTCTTGCACGGCGCGGGCGTTTTCGCGGCCCTGCACAATATTACGGTACACCGAGGCCGCGTTGTCGCGGTCGAACAGCAGGTGGTAGAGCACCTGCGGCGTGTGGGGCGCGCGCTTGGCTATCTCCTTCTCCGTGAGGTCGCCGTAGGTGAGCAGCAGCGGTTGCCAGCCCCGGTAGTGGGGCTCATCCTGCGAGGCAATGTATTGAATACGAACAACTTGCAGCATGGCCTGCGTGCGCTCCATGTAGCGGCCCAGCCAGTAGATAGTTTCAGCAACGCGGGAAAGCATTTTTCAGTTATCAGTTATCAATCATCAGTTATCATCTTTCGGTAAGGCTTCTCACTCGGAAAATGATGATGGCTTGAGGTTACGGGTAGTGCGCAGAATGGCGTAGAGCAATTTGCCTAATTCATCAGCATCGGCAAACAGGCTGTTGAAAGCAGATGGGGAGAGGTATTCCGTGTCGTGCAGTAGGTTGAGCCAGTATTTCGTTTCAAGACATTCTTTATAGGCGATGGAAATCTTGGCTGAAAAATCAGCATCCGAGATAGCGCCGTTAGCCTCTGCAACATTGGCTCCTATGCTTGTGCCACAGCGTAATAATTGCTTGGATAACACGTATTCTCGTCTTTCCTGCGAAAGATGCTGGTAGGCTCTCACTATGCGTACTCCAAATGCGTAAGCCTTTGTGTATAAATTATTAGGCTTACTTCCAAGCATATAAGTGTTGATAACTGATGACTGATAATTGATAACTGACTACCCGCCCAGCACCCACGTGTCTTTACTACCTCCACCCTGCGACGAGTTCACAATCAACGACCCTTCCCTCAAGGCTACCCGCGTGAGGCCGCCCGGCACAATGTCGATGCCGCTGGGGCCGCACAGCGCAAACGGCCGCAGGTCGATGCGCCGCGGCTGCAGCTTGCCGTCGATGTAGCAGGGCGTGGACGAGAGGCTGATGATGGGCTGCGCAATGAAGCTGCGCGGGTCGGCGGTGATGGCCTGGCGGAAGTCGGCCATCTCCTGCTCGGTGGCGGCGCTGCCGATGAGCATGCCGTAGCCGCCGCTCTCGTTGGTGCGCTTGATAACCATCTTCTCCATCTGGCTGAATACTACTTCACGGTGCTCAGGGTCAGCGAGTTGGTAGGTGGGCACGTTCTTGAGAATGGGCTCCTCATTGAGGTAGTAGCGAATCATGTCGGGCACGTAGCAGTACACGGCCTTGTCGTCGGCTACGCCGTTGCCCATGGCGTTTACTATCGCCACGTTGCCTTTGCGGTAGGCCCAGTACAGGCCCGGCACGCCGAGCGCGCTGTCGGGCCGGAAGGCCAGCGGGTCGAGAAACTCGTCGTCGACGCGCCGGTAAATGACGTCCACTTTCGCCAGGCCGCGCGTGGTTTTCATGTACACAAAGTGGTTATGCACAATGAGGTCGCGGCCTTCCACCAGCTGAATGCCCATGAGCCGGGCCAGGGTGCTGTGCTCAAAATAGGCCGAGTTGTAGATGCCCGGCGAGAGCAGCACCACCGTGGGGTCGCTGGTTTGGGGGCCGGCCAGCGCCAGCAGGTTGCGGTACAGCAAATCGGGGTAGTCCTTCACCGGCAGCACGTTGCTTTTGGGCAGCAGGTCGGGGAAGATGCGGTACGTAATGCTCCGATTCTCCAGCATATACGACACGCCGGAGGGCGTGCGCAGGTTGTCTTCGAGCACGTAAAACTCGCCGTCGTGGTCGCG
>CAXTFI010000358.1:0-3300 GCA_964243255.1 uncultured Hymenobacter sp.
TGATGATGGTGTAGGTGCCGGTGCCCAGGTCGGTGGCCCCGGCCTGCACCACGGCTCTACCATCCGCATACAGGCGCACGCGGGCGTTACCCTGCGAGCTGTGCACGGGGTAGCTGGCCGAGGCCATGCCCCAGCCCACCAGGTACTTACCGTTGCGGGTGGCGCCGGCCTTGGGGTTGCGCTGGCTCCAGCCAAAGAGCTCGGCGCCGCGGGCGTAGCACTGTTTCAGGCTTTTGCTGCTCCAGGGCTGGCCGTTGGTGGGGTCTTGCTCGGCGTAGTTGAGCAGCCGGATTTGCAGCGGGTCGAGGCCGAGCCGGGCGGCTAAATCGTCCAGGCTGCACTCGATGGCGAACGAGCCGGGCATGTCGCCGGGGGCGCGGGTCGAGGTGGGCGTCATCACGTTGGCGCGCGCCATGCGGTAGGTCGACTCGAAGGTGGGCGAGTCGTAGAGCATGCTGATGATGCGGCTGTTAGTTTCGGCCCAGTCCTCCCAGGGCGAGGTGGTCGAGGTTTTCTCGTGCACCAGCGCCAGCAGCTTGCCCTCCCTGGTGGCCCCGAGGCGCAGCGTCTGCTCCTGCTCTTCCCGAAAGCCCATGCCCGTGAACTGCTGCTTGCGCGTGAGCACCAGCTTCACCGGCCGGCCCACGGCCTTGGCCGCGAGTGGGGCCAGCACCACGTGGGGCCACACCCAGGCTTTGCAGCCAAAGCCGCCGCCCAGGTATTTGGTAACTACCCGCACCTGCTCGGTGGCCAAACCCAGCATCCCGGCCAGGGTGCGCTGCGTTTCCGATACGCCCTGGGTGGTGTCGTACACCGTGAGGCGGTCGGGGGCTTCCCAGTGGGCGGTGGTGGCGCCCGGCTCCAGGGGGTTGTGGTGGGTGGTGGCGTGGGTGTAGGTGGCCGTGAGCTGCACCGGCGCGCTGGCAAAAGCGGCCTGCGCATCGCCGCGCTTGCTGATGCCGGGCACGTAGCCTCGCACCGTTTTTGGGATGTAAAGCTGCGCTTTCGGGTCTTGGTACGACGAGATGGGTACTTCGGGCGCGATGCTTACTTGCACCAAATCGGCGGCGTGCTGGGCGTGCTCCAGCGTGTCGGCTACCACCACGGCCACGGGCTGCCCGGCGTAGTACACTTGGTTCGATTCCAGCGGGAAAAAGCTCATTGGCGAGGAAGCCAAGGTCTTTTTATCGTCGGGCGAGTTAGGCGTTTTGGCCAGCTTCGGCAAGTTCTCGTGCGTGAGAATGGCCAGCACGCCCGGCTGCCGCTGGGCCGCGCTGGTGTCGATGCCGGTGACGCGGCCCCTGGCCACGTCGCTGGTTTTGAGCACGGCGTGCACGAGGCCCGGCAGCTGGTTGTACTCGGCCGAGTACTTGGCGCGGCCCGTCACCTTGGCCCACCCATCGACGCGGCTCAGCGGCTGCCCCACCACGCCCGGCGTGGCGTTGGTTTCGAAGAATTGCGATTCGGCGGTGTCCATGTAGGGGCGCGTTGCACGCGCCCGGCCGCTCGCACAACCAGGCACGTCGTACTAAAAAAAGCCAATCAGTTCAGCGGCCGGGCATAAGGTCAATGTCTAGCAAAAGGTTGATTATCAATATTTTATGCGAGCGGGCGGGCGCGTGCGACGCGCCCCTACTCGTGAATTTTGCGCTCGCTAATCCACTTCACCATGCTCGGGTCGCGGTGGTCGAAAAAGGCACTGGCCTTGGTATCAAGCGTGGCAATGGCTTGCAGGTCCTCCGGGCTCAGCTCGAAATCGAAAATACGGAAATTCTCGGCCATGCGCTCGGGCCGCACCGACTTCGGGATGGCCACCACGCCGCGCTGCGTGAGCCAGCGCAGCACTACCTGCGCAATGCTGCGCTGGTACTTGGCCGCCACCCCAGCCAGCAACTCGTTGTGAAACAGGTCATTCTTGCCCTCAGCAAACGGTCCCCAAGCCTCTAGCTGCACGCCATTGTCCTGCAAAAACTGCTGCGTTTCGACCTGCTGGTGAAAGGGGTGAGTTTCCACCTGGTTCACGGCCGGCTTCACCTGCTGGTGCACCAGAAAATCCATCAGCCGGTCGGGCTGGAAGTTGCTAACCCCGATGGCCCTGATTTTGCCGGCGCGGTAGAGCTCCTCCATGGCCCGCCACGCGCCGTACACGTCGCCGAAGGGCTGGTGAAGGAGGTAGAGGTCGAGGTAGTCCAGCCCGAGCTTGCGCCGCGACGTCTCAAACGCTGCCTTGGCTCCTTCGTAGCTGGCGTCCTGCACCCACAGCTTGGTGGTCACGAACAGCTCCTGGCGGGGCACCCCGCTCTTGCGGATGGCGCTGCCCACGGCTTCCTCATTCATATAAGAAGCGGCCGTGTCTAGCAGGCGGTAGCCCACCTGGAGGGCCGCCAGCACACTTTGTTCGCACTCGGCCGGGTCGGGCACTTGAAAAACCCCAAAACCCAGCAACGGCATCTGCACCCCATTATTCAACGTGACTGTTTGCATCTTCTCAGTGATTCGTTTTGCGGCCGCCGCGGGCGAAGTACCCGCTACGGCGCACCCGGCAGCCCTGGCCGCCGCGGCGCAACAAATGTCCGGCAACCCAGGACGGCCGGCACTACAGGAATCAAACCAATCACTAAGAAAATCAAACAAGCCCGCCGCCGGGGCAGGCTGCCCCACGAGCGGGTGGGCCCTACGTAATTGCCACCAGCACCGCGCCCGCCTCGCCCGCCACCAGGCCGGCCTGCTCGCGCCAGCCCAGGGGCGTGTGGCCGGTGTGCTTTCTGAAGAAGTTGTTGAAGTAGCTTGGGTACTCGAAGCCCAGCCCGTAGGCAATTTCGGCCGTGCCCCAGCTGGTGTGTAGCAGCAGCGCCTTGGCTTCGGCTACCACGCGCTCGGCCAGGTGGGCGCCGGTGGTTTTGCCGGTTTGCTCGCGCACGGCCCGGTTGAGGTGGTTGACGTGCACCGCGAGCTGGTGGGCAAAGTCGCCGGGCGTGCGCAGCTGCAAGCCAGGGGCCGGGGCGTCAATGGGAAACTGCCGCTCCAGCAGCTCCAGAAAGAGCGCCACGAGGCGGGCCGTGGCGTTTGGGGGCTGGTGGTAAGCCGTGTGGGGCTGCATCTTAAGGGCTTCATGCAGTAGCAGTTGCACGTAAGTGCGCAGTAAATCCTGCTTGTGCACGTAGCCCGATTCTATTTCCGCCAGCATCTTCCGAAACAACTTGCTGAACGTGTCGAACTGCTCGTCGCTGACGAAGTACACCGGGTCGCTGTGGAGCTTGAACAAGGGCGATTCCTGCAAGCTCACCGAGCGGTCGGCGC
>CAXTFI010000359.1:0-3279 GCA_964243255.1 uncultured Hymenobacter sp.
CCGACGTGAAAGCCAACTGGGCGGCGCTCGACGTGATGATTTCGGGCGGCCAGGAGGTGATTTCGCACAACATGGAAACCGTGGGCAGCCTCTACCGCCTCGTGCGCCCGCAGGCCAAGTACGACCGCAGCCTGGAGCAAATCCGGCGCACCAAGCTTCAAGGCCACCGCACCAAGTCGGGCATTATGCTGGGCCTGGGTGAAAAAGCCGATGAGCTCTACCAGGCCATGGACGACCTGGTGGCCAACGGCCTCGATATCCTGACGCTGGGCCAGTACCTGCAACCCACCAAGCGCCACCTGGAGGTAGCTGAGTTCATCCACCCCGATACCTTCGCCCTTTACAAGGAAGAAGGCCTGAAGCGCGGCCTCAAGTACGTGGAAAGCGGCCCGCTGGTGCGCTCCAGCTACCACGCCGAGCGCCACGTAAACGTGCCGGTTTAGTCAATTATTCATTTTCAGCCATGATACCTGTACTGCCCGTCGTGAAGGAACAGTTAGCATTATTGGCCAGTAGTTTGCCTGAACAAGCAACCTGGGATGATGTGCTTTATGAAATTCATGTACTCCAATCTATTGAACAGGGCCTGGCTGACGTAGCGGCTGGCCGTACTATTCCGGCGGAGGAAGTCAAGGATTACTTGAGGCAGCGATTAGAACAAAGACGTGCGGGTTCACTGGAGCAATAAAGCGCTTTCGCAACTGGCTGATATTACGGAAGACTTGCAGCAGTATTCGGCAGCTAGCGCCGAACGAGTAGCCGATGAGCTGGTTACCGCTTCATTGCGTCTCAGTGACTTTCCGCAGTTAGGCCGAATGGTACCCGAAGGTAATTACCCTGCAGTGCGTGAGTTGTTTGTGGGCAAGTATCGATTGGTTTATGTAGTTGGCGATTTTACGGTAGAAATACTTGCTGTTTTGCACCAAGCCCAGCGCCGCTAAAACACAAAAAAGCCTCGCTGATTTGGCGAGGCTTTTTTGTATAATTCATTCTCTAACAAGCGCTTAGCGCACGGCCTGGCGGCGCTGGTCGGTGGGCGGGTAGTTGCCCAGCACGCTGTTCACGATGCGGTAGGTTTCCTCTTCCGAGATGCTGTTCTGGTTGAGTTGGGCCTGGCCGGTGCCGCGCCAGGCGAGCTCCTTGCGGCGGGCATCCACGATGTCGATGATGACGGTGCCGGCCTTGTAGTTGTAGCCGCCACCGCCGCCGTAGGGATAGCCCCCAAAGCCGCCGTAGCCGTAGCCACCGTAGCCATACGGGCCATAGCCACCGTAGGGATAGCCTGATACCTGCTGCTTGTTCTCCACGCGCACGCTGTAAGCTACGTACACATCAGGGGCAGTAGCGGTTTCAGTTAAGCCTTTGGCCGTGAGGTCTTTAGCCACGGCGTCGCGTATGCGCTGGTCCGTAAACGACTCGTAGCCTTTAGCCGGGCCGCCCTCGGTATCATTGGCTTGCTTGGGGTACCAGGCCCAGGTTTTGTAGGCGCGGAAATTAACCGCGTGGTCGAAGTCGCTCGACACGCCGACGTTGGCCGACGTGGCGCAGGAGGCGAGCCCAAGGGCCAGCGCCAGGCTCGTGACCACCATAGCAGTGGGGCGGGCCAAAAGATGCGTGATACGGTTCATATAGGTTGAAAACTAGCGAAATAAAACCCTTACTCGGGAGTATTAGGCTAACGCTACCGGCCCGGTCAATGTTCCAAAAAAGGTAGGCAAGCCGACTAATTGCGCTAGCCAATCGCCCACTACGCCAAACGCCCGGCCGAGCCGCTTTCGCGTGCGCAACCGGGCGTTTTTGAGGTAGCGCGGACTTTTTAGTCCGCGCGTGGGTTGTTCTGGGCACGGACTACAAAGTCCGCGCTACAGTTTAGTAAGACGGGCCTTTATCGGCCGCTACCAGCTGCTCCTGCTCGTCGGCGTACTCCTCTAGCGGCGTGCAGCTGCAGATTAGGTTGCGGTCGCCGTAGGCCGAGTCGATGCGGCTCACGCTGGGCCAAAACTTGGCCTGGCGCACGTAGGGCAGCGGGTACACGGCCTGCTCGCGCGAGTACGGGCGCGTCCACTCGGGCACGAGCACGGTGGCGGCGGTGTGCGGCGCGTGCTTGAGTACGTTGTCCTTGGCGTCGGCGCGGCCGGCTTCTACTTCGGCAATCTCCTGGCGAATCGCCACCATGGCGTCGCAGAAGCGGTCGAGCTCCAGCTTGCTTTCGCTCTCGGTGGGCTCAATCATGAGCGTGCCCGCTACCGGGAAGCTCACGGTGGGCGCATGGAACCCGTAGTCCATCAGGCGCTTGGCGATATCCTCGACCTCAATGCCCGCCTTTTTAAAGTGGCGGCAATCAAGAATCATCTCGTGGGCGCAGCGGCCCTGGCTGCCGGTATACAGCACCGGGTAGTGCGCCTCCAGGCGGGCCTTGATGTAGTTGGCGTTCAGAATGGCCAGCTCCGTAGCGCGCGTGATGCCATCGCCGCCCATCATCGAAATGTAGGCGTAGCTAATGGGCAAGATGCTGGCCGAGCCCCACGGCGCGGCCGACACCGCGCCGCTGCTGCGGCCCTCTACCGGCACCACCACGTGGCCGGGCAGGTACGGGATGAGGTCGGCCACCACGCCGATAGGGCCCACACCGGGGCCGCCGCCGCCGTGCGGAATGCAGAACGTTTTGTGCAGGTTGAGGTGGCACACGTCGGCCCCGATGGCGGCCGGCGAAGTGAGGCCCACCTGGGCGTTCATGTTGGCGCCGTCCATGTACACGCGGCCGCCGGCCTGGTGAATGAGTGCGCAGATGTCGATAATCGTTTCCTCGTACACGCCGTGCGTGCTGGGATAGGTCACCATGAGGCAGCTCAGGCGGTCGGCGTGCTGGGCGATGCGGGCGCGCAGGTCGTCCATGTCCACGTTGCCGTCCTCGGTGCTTTTCACTACCACCACCTGCATGCCGGCCATCACGGCCGACGCGGGGTTGGTGCCGTGGGCCGACGCCGGAATGAGCGCCACCGTGCGGTGCGTGTCGCCGCGGCCCTCGTGGTAGCCCCGAATGGCCAGCAGGCCCGCGTACTCGCCCTGCGCGCCCGAGTTGGGCTGCAGGCTCACGGCGGCAAAGCCGGTTACCTCACAGAGCCAGGCTTGCAGGTCACGGATAATCTGCTGGTAGCCAACGGTTTGGTCGGCGGGGGCAAAGGGGTGGAGCTGGCCGATTTCGGGCCAGGTCACGGGTATCATCTCCGCCGTGGCATTCAGCTTCATGGTGCACGAGCCCAGCGGAATCATGCTGTG
>CAXTFI010000360.1:0-3262 GCA_964243255.1 uncultured Hymenobacter sp.
GGAATGAGGAATGAGGAATGAGGAATGAGGAATGAGGAATGAGGAATGAGGAATTACCCAGACGGCAATTCCTCATTCCTCATTTTTCATTCCTAATTAGCCTTACTGCCCAATTACCTTAAATAGCGAGCCGGCTGGCAGGCGGTCGGTCAGCTGCATTCCGTTGAGAATGGCTTCCTCCTCTAACCGCTTGCTGGGCACACCGTTAGCGGCCAGGGCCTGTGAAAGGGTGGTGGCGGTTTTGGCCTGCTTTACGCGGATGTGCTCGGCCTGGCGGTTGAGCTTGCTGGCGTCGCTGAGGCGCTGGTAGCCCTGCGCGGCGCTGGCAAACTGCGGCGCGTAAGTGCTGAAAGTGGCCGCCGTAGCCAGCCCGACGAAGGCAAACATGGATTTGCCATCCTGGATAACGTAGCTCTGCACGTGGGCCGGCGTGCTTTGCTCTTGCGAAGCGGTCTGGTCGCCCTCAAACGTCAGGGCCGGAAAGCCGTTGATGGTGGTGCGCTGCACGTTGCCAGCCGTGATGCCCAGCTGCTTGGCCAGCGTTTGGGCCGCTTCCTCGGGCGTGTTGCCCGGCACGCCCGTGAAGGCCAGGATGGCCTTGCCGCTCGGCTCGGCCATTTGAAACTGCTCGGGCGAGTTCTGCGACTTCCAGCCCGCCGGTATGGGAAAGCGGAATTTCAACTCGGGATGGTAAAAAATGCTATTCTCCACGAAGCCCTGGCGCGGGTCGTCGCCAAAGGGCAGGCCGTCGATGGAGCGCAGGTAGCTATCGCGGTTCACGGTCAGCGTGGTTTTGCCGAGCGACTGCTTGGCCTGGGCCGCCAGCTGTTTCACGCGCTGGTAGCGGTCGGCCGAGTTGGGGTGCGTGGAGAGGAAGGTGGGCGTGCTGCTGCCGCTCTGGGCCTCGGTGCGCTCCAGGGTCTGGAAAAAGTTGGCCATGTGCGAGGCATCGTAACCTACTTTGGTTGAGTACTTTACGCCCAGGCCGTCGGCCTCGTTTTCGTCGTTGCGGCTGTACTTGAGGCCTACTACCTGCGCGAGCGGCTGCGCCACACGGCCCAGCAGGTTGGGCGACGCCATGGTGGCCACCCCCACCAAAATGCTGGAAAAGATGGAGTTACGCTGCTGCTTCTTGCCGTGCTGCGCCGTGATGTGGCCCAGCTCGTGCCCCAGCACGCCCGTAAACTGCGCCTCGTCGTTGAAGTACGCCATAATGCCGCGCGTGAAGTACACGTGCCCATCGGGCGTGGCAAAGGCGTTGATAACCGGCGAATCGACGATGGTGAACCCGTAGTCGCCGGGCCGGTCCGATATGGCCGTCATGCGCTTGCCCTGCTGCGTGATGTAGGCTTGCAGCTTGGGGTTGTTATACAAGCCAAATTGGGCAATCACCTGCGGGTCGGGCTTAGCACCTTGCAGGGGCGCGGTGGCCGCAGTGGTTGGCTTGGTGGGTTCAGAAGGCGTAGCGCTGACCAGCGGCAACAGCAACAGGAGCGCGGCCGGGCGCAGCAGGCGATTTGAAAAAGCAGTCATGGGTGGCTGGAAAAGTAATGGGCAGGCGTACTCAATTGTCGGGCCAAGTGAGCTAGCGCGGAAACGCGCAAAGTTGCGGCCCTTAGTCCCGACAATCAAAAAGCTCCACCATCCCGAGCGGATAGTGGAGCTTACAACGCCCAGCTAAAGTGAAGGTTACGTGAGTTTTATAACCACTACTCTTTCAGTAACTTATCTACCATGCGGTTGAAGTGGGCTTTTTCGTCTTCAAAGTACTGGCCCGTGCCCGGCCCCGAAAAACCGGTGCGGATGCTGCGCACCACGCCCTTCTTATCCAGAAAAATGGTGGTCGGAAAGCCCAGAAATTTCGCTAGCTGCGGCAGCGACTTAGCCACCGAGTCTTTGTTCGACACACCGGCCACGGCCAGGTCGTAGCCGATTTTATACCGGTCTTTCATCTTGCGCAGGCGCGGGGCGGCTTTGTCGTAGTCGGCGCTGCGCTCGTAGCCCAGGCCAATAATTTCGACGCCGCGCGCCTTGTTCTGCGCGTACCAAGGCGCGAGGTAGCCCGTCTCGTCCATGCAGTTGGGGCACCACGAACCCAGGATTTGCACCACCACCACCTTGCCCTTGTACTTGGGGTCGGTAGGGGAGATGCTGCTGCCCGCCACGATGCTCGGAAACTTGAAATTCAGCCGCGACTCGCCCTTGCGCAGGTAGGTGAGCGTGTCGGCATCGGGCAGCTTGGCCGTGGGGTCGAGGGTGGCCGTCCAGGTTTCGTGGCCGGTTTTGCCCGAGTAATAGTCGCCAGTAAGACTACTAGTTGTATCGTCAGCATTTAATTTTCCAATAAATAGAAAACCATGTCCGCCATCAAAAGTGCTCAAACGCATGGTCGAGCCATCTACTTGTCCAGCTAGGTAGCGATAATCGCCGGTAGTCGTCAAGAACGTACCGGTTATGTCGCTACCTTCTTGCTTGAAAATGCCAACGGCTGGATACGTTTTGCCTGTCTCATCTTTGAACTCCGTTCGCCAGGTACCAACAAATGGGGTCCCTGTGGATGTATTGCTCTGAAAGAGCGGCTGCGAACCTGCCGTAGCCACCAGCGGCACCCGGTACGGCGTCTTGGCATCATACTTCACCCAGGTGCCTTTCAGCTTGTCTTTGCCATCGGCGCGCACCACCAGCGCCGCGTCAAACACATGTAGCTTAATGGTAGCCGAGTCGCCGGCCGCCGAAATCTCGTCACAGCGCAGGCGCTCCTCGCCATTCAGGCCCTTATTAATAAGGTAAACTACCGGCTTGCCCGCCTCAATTTTGACCTCGAATAAGAACGGGATTTTCTGGCCCTGCGCGGCTAGCTCACCACGCCACGGGCCGGGCGTGAGTAGCGCGGCGGCCGAAGTAGTACTCAACTGTGCCGTATCGGTAGTGGCAGAATGGCAGCCGGCCAGCAGCGCCGCGCTCAAAAGAAGGGAATAGACTTTCATGCAAGAGCAAAGTAGAACGCTCAAAACTAGCAGCCCACCCATTTAGTTGCCGCCCGCGCTTAGCGAACCTCAGCGAAAACCTCTGCGCCCTCTGCGGGAAATATAGTCTGCGCTATAAAAACCAGCCAGAACTAACCCTTATCTGGACCGGTTCTAAGTATACGCGTAAACTACCAACTTGCCTACCGTGCGCGTTACTTTTGCGCGTAAGCTAACAACCCCACTCTCCCTCCTATGGCGTTTGACCTTGATATGATTCGGGCCGTGTACGCGGG
>CAXTFI010000361.1:0-3260 GCA_964243255.1 uncultured Hymenobacter sp.
TCGGTGCCGCGCTCGGCCTTGGCGTGCTCGCCGGTGGGCTCGTCGATGGTGTACTGGGTACTGCCGTCGCAGGTCCAGTGCGCGGTCAGCGCGCCTTCCTGGTACGATTGCGACCAGATTTCCACCTCGCTCGACACCATGAAGGCCGAGTAGAAGCCCAGGCCGAACTGCCCGATTATCTGGTCTTTAGCCGTGGCATCGGTGTCCTTGTACTTCTCCACAAACTCGGTGGCCCCGGAGAAGGCAATCTGGTTGATGTACTTCTTGATTTCCTCGGCCGTCATGCCCAGGCCGTGGTCCGAAACCGTGATTTTGCGGGTGTCCTTGTCCACGGTCACGCGCACTTTCAGCTCGCCCAACTCGCCTTTAAATTCGCCCTGACGGGCCAGGCTTTGCAGCTTTTGGGTGGCATCGACGGCGTTGCTGACCAGCTCGCGCAGGAAAATTTCGTGGTCAGAGTACAAGAACTTCTTGATGATGGGGAAGATGTTCTCGGTATGGATGGAGATGGAGCCGGTTTCGGACATCGGGGTAGCTGGAAGGTTGAAAAACAATAAAAGGCTGACTAACAGGCAGCGCCCGCTAGTCAGCCTTCCGTTTCAAAGGCTGTTCCAAGGTGGGCCTAGCTGCCAGGTTGGCAGTCGGCGGGCTGCGGCCGCTGGTAGCGGGCCTGGGGCTCGGCTAGTTCACTAGGGTTATACGCGCTGTGGCAGCCCTGCGCCCACTCCGCAAACAGCAGGGGCAAGCGGGGCGAATCGTCGGTGAGCCAAGCCATTGCAGCCTCCGGGTTAGCAAAAAACTGCACGTCGAAGGCAATGGTTTTGGCTATGGCTGCCAGCAGGCCCTCCAGCACGTGCTGGTTGTAGATGCGCTGGCCCGAGAGCACCACCACCATCTGCCGCAGCGGCAGCTTGAGCAGCGCGGGCATAAAGCTGGTGCTCAGCCACAGCTGGTCATACACCGACACGTCGGGCAGGGCGTTGAGGTCCAGCACTACGCGGCCCACCCGGGTTTGGGTGAGGATGCGCTGCAGTTGCGTGAAAGCACGCTGAAAATGCCGGGTGTTGCGCCCGCCCGTCCACGCCACCCGTACCACGTTCAGGGCTTGGTCAGTCTGAATGCAAAATTCGTCTATAGTCTTAATAATCATAAGTTTAGGCTACCTTAATTTTTGGCGGTAGCTACTAGCTGGGCACCAAGGTGCCAGCGAAGCGGCACATATACGAAATCCGTTCCGAATTGGACGGGGTTATGCTGAAATTTTAGAGTCAGCTATATTTTGTAGAATGGCCGCTACGGCCTCCGGCAACGTTATCGGCAACGATTGCGCAAATAGTTCTTATTTCACTAGGCTGGTCGTTAGGGCACCCGGCGGTACTCCACTTCTTCGGTTACGCCGGGCAGCTCTTCGCCCACCAAAAACTCGACTACCAGCTTGCGCCGGCTCACTTGTACGAGCAATTGGTGGTCAAACGACGAACCGCCTTCGGTGGCTGGGCTCTGGGCAAAGAGCGTTTTGCCTTGAACGCGGTAGGTGCCGGTTTCATTGCGGGCGGGCTGGCCGGGGCGCGTCACCTCAAACGCATAGGTGCCATCGGGCCGAAACGTGACCCGCAAATGGGCCGCGCCCCCGGCCACGTCCTGGTTGAGGGCGGCTACCTCGGGGTTGTCCATGCGGGCCAGCAAGTCGGGGTCGGCGCCCTGGCTGGTTACGAAGCTGATTTGGCGCAGCTCCCACTGGCCCAGTAGCGCGGCGGGCACCTGGGCGCGGGCGCTGGCCAACGGCAGCCCCAGGCTGGCCAGCCCCACTAGTGTACGCCAACCGGCAGGCATCATACAGAACGCGCTAGTATTTATAAGACCCGCAATATAGGCTGCTGGCCGAGTAGCAAACCAGCCGGGCCCCAGCCGGCTGAAAAAACATTTTTGTAACATTGTTGCAATAACTTAGCTTCGCTGCCCTGCCGGGTCGTAACTTTGCTTAGCCGATGCAACCATTGCGCGGCAACGGTCTCTATCTCAGTAGCGTTCACCTGGCTATTACCGTGTTACGGCCCCTTCTCCGCCCTCATCTTGCCCTGCTGCTGTTGCTCTGCCTGGTGCGGACGCTGCTGCCCGAGGCGTGGGTGCTGGCCTGGCACGGCCACGGCCACACCACCGAGCTGGCGGCTACCCGCCGCCCCACTGGCAAGGAGCTAGCCAGCTCCAAGCATACGCACTGCCACGCCGAACAGTTCTACAACACGCCCTTTGCGGCGGCGCTGCCGGTGAGCCTGCCGCAGCCGCGGCTGCGCGCCCACTACCAGCCGCTGGCCGTGCCAGCGCAGCTGGCCTGCTCGGCGGCGGCGCTGCGGCGCACGGCGCTGCGCGGCCCCCCGCTGGCGTAGGTTGCCTGCACGTGGCTTTTTACCTATTATTTTACAAGCTATCCGCCTGATTTTCAGCCTTTGCGGCTGACGCTACTGGCTTGCCGCCGGGCCCCGCTGGGCCCGCCGCCCCGGTTTTTCTCTGGTTTGGTTTTAGAGAAAATGTGAACATACCCTGGCCCCTGGCTGGGGTTTGTTTGCGGGGCGGGCTGCGGCGAGCTGGGTACAGCGGTGCGGTAGCCCCCTTCATTTCGCGGTTTTTTATGTTTCGTACCTCTGCTATAGTGGTGCTAGCTAGCACGTTATGCTTTTCGGCGGTGGCGCAGGTAGCCCCGCCAGCTGCTCCCGCCCGCAGCCGGGCGGCCGCCTCCTTCACCGGCCGCCTCACCGATGCGGGCACCGGCCAAGCCCTGCCGGGGGCCAACGTGGTTTTTCCTGACCTCAAGCAGGGTACGGCCACCGATGCCGACGGGCGCTTCGGCTTTGCTAACCTGCCCAGGGGGCGGTTTTTAATGCAGGTTACTTCCCTGGGCTACAACACCATAACCCAAACCATTGATACCGGCAGCGGCCAGGCCCTGGACTTCAAGCTGACGCCCGCGGCCACCGAAATCGGGCAGGTGGTGGTTACGGGCGTGAGCCAGGCCACGGAGCTGCGCCGCTCGCCGGTGCCCACCACGGTAGTGGACCGCACGCGCCTCAACCAGACCTCGGCCACCAATATTATCGACGCCATTGCCCACACGCCGGGCATCAGCCAGATTACGACCGGGGCGGCCATCAGCAAGCCCGTGGTGCGCGGGCTGGGCTACAACCGCGTGGTGACCCTCAACAACGGGGCCAAGCAGGAAGGCCAGCAGTGGGGCGACGAGCACGGCATTGAGATTGACGAGT
>CAXTFI010000362.1:0-3254 GCA_964243255.1 uncultured Hymenobacter sp.
CGCGACCCGCGCTGGGGCCGGGGCCAGGAAACCTACGGCGAAGACCCCACCCTGACCGGCCGCCTGGGCGTGGCCCTGGTCAAGGGCCTGCAGGGCGACAACCCCCGCTACCTCAAAGTGGCGGCCTGCGCCAAGCACTACGCCGTGCACAGCGGCCCCGAAAAGCTGCGCCACGAATTCAACGCCGAGGCCTCGCCCCAGGACCTGCGCGAAACCTACCTGCCCGCCTTCCAGGCCCTGGTGAAAGACGCCCACGTGGAAGCCGTGATGTGCGCCTACAACAGCACCAACGGCGAGCCCTGTTGCGGCAACCAGTTTTTGCTAGGCCAGGTGCTGCGCCAGGAGTGGGGCTTTCGGGGCCACGTAGTGAGCGACTGCGGCGCGCTCGACGACCTCTACCAGGGCCACAAAACGGTGAAAACCAAGACCGAAGCCGCGGCCCTGGCCCTGCAGCGCGGCGTAGACCTCAACTGCGGCGATACCTACACCCAGCTGCCCGCGGCCGTGCGCCAGGGCCTCCTCCAGGAAAGCCAGGTGGATAGCGCGCTGGCCATTCTGCTGCGCACGCGCTTCAAGCTGGGCCTGTTTGACCCGCCCGGCGCGACGCCCTACGACCAGCTCGGGCCGGAGGTAGTGAACAGCGCCGCGCACCGCGCGCTGGCCAAAGAAGTGGCCCTCAAGTCGATGGTATTGCTCAAAAACAACGGCGTGCTGCCCCTGCGCCCCGACCTGGGCAAGTACTTCGTAACCGGCCCCAACGCTACCAGCGTGGAGGCCCTGCTGGGCAACTACTACGGCGTAAACTCGCAGCTAACCACCATCTTAGAAGGCCTGGTGGGCGCGGTGCAGCCCGGCAGCCAGGTAGAGTACAAGCAGGGCGCGCTGCTCGACCGGCCCAACATCAACCCCATTGACTGGACGACCGGCGAGGCCCAGCAGACCGATGCCATCTTCGTGGTCATGGGCCTCACGGGCGTGCTGGAAGGGGAGGAGGGCGAGTCCATTGCCTCGCCCCACGCCGGCGACCGCCTCGACTATAAGCTGCCCCCAAACCAGATTGACTTTCTCAAGAAGCTGCGCCAGGGCAGCCACACGCCCATTGTGGCCATCATTACCGGCGGCAGTCCCCTCAACCTGAGCGAAGTGCACGAGCTGGCCGATGCCGTGCTGCTGGCCTGGTACCCCGGCGAGGAAGGCGGCCACGCCGTGGCCGACCTCGTCTTTGGCAAAGCCTCGCCCTCGGGCAAGCTGCCCGTCACCTTTCCCAAAAGCCTAACCCAGCTGCCCGCCTACGAAGACTACCGCATGGCCGGCCGCACCTACCGCTACCTCACCGCCGAGCCCCAGTACCCCTTCGGCTACGGCCTGAGCTACGGCAAATTCACGTATTCGGCAGCGAAGCTTTCAGCCACGAAAGTCGCTAAGAATAAGCCGGTTGAAGTGGCGGCCACCGTCACCAATACGGGCCCGATGGCCGCCGACGAAGTGGTGCAGCTTTACCTTACGCACCCGCCCAAAGCCGGCACCCAAACGCCGCTTTTTGCCCTCAAAAACTTCCGGCGCATTACCCTGCAGCCGGGGGCCAGCACCACGGTGAAGTTTGCGCTCACGCCTGCGCAGCTCGCGCTTATTGGCAAAGACGGTACTGCCTTCACGCCCAGCGGCCCCGTTACGGTGTGGGTAGGCGGTGCGCTCCCCTCGGCCCGCAGCCTGGCGCTGGGCGCGCCCAAGCCTGTGAGCGCGGTATTGACCATTAACTAGATGTGTTAAGTATGAGCTAATGCATTAAGAGAGAACGTCCTGTTAATTCACCACTCACCACTCACCACTCACCACTCACTACTCACTACTCACCACTCACCACTCACCACTCACCACTCACCACTCACCACTCACCACTCACAAGTAAAAAATGAAATACCTGCTCGGCTACGACATTGGTAGCTCGTCCATCAAGGCTTCTTTGCTCGACATTGCCAGCGGGCGCTGCGTGGCCGCCGTGACCTCGCCCAGCACCGAAATGGGCATGGACGTGCCCCAGCCCGGCTGGGCCGAGCAGCGCCCCGAGCGCTGGTGGCAGGAAGTCATCAACGCCACCCAGCAGCTGCAAGCCAGCTACGGCTTCGATGCCACGCTGCTAGCCGGCATCGGCATCACCTACCAGATGCACGGCCTGGTGCTGCTCGACCGCGCCGGCCAGGTGCTGCGCCCCGCCATTATCTGGTGCGACAGCCGCGCCGTGGAAATTGGCAACCAGGCCTTTAGGGAGCTGGGGGAAAAGTTTTGCCTGCAAAATTTTCTAAACTCGCCCGGCAATTTCACGGCCTCCAAGCTGAAGTGGGTGCAGGAGAACGAGCCCGATATTTACGCCCGCATCCACAAGCTGCTGCTGCCCGGCGACTACTTGGCCTACCAGCTCACGGGCCAGCTGCAAACCACCGTATCGGGCTTGTCGGAGGGCGTGTTCTGGAACTTTAAGAAGCAGGCCATTGCCCAGGAACTACTTGATTATTATGGGATTAGCGCCGACCTGCTGCCCGAGGTAGTGGACACATTCGCCATTCAGGGCCGCCTCACCGCCGAAGCCGCCCACACGCTGGGCCTGGCTGCGGGCACGCCCATCAGCTACCGCGCCGGCGACCAGCCTAATAATGCCTTCTCGCTCAACGTGTTGCGAGCCGGCGAGGTGGCCGCCACGGGCGGTACCAGCGGCGTGGTCTACGGCATCAACGAAACTGCCACCGCCGACCCGCGCTCGCGCGTTAACTCCTTTGTGCACGTCAACAGCACACCCGAGCAGCCCAAAAACGGCGTGCTCCTATGTCTCAACGGCACGGGCATTCTCCACAGCTGGCTGCGCAAGGTGGTGGGCAACCTGCCCTATGAGCAGCTCAACGCGCTGGCGGCGCAAGCGCCCGTGGGGGCCGGGGGATTGCTGTTTTTGCCCTTCGGCAACGGGGCCGAGCGCATGCTCGAAAACCGGCCCGCCGCCGCCAGTCTGCACGGCTTGCAGTTCAACGTGCACGGCCCGGCCCACCTCATCCGGGCCGGGCAGGAGGGCATCGTGTACGCCCTGCACTACGGCATGGACATTATGCGCGCCGCCGGGGTGCGGGTGCAAACCGTGCGCGCCGGCCACGCCAACATGTTCCTGAGCCCGGTCTTTCGCGAGGCCTTCGTAAACTGCGGCAACGTAACGCTGGAGCTCTACGACACCGACGCGGCCCAGGGCGCGGCGCGCGGCGCGGGCATCG
>CAXTFI010000363.1:0-3245 GCA_964243255.1 uncultured Hymenobacter sp.
GCCAGCAGCAGGCGGCTTTTCTGGTCGTTGGGGTCGGTGCGCAGCTTGGCCAGCAGGCCTTCCATCGAGGCTTTGGTGTTCACCCACTCGCCCCCCAGGGCCAGGCGGCCGATGCGGTCCTTGGGCTCGGGCAGGGTAACGGGGGCTTGCTTTTTGAAGAAAATAATGGCCACTACGGCCAGCCCAAAGGCCAGCAGCAAAGCAGGGTATAGTTTTTTACGCACGGGTAGGAAAAAGATAGACTAGCGTTCGTTTGACTGTCAGAAAGCAACCGGGCCCGCCCGCCACTAGAGGCAGCAAGCTACGAAAATAAAAGAGCCGCCGCCAGCTGGGTAAGCTAACCGGCGGCCCTTTTATTCAAGGCGCAGCAACCCCTGCGGGCGGCTGGGCAACTGCTAGCGGCGCTCTACGCGCAGCGACTGAATCAGTGTTTTGCCGGCATATACCGAGGCAATGTACTGGCCCGCTACCACCGAGGCGTTGGGCTGCCACTTTATCTCGTTGATGCCCGCCGGGTAGTCTTTGGCCGAAATATTAGCCACGCGGCGGCCCAGGGCGTCCACAATCTGCACGTTCAGGTTGGCCGCCGTGGCCAGCTCGAAGCGGAAGGTGGTTGCGCCCGTGCTGGGGTTGGGGTAGGCGCTGGCTACGGTCAGGTTGGGCGACAAGCCCAGGGTCTGGCTCGGGGCCAGCTGCGCCAGGGCAATGCGCTGGGCGTTGGTGCCGCTCCAGGGCGTTTGCACGTAGGGGAAACCGGCGCGGAAGGTGGTGTCGTTTTTCTCGATGTTCGTGGTGAAGCCGAGCACGTTTTTCAGCTGCTGGGTTACCGGAGTAGTCGAGGTGCCCGCCGTAAAGTCGTCGTACCAGAGGCCCACGGCCGCCAATACTACGCCACCCACGGCTTGCAGTTCGATGCGGGTTACGTCATCTTCCAGGCGCCGGCCGTTGGGGAAGCCGTCCATGTTGGGGATGAGCTGCACGGCGGCCGAGGCGTTGTAGCGCGGGTCGGTGAGGCCCAGCACGGCGGCGGCCAGCAGGCCTTCTGAGCTAAAGTCGGCCGAAGTGCGCGAGGTCGGCGGCACGGCCATGTTCAGGCGCAGCATGTCGCCCAGGGTTGGCAAGAAGTTGTTGATGAAGGGCTTACCAGCCGTAAGCGGGTTGTTGCCGGTTTTGCCGGTTGCCAGCTGATACGGAATCAGGTTAGGCACGCCGGTGTGGAAAATGGGCAGCAAGTCGACCGAACGGGGGTTGCCCGCCTGGCCGCTATTGAGCAGGTATTCGCCAAAGCCCGCCGGGCTTGGGGCGAAAGCTGTGCCTGCGTTAGCTCCGGCTGCGTTGCTGTAAAGTGGGCTCAGGCCCGGCGCGCCATCGCGGAAGTCGAAGCCCGCCTGCAAGCCCGACGAGGCCGGGAACAGGCCCGCCAGCGACTTAGACTGAATGCGCAGGGGCGCAAAGCCGGGTACGGCTTCGCCGTAGTAGGTTTGGCCGGCGGGCTTGGGGGCCGCGCCGTTCATGGGCGCGTTGTCGGCCATGTACAAACCCAGCTCGGGGTTTTTGGCCCCCGCGTCAAACTTGGGCACCATGCCGTAGGGCGAGCCCGCGTTCCACTCGTCTTTCAGGCCCACGGCCTGCACCACCTCGTTGGTGAGGGGCATGCCGATGCGCGAAATCTGCACCCAGCCATCGGGCGAGCCGGTGACGCCAGTGGTGGGAGCCACCGTGGTGCCCACGGTATAGGCCTGCCCACCCGTGGTGGGGTTGAGGGTGCGGATGGCCGGGCGGCTGGCCGAGGCCCAAATACCTACGGTGTAAGGCGACACGAGGCCAGCTTCGAAGCCCGTAGTAGTGGCGGTGAGGGCGGGCGTGCCGGCCTTGGCCAGCGTCGTCACCGGAATCTGCATCACAATGGAGTGCACGTTCTTACGAGCCAGGCCATCGCGGGCGGCCGTTTTGGAGCGAATGCCCCCGAGGTCAAAAATGCTGCCCAGGTCGGTGAAGAAGGCATCATCCGTGGGCCCGCAGAAAACCTTGATGCCGCTCACCGTCTGGATGGTACTTTCGGCGTAGGCCTGGTAGCTGGTCTTGCCCAGGCCCGCCGCGTTGGTAATGGAGGTCGGCCCGATGTTGGGCGCGGGTACCACACCCGCCGCTATCAGCGTGGTGAAGGCCGCCCCCGCCAGGCTTTGCTCCAGCTTATAGGTGGTCTTCAGGTTTTCTTTACCCAGGCGCACCCGGAAAAAAGTAGTGGGGTCTTCGTTAGTCCTGGTAAACGTAAAGCGATAGGTAATATCGTCGCCGGGAGTAGCGGTGTTGTTTTTTACGTGAATTTCGTAGCGGATATTTTCGCCAAACGTGTTGAAGTTGGGACCGCCCTGGGGCAGCTCAAACGGAATGTAGTTGGCCACAATCGTGACGCTGGCATTGCCGTCGTTGGTGGGCGCATCGGGCGAGCGGAAGGCGTACAGGTCGGTGTTGTCGGCCAGCGGGTCGTCGGCAATAAGCGGGGCTTCGCGGTGCGAAGAAGCCTCCAGTTGGTTGGTGTGCCCGCTCCACGTGAGCAGGCCGCCCACGGCGGCGGCAGCTAACGCTACTTGAAGGGCGGGACGGGTAAGCAGTTTTTTCATGAAAAATGGGAGGAGAAAAGGGTGGGAAAACAATGAGTTGTAAGCAAAATATTTTGGAACAGTTTTTTTATTGATACTGAACAGCTTAACTTTTTCAACTACGCCGTAGCGCCGCGTTCGGTTTGTCGTTGTTCCGCAGATGCCCGAATCTTACACCAGCCAACTTTCAGGGCGCGCCGGACTTACCAGGTAGGCTACGGGCCCGCCAGCTTCCCAGCCTGCGGCCGGGCGTACTTTTGTAGGCTGGGCGGCGGTTTTTTCACTTGTTTTTTGGTTGGCCGCGGCTGCGCGGCCGCTTCGTTTTCTTATGGCTAAAGTCGCCATCAACCTCGCCACCGGGGCTATTCAGCAGGAAGAGCTTATTGTGGGCATCGACCTGGGCACCACCAACAGCCTCGTGGCCTACGTGCACCCCGAAACCCGCCAGCCGGCCGCCATCAACGACCTGGGCCGGGGCACCATCGTGCCCTCGGTGGTTCATTTTCCGGCCGATGGCAGTTCGCCGCTGGTCGGCAACGAAGCCCGGGATTTCCTGCTTTCCGACCCCGCCAACACCATTTATTCGGTGAAGCGCCTGCTGGGCAAAAGCTACCGCGACCTGGGCCCGCACGCCGGCCAGCT
>CAXTFI010000364.1:0-3207 GCA_964243255.1 uncultured Hymenobacter sp.
CGCTACGTTTCTTCACCGAGGTTTTTACTTTCATGACCTTGAAAAGAACGAAAAAATTACTTGTAACGATACTTGATGCGACCTTTCGACAAGTCGTAAGGTGACATCTCTAATTTTACCTTGTCGCCGGGCAGAATCTTAATGTAGTGCATCCGCATCTTACCCGAGATATGGGCAATTAGCTGATGCCCGTTTTCCAATTCCACGCGGAACATGGCGTTGGACAGGGCTTCGAGGATGGTACCGTCCTGCTCGATGGAGGCTTGTTTTGCCATAAGGGCTACTGCAGTGCTTTTTCTATGTATTCAAACGAAGTCAGAATTTCTGCCTTGTCTTTTCTAACAACAACCGTGTGCTCAAAGTGCGCAGCTGGCTTTTTATCACGGGTTCGGATAGTCCAGCCATCCTTCTCCTGCACCACATCCTTTTTCCCAAGCGTAACCATTGGCTCAATAGCCAGCGTCATACCTGTTTGTAAAAGTGGTCCTGAGCCCCGCTTGCCATAATTTGGCACTTCAGGTTTCTCATGCAACTTAGCTCCTACTCCATGGCCTACCAGCTCGCGAACTACACCATACCCCTTCGGAGCAACATAGTTCTGAATAGCAAAGCTGATATCACCAACCCGGTTTCCGCTAATTGCTTGCTCAATTCCCTTGTAAAGCGACGCTTTTGTTTCACTCAGCAACTGCTGAACTTCCAATGACACCTCCCCGATTGGGTAAGTGTAAGCGCTATCTGCATGGTAACCATTAAGGAATACTCCCGCATCTACTGACAAAATATCGCCACTCTTCAGTGGCTCATCAGTAGCAAATCCATGAACCACCACCGAATTAGGACTCAGACAGAGGCTGTAAGGAAAATTATTGTAACCTTTAAAAGACGGAGTAGCACCGTGGTCGCGGATGAACTCCTCAGCACGCCGGTCTAGCTCTCGCGTTGTAACCCCTTCGCGTACCAGTGCTGCTACCTCACCATGAGCCCGTGCTAACAGTTGGCCAGCAGCACGCATCAAGTCTATTTCTTCTTCAGTCTTAAACTGAATGGTGCCTGTTGCCATGCTAGTTGCCTACGATGCCAAAGCTATCGGTTCAGTAGTGCGGCTACGTAACTTGTTCGATTTCATCATGCCATCATAATGACGCATCAGCAGATAGCTTTCAATCTGATTAAGCGTATCGAGTACTACGCCCACCATAATGATGAGTGAAGTCCCCCCGTAAAACAATGATAGCGGGCGAGTTACGCCAAGTAGCAAAGCCATAGTTGGGAAAATAGCAATCAGTGCTAATGCTACTGCGCCGGGCAATGTAATACGAGTTAGTATTTCGTCGATAAACTCTGAAGTATCACGGCCTGGCTTAACGCCTGGCACGAAACCACCGCTACGCTTCAAATCATCCGCAATCTGATTAGGGTTAACACTAATGGCGGTGTAGAAGTAAGTGAAAATGATGATAAGCAGCGCGAAGACCGTATTATACACCCAGTGCTCAGGAGAGAAATAAGAGGCTATTGTAGCTGCCAAGTCACTGTTTTTATCCCAAGCCGACGCAGCAATACTCGGCACGAACATCAACGACTGCGCGAAGATGATAGGCATTACGCCAGCCGCATTGACTTTTAACGGAATAAACTGCCGTTGAGCATCAAGTTGTGTAGTACCACCTACTTGTTTCGCATACTGTACTGGAATTCGGCGAACAGCCTGCGTTAGTACGATAACGGCCATTACGACTAGAAATAGTACTACCAATTCTAGCAGGAAAATCAGTGATTTGTTAATCCCTTTTGCAGCCGCCTCACCAATGAGGGCACCAGGTAAGCGCGAGACAATTCCAATCATTATAATCATGGAGATGCCGTTACCTATGCCCTTATCCGTAATTTTCTCACCTAGCCACATGCAAAACAGCGTTCCAGCCGTGATGATGAGCATAGTAGAAATGGTAAAGAACGTGCCGGGGTTCACGATAGCCTCAGCATTAATCGTAGCCAAGAAGCCCACTGACTGAGCCATCACTATTGGGATGGTTAGCAAGCGGGTATACTGGTTGATTTTTTTTCGTCCTGATTCACCTTCCTTCTGTAGCTTCTGGAAGTAAGGCACTGCAATAGTTAGCAGTTGCAATACAATAGAAGCTGAGATGTAGGGCATGATGCCCAACGCAAAGATGGAAGCATGACTAAATGCTCCACCCAGCAAGGTATCTAAAATACCGAATACTCCACCGCTACCCGCTTTCAGACGGGTAGGGTCTACGCCAGGTAATACTACGTAGCAGCCTAGCCGGTAGATAGCAATGAAAAATAGCGTATTGAGGATTCGCGTACGCAAATCCTCAATCGCAAAAATATTCTTTATCGTGTTGATAAACTTATTCATTGCTCGTGTTTAGCAGTTACAGCGTAACAACTTTGCCACCAGCTTTCTCAATAGCTTCAACGGCTAATTTTGAGAAAGCGTGAGCGTGTACTTCCAGCGCCGTAGTGAGTTCACCACGACCTAGAATTTTGATTTTGGCATTTTTCGATACTAAACCAGCTTCCACGAAGTAAGCTTGGTCCATAGCGGTAACAGTACCTTTTTCGAGCAGGCCCTGGAGTACGTCTAGGTTGATGCCTTTGTACTCTACGCGGTTAATGTTCGTGAAACCGAACTTTGGCACGCGACGCTGGAGAGGCATCTGGCCACCTTCGAAGCCCGACTTGCGCGAGTAGCCCGAACGTGACTTAGCACCTTTGTGACCACGGGTTGCGGTACCACCGCCGCCCGAGCCCTCACCACGGCCAAGGCGCTTGTTGTTGCGCGTCGAGCCAGCGGCGGGTTTTAGATTGGAAAGATTCATGACTGGGATAAACGCTTACAGTTCGGTTACTTCCAGCAGATGCTGAATCGCTTTCACCATACCCAAGATGCTGGGATTGGCTTCGTGCGTAGCGGTGCTGTTCATTTTATTCAGGCCGAGGGCCTCCACGGTGCGCTTTTGACGCTCGGGGCGGTCAATGGCGCTGCGCACGAGCTTTATTTGAATCTGTGGCATAGTCAAATTAACCGTTAAAAACGCGGGCGAGAGAAATACCGCGAGCCTGAGCAATTTGCATAGGGTCGCGCATTTTAGCAAGGGCAGCAAAGGTAGCCTTTACCACGTTGTGGGGGTTGGATGAGCCTTTCGACTTAGCCAGTACGTCTTTGATACCAGC
>CAXTFI010000365.1:0-3159 GCA_964243255.1 uncultured Hymenobacter sp.
TTGTGTCTCCTGCTTCTGCTACCCGTCGTTTTGGTGTGTACTGGCCTTGGCTGCTCGTGCTGAGCGCGCTGCTGAGCTTTGGGGCGGGCTACCTGGCCAGCCACTACGGGCAATTGCCGGGGGGGCAGTCGCCGCCCGGCACGGCGCGGGTGCAAGGGCTAGTGCAGCAAGCCATCGCCACCGCGCACCGCGAAGCCGACCGGCTGCTGCACGCCGCCGCCGCTGTTCACCCGCAACAAGTAAATTTCAGTTACTTACTGAGCCAGAGCACGTACCCGGCTTTCTTATTTGAGCGGGCGCAACTGCGGAGCTGGTCGGCGGCCGGGCCCCTGCCTACCCCCCCCGACGTGGCTGACCCCCGGCCCGAGCGGCTGGCCCAAACCAGCCTGGGCGATTTTGTGGTGGTGCGCCAGGCGGCCGGCGAGCTGGTGGTGCTGGTGTACGTGCCGCTGACGCAGCATTACGGCATCAGCAACCGCTACCTGCGGGCGGGCGACGGGCAGGCCCTGCTGCAAGGGCTGGACGTGGCCGTGCGCGCCGCCGCGGGGCCGAATGCCAGCCGCACGACCATCGTGCGGAGCGCGGCGGGCCAGCCGTTGTTTGCGGTGCAGTGGCTGCAAGGCAATTCGTCAACCGGGCGCTATTTGCCGCTGCTGCTGCTGGCTTTGGGGATGCTGCTCTACTTGGCGGGCTGGCTGACGCTGGCGCGCCGGCTGTGGCGGGCCGGCCGGGGCGGGGCCGCCGTGGCGGCTCTGGTGCTGCCGCTGGCGGCGCTGCGGCTAGGGCTGCTGGCGGTGGGGCTGCCCTACGCGCTGCTGGAGCTGCCGCTGTTCGACCCCCGCGTGTCCGCCGCCTCGGACTGGGCGCCCTCGCTGGGCGACTTGCTGCTCAATGCGTTGCTGGCGTGGGTGCTGGCCGTTGGCACGCTCCTGCTGAGCCGGCACTACCGCTGGCCCGCCCGCGTGCAGGGGGGTAGGCCGCTGGGCTGGAAGCTGGGCCTGCTGCTGGGCTTCGGGCTGCTGCTGCTGGGCTTGCACAGCTACTACCACCTCACCTTCAGCGGAAGCCAGCTCAACCTGGATATTACCCAGAGCATTCAGGTGAGCGGGTTTCGGCTGGTGCTGGCCCTGGCGGTGGTGCTGCACACGGGAGCTTTTTTGCTGATTTTTGGGCTGCTCACCCGGCTGATGGGGTTGAGCACGCACTGGGTGCGCAGCCGCCTGGCGGCAGTTGTTATCGTGCTGGGGGCCAGCATCGTGCTGGGCGTGAGCGCGTGGCTGGGCTGGCACTGGCTGGGCCTGGCGGCGCTGGGCGTTGGCTACCTGGCCCTGGTGCGGGCGGCGGGGCCGGGGCCGCTGGGGCTGCCCTACCAGCTCTTGCTGCTGCTGGGGCTGGGGGCCGCTACCAGCGCGATGGTTCTCTATGAGCAATTTGGGCGGCAATTATTGCTGGATAAGCAGCGGCTGGCCACCAACCTGCTGGTGGATAATGACTTGCAAGGAGAGTTTTTGCTGGGCGAACGCATCCGGCAGCTGGCGGCCGACCCCGTGATTGCCCAGCTGCTGAGCAGCGAGCCGGCGCGGGCCGACGCCGTGCGCCGCCGCGTGAGCCGGCAGTATTTGCGCGATTATTTCGATAAGTACGAGGCCAGCATCAGCCTGTTTGATGCCACGGGGCGTCCGGTGGGCACCGACATTGGCGATACCCTCACCTTCGGGCAAACGCGCGAGCTGCTTTCGCGCACCGCCACCGCCACCGACCAAGCGGGCGTGTATTTATTGAAATCGAAAAATTCGTTTAGCTCGCGGCGCTACGCGGCCGTGGTGCCCCTGGCGGAGCCGCCGCTGGTGGGCATCGGGCCGCCGGCGCCGGCGGGCACCATCGTGCTCACCCTCAGCCTCAAGAAGCTCTCCAGCTACAGCGTGCTGCCCGAGCTGCTGGTCGACCAAAAGTTTTTTCAGCCCGGCCTGGCTACCAACCTCAGCTACGCCGGCTACGCCGACGGGCGGCTCGTGTACAGCGAGGGCGATTTTGACTACGCCAACCTGCTGCCCGCTTCCCGCCTCGGCGACCCGCGCCTCTACCGGCAGGGGCTGGTGCTGAGCAACTTTCACCACCTGGCAGTGCGCGGGTCCGGCGGGCGCACGGTGGTCGTAACCACGTCCACGTATTCGCTAGCCGACTGGCTGTCGAATTTTTCTTTTCAGTTGCTGCTCAACAGCTTGCCCTGGCTGCTGGCGGCGGGCGCCTACCTGCTGCTGCGCCGCGACCGCCGCCCCGTGCAGCTCAACCTGAGCACCCGCATCCAGGTGCTGCTCAACGTGGGCATTCTGCTCTCCTTGCTGGTGGTGAGCGTGGCCACGGCCAGCCAGGTCATTGCCAGCTACCGCCGCGACCTGCACCGCACCTACGAGCGCCGGGGCCGCATCGCCCTCGAAAGCCTGCTGCGCCGCCGCGACCTGCTTGCCGACACCACCGGGCGCCCCGCCCTGGCCGGGCTGGTGCGCAACGTGGCCGCGCTCACCGAAACCGACCTCAACCTCTACGACGCGCAGGGCCAGCTGCTGGTCAGCTCGCAGCCGCTCATCTTTGAGGCGGGGCTGCTCGGGCCCCTGCTCAACCCCCAGGCGGTGGCGGAGCTGCGCGAGCGCGGCCTGAGCCGCACGCTGCTCACCGAGCACGCGGGGTCTTTGTCGTTCAGCGCCTTGTACTTGCCGGTGCGCTTGCCGGGCAGCGGCGGGGCGGCGGCCGGCCCCATCCTGGGCTACGTAGGCATCCCGTTTTTTGACTCGCAGAAGGAGCTGGATAACAAGCTGACGGAGCTGTTTACCACGATTCTCAACATCTTCACGCTCATGTTTTTGCTGTTTATGGCGCTGGCTTTCCTGGCCACGCGCCAGCTCACGGCCCCGCTCAAGCTGCTCACCGAGCGCCTGATGCGCACCACCCTCACCGGCGAAAACGAGGTGCTCGACTACCGCAGCAGCGACGACGAAATCGGGCTGCTGGTGCGCGAGTACAACACCATGCTCGGCAAGCTCGAAGCCAGCAAGCGCGAGCTGGCGGCCCAGGAAAAAGAAGCCGCCTGGCGCGAAATGGCCCGCCAGGTAGCCCACGAAATCAAGAACCCGCTCACGCCCATGAAGCTGAGCCTGCAAT
>CAXTFI010000366.1:0-3148 GCA_964243255.1 uncultured Hymenobacter sp.
CTCACGGCCCCCATCAAGCGCGGCATTGCCAAGATGAAAGGCCAGGCCTTCGTGAATGGCAAAGTGGTGTGCGATGCCGAGATGAGTGCCGCCATTGTCCGCAAGGACAACGTTTAGTTCAATGAACAATTATCAATGAGCAATGAGTAATTCGCTTGACTTTCAATGCGTTTTGCTTGTGCTTGATAATTGTTAATTGCTCATTGTTAATTGTTAATTGAAAAATGCTTTCTCCCCTTGCCCATATCCACCCTGCTGCCCGGCTCGCGCCGGGGGTAACCGTCGAACCGTTCGCCTACATTGCCGGCGACGTGGAGATTGGCGAGAATACCTGGATTGGGCCCCACGTGACTATTATGGACGGGGCGCGCATTGGGGCCAACTGCCAGATTTTTCCGGGCGCGGTGATTTCGGGCATTCCCCAGGACCTTAAGTTTGCCGGGGAGGTAACGACCGCACACATTGGCGATTACAGCGTGCTGCGCGAGTGCGTGACCGTGAACCGGGGCACTGTGGACCGCGGCCGCACGGTGGTGGGCAGCCACTGCCTGCTGCAAGCCTACGTGCACATTGCCCACGACTGCCTGGTGGGCGACCACTGCGTGATTTCGAACGCCACCCAAATGGCCGGCCACGTGCAGGTAGGCGACTGGGCCATTATTGGCGGCACCACGGCCATCCATCAGTTTACTAATATTGGGGCGCACGCTTTCATCGCCGGGGGCTCGCTGGTGCGCAAGGATGTGCCGCCCTTCGTGAAGGCCGCCCGCGAGCCGCTCGCCTACGCCGGCGTGAACTCGGTGGGGCTGCGCCGCCGGGGCTTCGGCGAAGAGCAGGTGAATGCCATTCACGAGATGTACCGCACGCTGTACCTCAGCGGCTTACCGATGCAGGATGCGCTCAGCCGCATCGAAACCGAGCTGCCTGCCCTGCCCGAGCGCGACCAGGTAGTGGAGTTTGTGCGCTCGGCCGCGCGCGGCATTATCAAAGGCCCGAGCCGCGGCACGCTCCTCGAAGAAGGCACCGACTAATGCGGCTCGATGCCCAAAACCTGGGCCGCCGCTACGGCCGCCAATGGATATTCCGGCAGCTCAGCCACGCGTTTCAGCCTGGCACGGCCACGGCCATTCTCGGTCCTAACGGTGCGGGCAAGAGCACGCTGCTCAGCATATTGGCCGGGCAGCTGCTACCTACTGAGGGAGCGGTAGCGTACTCGCTTGCGGGCAAGGCCTTGCTAGTGAGCGAGATACCGAAGTACCTCGCCTACTGCGCGCCGTACCTGGAGCTGCCCGAAGACTTCACCCTGCTGGAGCTGCTGGCTTTTCACACGCGCCTTAAGCCGCTGCGGCCGGGCCTGTCGGTGGCTGGGCTGGTCGACTTGATGTACTTGCAGAAGGCGCGCCACCAGGCGGTGCGCACGTTTTCGTCGGGCATGAAGCAGCGCCTCAAGCTAGGGCTGGCTCTGTACGCGGCCGCCCCGCTGCTGCTGCTCGACGAGCCCACCACCAACCTCGACGCCCAGGGCGCAGCTTGGTACCAAGAGCACGTGGCGCGGGTGCGCGACGCCGGCCGGCTGGTGATTGTGTCGTCCAACGTGCCGGCCGAATATGCCTTTTGCGAAGCCCAGGTGCTGATTACCGACTTTCAGTAGGGAAACAAGCTGCTGCTTACTTTTGAGTAAATCAACTGCTAACTTCCTATGTCTGCTGCTCCCAGCCTTGCCCGCGTATCCGTTTCGCCCGAAGACTACCTGGCCGCCGAGCGTAGCGCCGCTTTCAAGAGCGAGTATTTCCAGGGCGGAGTATACGCGATGGCTGGGGCTAGTAACGCGCATAACTTGGTGAACGCCAATACATGCACTGCGCTCAACATTGCCCTACGCGAGCGCGACTGCACCGTGCGCGTAAGCGACCAACGGCTGCAAGTGAAGGAAAACGGGCTTTACACCTACCCCGACTTATCGGTCGTGTGTGGTCCGCCCCAGTTTGCTCCCGACAAATACCTGGATACCCTGTTGAATCCTATCGTGCTGGCCGAAGTAATATCAGGAAGTACGGGGGAGTACGACCGGGTAGGCAAGTTCATCCTGTACAAAGACATTCCGACGCTACGGCACTACTTGCTCATCGAGAGCACGCAGCCTATCGTGCGGCTGGCCACCTGGCGCGAGCCCAAGGTGTGGGCGTTTGATACGTTTGAAGGGTTGGCGGCGGTCGTGCCCCTGCCGGCCATTGGGGTCGAGCTACTGCTGGCCGACATCTACCGCAAGATGCCGCTGTCAGAGTAGCCGGGGTGCGCTGGTTTTCGCTGGGTGCGGTCAACCCTATTTGGCCACCGACCGTATCTTCGCAACGCTTTCAAAACCTCATTCAATCACTCTCTACTGCCCTTTTTGCTATGCGACAGTACGATAACCTGGACGACGACGACCTCGCCGACGACGATAACCTCGATACCTACGCCCGCACGGGCGGCGCCAAAACCAAAGGCTCGGGTGAGGACCAGCTTTCGGCCAAATACGCCGACTACCTGATGTGGTGCGATACCGGCTCTTCGCACGACGAGGCGCTCGACCTCGCCTCCATGACCGAAGAAGAGTTTACCACCGCCCAGGCCGCCGAAGACCCCGATGGCAGCAGCGGCCTCAGCCCCCTCGACGACGACGATGACCTCGACGCCGATGAGGACGAAGACTCTTTTGGCAGCTCGCGCAGCCGCGGCCGCGGCGACGATTACGACAGCGACTTTTAGGGTAGCTGCATTATAGAAACAGAACGTCATGCTGAGCTTGTCGAAGCATCTCTACCACGCCGTTAGGGTTACTAATCTAACGGCGCGGTAGAGATGCTTCGGCAAGCTCAGCATGACGTTCTATTTAAGGCTTTAAAACCTAATCTTACCTATTTACCCCCAAACACCCGCTTGAGAATAGCCGATGACTGCGCGGCCGGGTTCTGGCGGATTTTGGTTTCCTGCTGGGCCAGCAGCACGAAAAGGCCGTCCACGGTTTGGGCCGTTACGTAGTCGGTGAGGTCAGTTTTGGCAGGCGTCATGAGCGGGATTTTGTTGTAGCGCGCAATGAGCTTGCCGTAGGCGGCGTTGGCGCCCACCTGGTCGAGGCTCTGCACGATGCTGGGGCGCAGGGCGG
>CAXTFI010000367.1:0-3114 GCA_964243255.1 uncultured Hymenobacter sp.
AACAGGCCCGGCACCAGCCGCAGCAGGTCCTGGGCCGAGTTGATGGGCCGCAGCGTCTGGTCGATGTGCGAGATGGCGGCCAGCGTCTGGTTGGGGTCGCGGGGCTGGCTCACGGTCACCTCGGCCAGGCTGAGGCTGGTGGTGCCCAGCGCCACGGCGAGGCCGCGCGTTTCGCCGGCCAGCAGGGTTACTGTTCGGGTAGTGAGGCGGTAGCCCAGCGCGCCCAGCCGCACCTGGTAGGTGCCGGGGGCCACCCCCACCAGCCGAAACTGCCCCAGCGCATCGGTGGCCGTGCCGCCGGCCTGGCCTACCAGCCCCACGCTTACCCCGGCCAGCGGCTGGCCCGAAAGCGAGTCGGCCACGGTGCCGCGCAGGGCGGCCGGGCGCTGCGCCTGCGCGTTTAGCGCCAGCAGCAGCGCCGCCCCCCAAAGCCCCAGCGATGGCCACCGCTGCTTCGGCTTAAAATATTCCCTCAAGTAAGTCACGTGCATACCAACGAGCTAGCGACGCCAGCGCGCCCGCAACGGGGCGCATTTCTGGCATCAGCCTAAAAGTTAAAACGGCCCACATTGCCGGGCCTGGGCCCGCGTAGTGGCTCCAGCGGCCGGGCGGCCGCCAGAGGATGGGCAGTTTTAGCCGCGTTGGGGCGGTGGGTAGTCGGGGGCGCCCCGGCTGGCGCGCGGCACTGGCGGGGCCAGGGCGCGGCGCAAGATTGGCTGGGCCCACCGCCGGGGCGCGGCCAGGCCGGCCAATTGGCCGATGGCGCAGTGCACATCCAGGCCCTTGAGCTGGGCCAGGTAGTGCAGGCCGGTGCCGGTGGGCAGCTTGGCTTTTACTTCGTGCTGGTCGCCGTTGCAGCGCTCAAAGCAGTCGAGCCGCAGGTAGTTATGTTGCTGACACTCTTTGCTATGCACGTAAGGGTGCGCGGCGGTGAAAAGCGGTTCCGGCGGCCGGCTCACGAGCAGGCCCGCCCCTACTACCAGCAGGTAGTTGAGCAGCAAAAGCCAGGTGAGTAGCGAACGAAGCATAGGAAGAGATAAGTCTACGCGAAGCTACGTAAGGCGGCGCAGCAGCGGTTTGATAATCGTTGGCTTACTGAAAAATAGTCGCTTAGTCGGCAAAATTCGACTCCAGGAACGGCTACGCCAGCAGGCGGTCCACGGTCCAGTAGGCGGCTACCAGGCCGATGGCTATCGACACGGGCACCACCACCCGCGCCCGGTACCAGGGCCGGCCGGCGGCCCAGCGCCCGATGAGCGCCCAGCACAGCAAAATAATCGTTACCTGCCCCAGCTCCACGCCCACGTTAAAGGAGATGAGCGAGCCGAAATAATCCTTTTTGGGCAGCCCCAGCCCGGTGAGCGCGCTGGCGAAGCCCATGCCGTGAATCAGCCCAAACCCAAACACGATGGCTAATCGCCAGGGGCTCAGCTTGGTAGTAATGATGTTTTCGAGGGCCACAAATAGAATGGAAAGCGCGATAATCGGCTCCACCACGCTGCCCGGCGGCTTGATGATGCCGTACATGGCCAGCCCCAGCGTGATGGAGTGCGCCACCGTAAAAGCCGTAGCCTGCCACAGCACCGGCTTGAGGCGCGGCTCCAGGATGTAGAGGCTGATAATGAACAGGATATGGTCGAAACCCAGCGGGATAATGTGCGTGAAGCCCAGCTGGATATACGTCCAAAAAATGGCCGTGCGCGAGAGCTTGCTCAGGTCAGCGTCGATGACGTGCGCCGCGGCGGGCAGCGTGGCGAATAGGAGCAGCGCAGCTAGCGCCCAGGCAAAACGCAGGGCATTCGGGCGTCTTAATTGCTTATAGCAGAACGTCATGCTGAGCTTGCCGAAGCATCTCGCGTGGGGTAGTAATCTCAATCGTTCAACGGTGCGAGCGAGATGCCTCACTGCGTTCAGCATGACGTTCTACAATAATACGTTGATAATCATTTACTTAGCGTGCAGCCAGCATTTTCTTACCCTCTGCTTCTACCTCGGGGTTGAGGTAGGGTGCGGTTTGCAAAGCTTTGGTAATCAATGCCTGACCTTCGGCCATTTTGCCGGTTTTAGTGAGGATGAGGCCGGCGCGGCACAGTAGCACGGGGTTTTGGGAGTTGGTGCGGCGGGCCACGGTCACGTATTTGAGGGCCTCGGGGTAGTCGCCGCGCTTGTAGTACACCCAGGCCAGAGTTTCGTTTACGTCGATGTTGTCGGGGCGGCGGGCGTACTCGATTTTGGCGTGCTCCAGGGCTTTATCCAGCTCGTTGGTTTTGAGATAGGCGTAGGCCAGCTCGCGGTCGGTGTAGTGGCCAAGCTGCTCATTATCATTGGCTTGCCTGGCGGCGTCGGCCAGCATGGCTACCGACTCACGGGCCATTTTATCGGCTTCGTCGGGCTGGTTGTTGAGGCGGTACACGTCCACCAGCTCATCGGTAAAGGCGTAGTCTTTCACCGTGGCGCGGGCCAGGCTCAGGTTTTTGATGGCGGTGGCATAGTCGCGGTGGGCGGCGGCCACCCGCGCCAGGCCGGCCAGGGCGTAGGCGTAGTTGGGGCGCATCGCCAGGGCCTGCGCGTAGTAGCCTTGGGCTTTGTCGAGCTGGCCGCTCACTTCGTAGAGGTGGCCCAGGGCCACGCGGCTCCACTCGGTTTGCTCCAGGCCGTTGTAGCCCGCTTTCACGGCCATGTCCATAGCCTGAATGGCCCCTGGCACGTCGCCATAAATCTCGCGCAGGTAGCTCACGCGGGTGTAGGCGGTGAGGTCGGGGCGCACCTGGTTCATCTTGTCGGCCGTCTTCACGGCTTGGTCGTAGCGACCCAGCTCCACGTTGGCATCGGTGAGCAGGCCATACACGTAGCCACTTTGCGGGTTAATGGCCTGGGCCTGCTCGGCCAGGGCCAGGCCCTGCGAAAAGTGGTGCTGCGTAAGGCTCAGCGAGGCCTGGCAGCACAGCGCCTCAAAGTTCTCGGGGTCGGTTTTCAGCACTTCCTGCAGCAGCTGCATGGCGGCGGCGTCGTAGTAGGGGTGGTTGCCGGTTACGCGGCCTTCCTGCATGTAGGCTTCGGCCAGCAGCAGGCGGCTTTTCTGGTCGTTGGGGTCGGTGCGCAGCTTGGCCAGCA
>CAXTFI010000368.1:0-3011 GCA_964243255.1 uncultured Hymenobacter sp.
CCGACGTGACGGCCGCCCGCGCCGACCGCCGCACCAAGTACGGCTTCGTGGTGAATGCCGAGCAGGAAATCAGCAAGGAAGTGGGCGTGTTTGGGCGCTTTAGCTACAACGACGGCCACAACGAAACCTGGGCCTTCACTGAAATCGACCGCAGCCTGAGCCTGGGCGCCACCAGCACCGGCGCCCGCTGGCGCCGCCCCACCGACCGCCTCGGCGCGGCCCTGGTCGCCAACGGCCTCTCCCAAGACCACCGGCGCTACCTGGCCGCCGGCGGCTCGGGCTTCATCCTCGGCGACGGCCGCCTCGACTACGGCCTGGAGTACATCGGGGAGGTGTATTACAGCATCGACTTCCCGCGCTACCACGCCGCGCTAAGCCCTGATTATCAGCTTATTATAAACCCCGGCTACAATACCAGCCGCCTGCCGGGGCCGGTGCACGTGGTGGCGTTGCGGGTGCACGTCGAGTTTTAGGGGGTGGGGCTACCTTTATAGGTGGTATCAAACGCACCCCGCCCATGGAGCCCATCACCCAATTTTCGCAGCTCGACCTAACTAAAAGCTACACCTATGCCGACTACCTAACGTGGCGGTTTGATGAATTTGTTGAGCTCATCAAGGGGAAGGTGATGCGACCGATGGCGGGACCCAGCCGGTTGCATCAACGGTATTCTGGCAACATCTTTAGTACAATTCATCAGTACCTGCGCCACAACCCTTGTCAGGTTTATCACGCACCCTTCGATGTGCGCTTAGTAAAATCTGGCGCCAACGGCGACCAGCAGATTCAAACTGTCGTGCAGCCCGATATCTGCGTGGTGTGTGACCCCGCTAAGCTCGACGACCGCGGCTGCGTGGGAGCACCCGATTGGATTATCGAAATCGTGTCGCCCGGCAATACCAGCCGCGACACCAAAACCAAGTTTGACCTTTACGAAGAAAACGGCGTGCGCGAGTACTGGATAGTGTACCCAGGCTTAAAAACCATAACAGCCTATGTGCTTGAAAATGAGCAGTATGAGCTAACCAGCGAGTATATTGAGCCCGGCCCCATCCCGGTCGCCACGCTGCCCGGCCTGACCCTCGAATGGGCCGAGATTTTTACGGAAGACTGAGCCACCCGTCCTCCCCTTATATTTGCAGCCCCCTGACCGGCAAGGTGTCCTTGCCGGTCTTTTAGTTTTAGTTTAATGAAGAAAGTATTATTGGCGCTGGCCCTGCTGGCCGCGCTGCCGCTGCGCCTGTGGGCGTGGGGTGTTGACGGCCACCGGGCCATTGGCATCATCGCCGAGCACCACCTCTCCGACAAGGCCCGCCACGAGGTAGTTGCCCTGCTTGGCAGCCAGACCCTGACCATGGTGAGCACCCAGCCCGACGAGATGCGCCTGCTGCCCGAGTACAAGGAAACCGGCCCCTGGCACTACGCCGACATGGCCTCGGGCCTCGCCCACGACCAATACCTGCAAGCCCTGAAAGTCCAAACGGAGCCGAATGCCTACAATATCTTGCTCTTGAAAATCAAGGAGATGAAGGACCCCGCCAAAACGCGCGAGCAGCGGGCCGAGGCGCTCATCTTTGTGGTGCACCTGGTGGGCGATGTGCATCAGCCCCTGCACGCCGGCCACGTCGAAGACAAGGGCGGCAACGACACCAAGCTGACTTACCGGGGCCGCGATACCAACCTGCACAGCCTCTGGGACAGCGGCCTGCTCGACTACCAGGGCCTCACCTACACCGAGCTGGGCAACCAGTACAGCGTGCTGCCCGAGGTGCAGCGCAAGCAGTGGCAGGCCACCGCCGACCCCGCCGAGTGGCTTTTTGAGTCGTACACCATCGCCGGCCGGCTCTACACCGAGGCGGCCCAAAACCCCAACCCCGACTTCCGCTACTACCCCGCCCACGCCGACATTGTGAAGCAGCGCCTGCAGCAAGCCGGGGTGCGGCTGGCCGCCGTGCTCAACGAGGCGTTCAGGTAAGCCACCTGCGCAGCTGTATCACCACCAAAAAGGCCCGCTGCTTCTAACCGAAACAGCGGGCCTTTTTGGGGCTAAGTGCGTGGCTTACACCGGGTAGGTTATCGGCACATTAGCAGAATAAAGAGCCAAAGTTACGGCAGCTACTGGTTGATGCGCAAGCAGTTGAAAATTCGGCAAAAAAGTCAAGTTGACAAAAATTTCCAAAAAATGTGCTTCTGACCCTTTTGACGGCGAAAAAAAAGAGTTGCGAATGCTCGCAAAAAAGCTTTTTGCAAATGATAACATTGCGCCCCAAAAGGGAGTCGTAATTTTGTAGTGTGAACGCACTCAACCACCAGTGGCTGGAGCGTGGGACGGCCCAAACCGCCGCCCTGCGGGAAGACCGGAAGGCCATTGGCCCTGTTTTTCAGTCGTTCAGTGCTTCGTATTTCGTTTCGTTTTTTTGATTCACCGCCCCATTTGTTTGAGGCGGTTTTTTTGTGCCCGGCCGGCGCGTAAGGTTTTTCAAGTTTATAGGTTTTTCAAGTTTTCACTACCTATACATTCCCCCTTAACTCCCGTATGGATACCAACACGCTCACCCCAACCGTAGCCGCAGCCACCCTGTCCTCGACCTCGGTGCACGCCGGCAACCGCAACCTCAGCACCGACCCCAAGCGCATGGCTGTGATTAAGGTGTGGGACTCCATGATGCGCGGTGCGCGTAAGTACTGTGAGCAGCAGGGCTTTGTGACCATTCACAACATGCCCCACATTGTGGGCGTAACCGGCGCCTGCGAAAACACCGACACCCTGTTTACCCTCGACTGGTACGATGGCCGCAAGATGTTCCTGCCCCAGAGCAACCAGCTCTACATTGAGATGCTGACCCAGGCCATAGAGGGTGGCCGCGTGTGCGGCGAAATTCAGAGCTTCCGCAAGGAGGTGAAGGCCGATAGCCGCCGACTGGCGCAGTTTACTTTGTTTGAAATTGAGCACGTTGGCGACCTCGACGAGCTGCTGGGCCACCTGGCCGGCATTGTGCACACGGCTTGCC
>CAXTFI010000369.1:0-3000 GCA_964243255.1 uncultured Hymenobacter sp.
GCCGCGACGTGCGCCAGCAGCGCCCCGAGGAGCTGCGGCGCGGCATCGGCTACGTCATTCAGCAGGTGGGGCTGCTGCCGCATTATACGGTGGCCCAGAACATTGGCCTGGTGCCGGGCCTGCTGGGCCGGCCGGCCGCCGCCACGGCCGCCCGCACCGCCGAGCTGCTGGAGCGCCTGCACCTGCCCGCCGCGCGCTTTGCCGATATGCTACCGGCCCAGCTCTCGGGCGGGCAGGCGCAGCGCGTGGGGCTGGCCCGCGCCCTGGCCGCCGACCCGCCCGTGATTTTGCTCGATGAGCCGTTTGGGGCGCTCGACCCGCTTACGCGCGCCGCCGTGCGCCGCGACTTTCGGGAGCTGGATGAGCTGCGCCGCAAAACGGTAGTGCTCGTGACCCACGACGTAACCGAGGCCTTCGAGCTGGCCGACCGCATCCTGCTGCTCAATAATGGCCGGGTGCAGCAGCTGGGCCCACCCCGCGAGCTGCTGCGCCAGCCCGCCAACGACTTCGTACGCAGCTTCTTCCGGGCCGAGCAGTTGGGCCTGGAAATGCGGGTGGCGACCCTGGCTGAGGTGCAGCCCTTTTTGCCTACCGAGGCCCCGGCCGCGCCGGCGGGCACGCTGGCCCTGCCACCCACCGCCAGCGTGCACGAAGCCCTCGCCCGGCTAACTGAGGCGGGCCCGGCGGGATTAACGCTGGCGGGCACCTCGCAGCTGCTCACGCCGGGCAGTGTGCTGGCGGCATTTGGGCAGTTTCTAACGTGAGTTTCCATGCTGGGGCACCAGCGGCAGAGACGCATCTTTGCGTCTCGTCGTTGAACGAATTGATACTGAGCAACTAAACAACGACGAGACGCAAAGATGCGTCTCTACGGGCGCTACACTACCCCAGATAATCGAGCACTTCTGCCAGCGATTCCACGCGGTGAAAGTTCAGGCCTACCAACTGCTCAGCGGGCACTTCCTCGTGAATCCAGGTGGTGTGGTAGGGCACGTGGATGGCGGGCGCGCCCAGCGCCAGCACGGGTAGGATGTCGGATTTCAGCGAGTTGCCAATCATCACGAAGTCGGCGGGGGCCACGCCGTGGCGGGCCAGAATGCGCCGGTAGGTGGCCTCATTCTTCTCGCTCACGATTTCGACGTGGTCGAAAAAATCGCCCAGGCCCGAGCGCGCGAGCTTGCTTTCCTGGTCGAAGAGGTCGCCCTTGGTGAGCACCATCAGCCGGGCGCCGCGCTGGCGCAGGGCAGTGAGCACGGCCACCACGCCGGGCAGGGGCTCGATGGGAAAGTCGAGCAGGCGCTTGCCCAGGTCGAGCAGCTGCTGGATTTCCACGCCCGTCACGGCCCCGTCCGTGAGTTGGATGGCCGTTTCTATCATCGTCAGCATCAAGGACTTGGCCCCGTAGCCAAACAGGTGCATGTTGCGGCGCTGCACCGCGTAGAGGCGGCTGGCGATGAGGGCCGGGTCGCCGCACCGCGCTATGATGGCGGCAAACTGGGTTTCGACGTGGTCGAAGTGCGGCTGGTTGGGCCAGAGGGTGTCGTCGGCGTCGAAGGCAATGAGCTGGGGCCGCAGCATAGCAGGCAAATACAAGGGCGGAAAAAGGGCCTCCGGCGGAAGCCTAGCCCCAAAAGTACCGAACTTGCCGCCCATGCGCACCCTCATTGACCAGGCCACCTGGCCCCGCCGCGAGCATTTTGCCTTCTTCACGGCGTTTGAAGAACCGTTTTTCGGCCTCGTGGCCGACGTGGATGTTACGGCCGCCCGCGCCGAGGCCCGGCGGCTGGGCGTGTCGTTTTTTCTGTACTACCTCTACCAGGCCGTGGCGGCGGCCAACTCGGTAGAAGCCTTTCGCCACCGCATCGAGCAGGGGCAGGTGTACTGCTACGACCAGGTGCACGCCTCGGCCACCATTGGCCGGCCCGACCACACGTTTGGCTTCTCGTTTTTAGAATACCAGCCCACCCTGGCCGAGTTCCTGGCCACCGCCCAGCCCGAAATCGCGGCCGTGCAGCAGGCCGGCGGCCTGGGCCTGAGCGAGCGCACCGGCCGGCCCGACGTGCTGCACTGCTCGGCCATTCCGTGGGTACGCTTCACGGGCCTCACCCACGCCCGCAGCTTCCGGCACCCCGACAGCGCTCCCAAAATCTCCTTCGGCCAGGCCTACGACCACGGTGCCGGCCAGCGCATGGCCGTGGCCGTGAACGTGCACCACGCCCTGGCCGACGGCTACCACGTGGGGCAGTTTCTGGAGGCCTTCCAGCAGCGGCTGGATAGCTAAGAGTCTGAAAAAGTAGATGTTATCAAAACAGAACGTCATGCTGAACGCAGGGAAGCATCTTGCTCGCGCCATCGGGTTACCAACCTTACGATTCGAGCGAGATGCTTCCCTGCGTTCAGCATGACGTTCTTGTAAGACTCCCTATCTCACTCGCCTTTCATGCAAACGCTTCCCGACCTCCTCACCTTCTGGCACGCGCAGGCGGGCAAGCTGGGCCAGCAAACGCTGCAGCACGTGGCCCTTACGGCGGCGGCGCTGCTGCTGGGCGTGGCCGTGGGCGTGCCCGTGGGGCTGTGGCTTACGCGGCGGCCCCGCTGGGCCCCGGCCGTGCTGGGCGTGGCGGGCGTGCTGCAGACCGTGCCCAGCATTGCGCTGCTGGGGTTTTTGATTCCGCTGCTGGGCATTGGGGCCGCGCCGGCCATTCTGGCGCTGCTGCTGTATTCGCTGCTGCCCATTATTCGCAACACGGTGGCGGGCATTCAGGGGGTGCCGCCGGCCGTGGTGGAAGCCGCTAAGGGCCTGGGCTTTACCGACGGGCAGATACTGCGGCGCGTGGAGCTGCCGCTGGCTTTGCCGGTGCTCATGGCCGGTATTCGCACGGCCACGGTCATCAATGTGGGCGTGGCTACGCTGGCGGCCTACGTGGCGGCGGGCGGGCTGGGCGAGTTCATCTTCGGCGGCATTGCCCTCAACAACCCGGTGATGATACTGGCCGGGGC
>CAXTFI010000370.1:0-2980 GCA_964243255.1 uncultured Hymenobacter sp.
TGTGCTTGCCGCTGCCGTAGCGCTTCACGCCGTCCACGCTCACCTGGGCCACGAGATTATCCGTATTGGGGTCGTGCAGCGGCACGTCGTGGTCGGGCGTCACGATTTTGCCGAGCATGGCGCCTTCTTCGCGCAGCTTTTTGGTGAGCATCCGGGTATCCACGTCGTAGATGCCGGGAATATCGTGCGCGGCCAGCCACGCGCTCAGGCTTTGTGAGGCGTTCCAGTGGTTGTACTCCTCCGAATAATACGATACCACGAGGCCCGCAATGTGCACCTGGCTCGATTCGAGCGCGCTCGAAATATCGTGCTCAATCTGCTCCATCGGCACGCCGTAGTTGCCCACCATCGGGTAGGTCAGCACCAGAATCTGGCCCCGGAAGGAGGGGTCGGTCAGGTTTTCGGGGTAGCCCGTCATGGCCGTGCTGAACACGACCTCGCCCGCCGACGCGGTGTAGGCCCCGAAGGATTTGCCTTCCAGCTCAGTGCCATCGGCTAGGATAAGTTTTACCAGCTTCGTATTTTCCACTTGCTTAAATTTCCTTTGAGTAACAAATAGGGTCGGATTGAAAGCCTTTCCAAAAAATCCAAAGCCTTTCGCACTGGTCACAAACCAGTATGTGCTTCATGTCTGCGTAAAAAGCCTCCGCGTCAATCATACCTGTGTAATTATCGTAATCAACATCAGAAATGGTAAGCCATTCCCTTGGGTTTGGAATTTCTCCAAACCCAATTCGATTACCGCATTTGCACATTATTGCTGGCATGGTGATAGGATGTTAATCCTGCTCTACTACGGTGTTATCAACCGCCGCTTTAGTTGGCTCCAGCGCATACAGCGCCTGCAAAAGCCGGTCAGCCTCGGCCTTAGTAATATTCAGAGGGGGTAGTAAACGCAGTACGTTCGGGTCGCTGGCATTGCCCACGAAGATATGATGCTCAAACATCAGCTTGTCGCGAATTTCCTTAATGGGAAAATCGTATTTCACGCCAATCATCAGCCCGCGGCCGCGCACTACCGTGGCCTGGCTATGCGCCCGCAATTCCTGCATGATATACGCGCCCAGCTCCGCCGCGTGGGCCACCAGGTCTTCCTGCTCCAGTACTTCGAGCACGGCTAAGCCGGCCGCACAGGCCAGGTGATTGCCGCCAAAGGTGGTGCCCAGCAGACCGTAGGACGCTTTAAACTGAGGCGAAATCAGCACGCCGCCGATGGGGAACCCATTGCCCATGCCCTTGGCCACGGAAATAATATCGGGCCGAATACCGGCGTGCTGATGCGCGAAAAACCTGCCGCTGCGGCCGTAGCCGCTCTGCACCTCGTCGGCAACTAATAAGGCCTTATGCGCCCCGCACACCAGCGAAAGGCCCACCAGAAAATCGTCGGGCGGACTAATAACGCCGCCTACCCCCTGAATGGGCTCCACAATGACCGCGCACACGTCGCCGCCACGCAGCACTTCGACAACCGCCGCCAGGTCGTAATCCAGAAACGTAACCTGATGGCCCGCGTTAAACGGCGCCACGATTTTCGGATTGTCCGTAGCGGCCACCGCACCCGAGGTGCGGCCGTGAAACGCGCCCTTAAAAGCAATAACCCGGCGCTTGCCGGTGTGAAAAGACGCCAGCTTGAGCGCATTCTCGTTGGCCTCGGCGCCCGAGTTGCACAGAAACAGGCTGTAATCGGGGTAGCCCGATGATTTACCCAGCTTTTCGGCTAGCTCGGTTTGAATCGGGATTTTCACGGAGTTGGAGTAGAAGCCAATTTTAGCTACCTGCTCCTGCACGCGCTGCACGTAATGCGGGTGGCTGTGGCCGATGGAAATCACGGCGTGGCCGCCGTAAAAATCCAGGTATTGCTGGCCGTTCTCGTCCCAAAGCGTCGCGCCGAGCGCCCGCACCGGCGTGATGTTCACCAGCGGATAAACGTCGAAGAGGTTCATGGTTTTAGCTTAACTACTTGAGGTTGAAATATCTTTTGTAATCGGCTACGTAAGTGCTTGCGCTCAGCGTAACCATTGATTTCTTTTCTGTGTCGTAATAGATGTAATTGTTATTATCAAAGTATGCATAGCGAAAACGAGGCTTGTCATAAAAGAAGCATACTTTTTTGTTCTTAAACAAGTCGTATATGATAATTGCTGGGGCAGAACCAATAGCCCCCATGTTATCAATCCGCTTAGGATTTCGACTTTGACTCGCACCGGATATAATAAGATTCGCAAGCTGCTCCTGATTCATAAGAAAACCAGTGAAAGCTGAGTAATCAGCCGCAAACAAGCTGTTGAGCTGTATGCTGTCATTTTGTGCAGCTATGCGGCTAAGGTCTATACGCAGTACAGGTATTGGGATAAACGTACCTTTTCTAGCTAATTCTTTCTTCGTGTTGAAAACCTCATGTCCCGATAGGTCATCAGACAAATACTCGAAATGGTCGCTTTTAAACAAATAGCTCCATACTCTTTTCTCGGCCTTTAAGTAATCGTAAGAGTAGCAGTTCTTTGGTTGCGCGTGAGCCTGTGTAAAAAAAAAGAGAAGCAGCAAAATGATAGCAGTAAAATTCTTCATGGTATCAGGTCACTAATTGAGGCAGAGGTACCTCGATTGACAAGATGCTGTGCTTTCCGTTTCTTCACACACCAGCTTAAAAAAACGAAGCCTTTATCCCTAAACCCGCCGTTTCCTCCAAGCCAAACAGCAGATTCATATTCTGAATAGCCTGCCCCGATGCGCCTTTCAGCAGGTTGTCCAGCGCGGAGGTGATGAGCACCTGGTTGTCGTGCATGGTCACGTGCAGCAGGCATTTATTGGTGTTCACCACTTGCTTGAGGTGAATTTCCTTCTCCGAAACTATCGTGAATGGCGCATCGTGGTAGTAGTCGGCGTACAACTTTTGTACCTCTGGTATTAAAAGTTCGCAGGTAGTATAAACCGAAGCGAAGATGCCCCGCGTGAAATTGCCCCGGTAGGGGATAAACCG
>CAXTFI010000371.1:0-2925 GCA_964243255.1 uncultured Hymenobacter sp.
ATGGCTGACTCTTTACTTTATCCGCGTTCATGAAAATTGCCCTCGACGCTATGGGCGGCGACTTCGCCCCCCAGGCCGCCGTGGCCGGTGCCGTGCTGGCTGCCCAGCGCCTAGCCGGCAAAGCTCAGGTGGTACTTATCGGTACGGAAGCCGAAGTAGGCCCCCTGCTACAAGCCCACGGCCCCAGCGCCGCCACGCTCGAATTTGTGCCCTCCACGCAAACCATTGGCATGGGTGAGCACCCCGCCAAGGCCTACCAGCAGAAGCAGGATAGCAGCATTGCCGTGGGCTACCGCCTGCTGCACAGCGGCGCCATTGATGCCTTCTGCTCGGCTGGTAACACGGGCGCTATGCTCGTAGGCGCCATGTTTACGGTGAAGGCGGTGCCCGGCGTGCTGCGCCCGGCCATCGCCAACTTCGTGCCCAAGCTGGCCGGCGGCTACGGCATCCTGGTTGATGCGGGCGCCAATGCTGACTGCAAGCCCGAAATGCTGGAGCAATTTGCCGAGCTGGGCTCCCTGTATGCGCACTACGTGCTGGGCATTGCCCGCCCCAACGTGGGCCTGATGAGCCTGGGTGAAGAAGAGGGTAAGGGACCCCTCGTCACGCAGGCTGCCTATCAACTGTTGAAGGTGAACCCGCACATCCATTTTATCGGTAATATTGAGGGCCGCGACTTGTTCAACGACAAGGCCGACGTCATCGTCTGCGATGGATATGTGGGCAACGTGATGCTGAAAATGGCCGAGTCGATGTACGATATTATGGTGGCCCGTAACCTGAACGACGAATTCTTTGAGAAAGTAAACTACGAGACTATCGGTGGTTCGCCCATCCTGGGTATCAACGACAACGCCATCATCGGCCACGGCGTGAGCACGCCCTTGGCCATTTGCAATATGCTGATGCAGGGCTATCAAATGGCCTATTCGGGTATTGTAGACCAGATTAAAGACACTTTCAAATCCTGACCCCTGCCGGCCGGCCCGGAGCCGTCCAGTGAAGGTTTGGGCCGCACCTTTGCGCTCATGAAGATTACCGCCGCCATTACCGGAGTCGGAGGCTATGTGCCCGACTACGTGCTCACCAACCAGGAGCTGGAGCGACTGGTCGACACCACCGACGAATGGATTACCTCGCGCACCGGCATCAAGGAGCGCCGCATTCTGAAGGGCAAAGACCAGGGCAGCTCGGTAATGGGCATCAAGGCGGTGCAGCAGCTGCTGGATAAGACCAACACCCGCCCCGAGGACGTGGACCTGCTCATTTGCGCCACCGTAACGCCCGATATGCTGTTTCCGGCTACCGCCAATATTATTGGGGCGGGCGTGGGGCTCACCAAGGCGTTTAGCTACGACATGAACGCGGCCTGCTCAGGCTTTCTGTACGCGCTGGCTACCGGTGCGCAGTTTATCCAGGGCGGCATGTATAAGAAAGTCATTGTAGTGGGGGCCGATAAGATGTCGGCCATTGTGGACTACACCGACCGCTCCAACTGCATTATTTTTGGCGATGGGGCCGGGGCCGTGCTGCTGGAGCCCAATACCGAAGGCTACGGCCTCCTCGACCAGGTGCTGTGCTCTGACGGCCACGGCGAGCAGTACCTGCACCAGAAAGCCGGCGGCAGCCGCCGCCCACCCACGGCCGAAACTGTAGCCGCCCGCGAGCACTACATCTACCAGGAAGGGGCGACGGTTTTCAAATTTGCCGTGAAGAGCATGGCCGACGTAGCCGCCCAGGTTATGACCCGCCAGGGCCTCGGCCACGACGACATTGCCTGGCTGGTGCCCCACCAGGCCAACAAGCGCATCATCGACGCCACCGCCCACCGCATGGGCGTGGGCCCCGAAAAAGTGATGCTCAACATTCAGCGCTACGGCAACACCACCAACGGCACCATCCCCCTGTGCCTCTGGGACTACGAAAAGCAGCTGCACAAAGGCGATAACCTGATATTTGCCGCCTTCGGGGGCGGCTTCACCTGGGGCGCCATGCACATCAAATGGGCGTACAATTCTTAATTATTAATGTGGAATGAAGAATAAAGAATTAATTTTTAGAGCCCGTCTGCTTTTGCAGCCCTGAATTCTAGCCTTTCAATTCTTCATTCCTCCTTCTTAATTCCTCCTTCAAAGCAATGGCTACCACCGCCGACTTCCGCAATGGGCTCGTGCTCATGTACAACAACGACCTGCACGTTATCACCGAGTTTCAGCACGTGAAGCCCGGTAAAGGTCCCGCCTTTGTGCGCACCAAAATGCGCAACATCAAGACTGGCAGAGTGTTAGATAATACTTTTAATGCTGGTGTAAAGATTGAAACGGCCCGTGTAGAGCAGCGCCCGCACCAGTATCTGTTCAAGGATGACTACGGCTACACGTTTATGGACAACGAAACCTTCGAGCAGATTGTGCTGCCCGAGGCGATGGTGCCCTTTGCCGACCTCATGAAGGAGGGCCAGGCCGTGACCATCCTCATGCACGCCGAAACCGAGCAGCCCCTCACCGCTGAGCTGCCTACCACCGTGGACCTGGTAGTAACTTATACCGAGCCCGGCCTGCGTGGCGACACGGCTACCAACACCCTTAAGGCGGCTACCGTCGAAACCGGAGCCCGCATTCAGGTGCCTTTATTTGTTGACACGGACACCAAAATTCGCATCAAAACCAGCGACTACTCTTACGTAGAGCGCGTGAAGTAACTAGTAGCGTGGGCTTTGCGAGTCCACGCGAGAGAAGAGAACATTCAACTCGCGGACTCGCAGAGTTCACGCTACTGTTTATCCGATGTCGAAAGAATCTCCTAAAAACCCGCCCAAAAAAGACGCTGCCATGAAAGCCAAAGAGCTCCAGGAACTACTCGACTTCATTGCCAAGTCGGGCCTCAATAAGGTAAATATTGAAACCGAGGAGTTTAAAATCTCGG
>CAXTFI010000372.1:0-2891 GCA_964243255.1 uncultured Hymenobacter sp.
TCGGGCCGGTGGTCGGGGTCCTCGCCGTAGAGCGTCACCGAGTCGAAGGCCGTGCTTAGGCGCTTGGCGGGCAGGCCCATGCTCACGTAGTGGAAGCGCCGGTTTGTTCGCTCCGGCCCGCCCTCGCCGGCAAACATGCGGGTGGGGTCTTCGCCCTCACGCTTGAAGGGAAATACGCCGGCCGTATAGGGGAATTCGCCGGGGAAGTTCTCCTGCATGGCCCAGCGCAGGCGGTCGCCCCAGCCAGTGTAGCGCGGCACGGCAATCTTAGGTATCTGATTGCCCGACAGCGACTTAGTATGGGTCTTGACCCGGATTTCCTTGCCGCGCACCGCGTACACGTACTCCGGGTTGCGGTAGTTCTGCAGGGTGGCTTCCCAGTTTTCCAGAATAGCCTGGCTATCGGCGTCGAGGCGGCGGAGCTGGGTTTGCTTGTTCTTCTCAAACTCGCCCACCATGCTGTCGCTGCTCTTCTTCTCGTCGCGGTAGTGCTGCTCTAATTTGGCAAACGCGCCGGCTACTTCGGCAATGTTAGCCTGCTCGCGCACGCGCTGGTCGTAGGCGCGGTTGCTTTCGGCAATCTCCGAGAGGTAGCGCGTGCGGTGCGGCGGGATGATGTAAATCTTCTCCGAATCCTCCACCGTGGTTGCGAGGTTAGAGGCGAACAGGGCCCCGGTTTTGGTTTCCAGCATCCGCAGCACGGCCCGGTAGAGGCGGTTCATGCCGGGGTCGTTGAACTGGGAGGCTATCGTGCCAAACACGGGCATCTCATCGGTGGGCGTGTCCCAGAGGCCGTGGTTGCGCTGGTACTGCTTGCGCACGTCGCGCAAGGCATCCAGCGCCCCGCGCTTATCGAACTTATTTAGCGCAATAACGTCGGCAAAATCGAGCATGTCGATTTTTTCCAGCTGCGTGGCCGCGCCGTATTCGGGCGTCATCACGTAGAGGCTGGCGTCGGAGTGCTCGATAATCTCGGTATCGGACTGCCCGATACCGCTGGTTTCCAAGATGATAAGGTCGTAGTTGGCGGCAACTACCACGTCCACGGCGTCCTGCACGTAGCGGCTCAGCGCGAGGTTGCTCTGGCGCGTGGCCAGGCTACGCATGTACACCCTGGGGCTATTGATGGCGTTCATCCGAATCCGGTCGCCGAGCAACGCGCCGCCGGTTTTGCGCTTGCTGGGGTCAACGGAAATGATGGCGATGGTCTTATCTGGGAAGTCCATCAAAAAGCGCCGCACCAGCTCATCTACCAGGCTGGACTTGCCCGCGCCGCCCGTGCCCGTGATGCCGAGGATTGGTGCTTGGTGCTTGGTGCTTAGTGTTTGGTTTGCGGGTGTTTGGCTACTGCTTTTTCCGTTGCTTTCGCCACTTTGGAACTCGGATACCAACTGCGACTTCACCCGCTCAAACTCCTCGGGGAAGTTCTCGGCGGCCGAAATCAGGCGGCCGATGCTGCGGGCATCCTTCTCCTTTACGTGGGCAGCCTCGCCATTCAGGTTTTGGCCCGTGGGGAAGTCGCTCTGTTCCAGCAGGTTATTAATCATGCCCTGCAGGCCCATGGCGCGGCCATCGTCGGGCGAGTAGATGCGGGTGATGCCGTAGCCTTGCAGCTCGGCAATCTCGGTGGGTAAAATCACGCCGCCGCCGCCGCCGAAGATTTTGATGTGGCCCGCGCCGCGCTCCTTCAGCAGGTCGTGCATGTACTTGAAGTACTCGTTGTGCCCGCCCTGGTAGCTGGTGATGGCAATGGCCTGGGCATCCTCCTGGATGGCGCAGTCCACGATTTCCTGTACCGAGCGGTTGTGCCCCAGGTGAATAACCTCCGCGCCGCTGCTTTGGATGATGCGGCGCATGATGTTGATGGCGGCGTCGTGGCCATCAAACAGCGCGGCGGCCGTGACGATACGAACGTGATTCTTAGGCTTGTACGGGGCAACGGGGGCGGGATGCATAGGGGAGGGAAGTAGCGCGAAGTTTCACTTCGCGTCCGGCCAGAAGGGGCAAGACGCAGCGAGTTTTTGAAGATACAAAGGTACGAAAAAGCCCCGGCGGGGTCGGCCGGGGCTTTGACACAATAGAAATGCGATGGAGAAAAAACTTACATAGCGGTGACGCGGTAAGCCTCAAGTCGTAAGGATTCCTGAGTTAAAACAAGTGGCATTTGGCCTATAGAAGTAAGCGCGGCCTGGATAGTGGCGAGGTCTTGCTCGCCGGATGACTCTGTGGGGTAGCGTGGAAATTCTAGCCACTCAATTTCTCGGTAAGCCCACCAGCCGTGTGGCTTCCCGGTAATCATGGCTTCCATTGCTTGGTCGTAATAATTGAATTGGTACTCAGTATTCTCGTTCAGGCAGAGTAATCGGCCGGTATATACTTCCTCCCAAATCAGCTTGACCTGACATTCATTGATGAAGCTATGATGCGCCACTAATGTGTGGAGAAGCTTCACCCATTTCGCATTATTCAAATAGCCAACTAAGCCACGCTTGGCTACTACTCGGTCAAGAAAATCATCTTCTCGAGCAGTTTCTAGGCTACGCTTCCGTTTAAAGTAGTAAGTTGACATTGTGTACCGTTGGAAATTATGATGCCTATGCTATCCTAGCGCAGCTTTCGCAAATCCAACTGAAAGCCCGGCAGCACGGCCTCGCCCGATAGCTCGCGGTCGAAGCCTTCTACGGTTTCGTAGCCTTCCTGCCCGGCGCGGAAGAGGTAGGCTTTTTCATCGTCGCACGAGAGCAGCCAACCTAAGCGGGCTCCGTTCTGACGGTATTCTTCCATTTTGGCTAGGAGTACTTTTAACGAATCGGTTTTCGAGCGCAGCTCTACCACAAACGGGGGGCAGATAGGGGCAAATTTCTCTTGCTGCTCGGGAGTAAGGGTTTGCC
>CAXTFI010000373.1:0-2870 GCA_964243255.1 uncultured Hymenobacter sp.
GCCGCCGGCGCGCGCCGGGCCCCGCAGTGCCCCCGCCCGCGGTGGAGCCCCCGCCCGCGCCCGAGCCCCCCGCCCAACAGCCGGCCGCCGAGCCGGCCCGCCTGGTGGCAGCCTGAAGCGTGGTTGTCGCCCGCTCTTGCGCAAGCGGCTGGCACCCCTGATATAAATCATGTTTTGGGGGGGCTTTCGTCATGGTGGCCGCTGCCGGGAGCCGGTAGTTTTAGGGGTAGCCAAGTAAGGGCTTTTTCCAGCCGGTCTTTAATCTGCACCGGGCCTTTTCGACCCGTCCGCTCAAGGGCTTTACTTTACTTATTTGCTTCTCTATGAACACCATGTCTACCCTTTCGGAAACCATTACGCAGCTCAGGGCGCAGGGCTACACCGAAGATTTCAACCTGAAAAGCCAGTACTTGGCGGGCCAGCGCTCGGCCATTCAACTCTCGCCCGAGGAGTTTGTGGTAGACCAGCATTTCCGCTTCGAGGGCGATTCCGACCCCGACGACGAGGCCGTGGTGTACGCCATTTCCGCGCCCAAATTCAACCTGAAAGGCACCCTGGTCAACGCCTACGGCATCTACAGCGATGCTGGGGCCGACGAGCTGATGCGGGCCCTAAGGGAGAAAACCGCTTCCTAGTGCCCCGTGCGCTCATCTTCAAAAGGCAGCCGGCCAGCCCGGCCAGCCACCAATCTCCTTCGGCCGGAAGCCTCCCGGCCGCGCCACCTCAACCTGTAACACACTGTTAGCATGATAACTAACACGCTACCTGCCGCCCAAACGCAGCCCGCTATTCGCCGCCTGGCCCTGGGTTACGGGGGCCTGGCGTTCGGCTTGATGCTGCTGTACTTTTTCGTCACCGAGGCCCTGGGGGTGCAGCGCTACGAGGCCGTTCGGTTCGGGAGTCACACCAGTACGGTGCTGGCGGTGGTGCTGGCCATTCGGGCCTACAAGGCGCAGTGGCCCGGCCCGGCGCCCTACCTGCCTGGCCTGGCGCTGGGCTTCCTGGTGGGGCTGGTGGGCTCGGGGCTGTACGCGACTTTTATCCTGCTGTACGCCAACGTGTTCAGCTCGGCTTACCAAACGGAGCTACGCGCGCAAACCTTCTTCGGCGCCTCGCAGGGGTCGGGCCTGCTGGCCGCCTCCCTTATACTAATCGGGGTCGTCGTCGGCAGCCTGACGGGCTACGCGCTGATGATGGCCAACGGCACCGATGCCCAGGCCGCCACCGGCGAAAGTTCCGGCGACTAAGCCCCTGGCCGGCTAGTGTCGGCCGCTCAACCGCTACTTGCCAAGGCCCCCAAACTGCTTTAAACGACGGGGTAGGTTTCGGTTTCGTGGCGGGCCACAAAGTCCAGCAGTAGTTGCAGCAGCTCGGGGCGCAGGCGGGGCCGCATCCCAAGCAGCACCGGGGACGCGGGCGCGGCCCCGGCCAGCAGCGCGCCCAGCTCCCGGCCCCGCGCCACGCGGAAGCCCATGTTCCAGTCGGCAAAGCTGCGCTCGGCGCAGGGGCCCTCGCCCAGCACGCGGCAGCGGCGGTGGCGCGGGTCGCGCGCGATGTGGTCGTAGTAGAGGGCCCGCACCGCGGCTTCCTCGCCTTCGATAATTTGCAAAAAACGGCCCTCGGGCGTGTGCAACAGCAGGCCCGAGAGGTGGTTTTGGCGGTTGAACACGCGGGCCTGGAGCAGCAGGGCCGTCAGGGCCGCCGGGTCGAAGGGGCGCTGGGCCCGGCTTTGGTAGATGAGGTGGTAAAAACCCATAGCGGCAGCGAGTGAATGGATGCCCGCCGGAACCGGCGGGTAATGTTCCCGGCCAAAGCAGCGCTTACGGATTAGGAAGGTTAGCAAATAATCTGGCAGTCAGGGCTTCGTGTAAGCCAGCAGCTGCCGTAGGTGCGGCCGGCCCAGCCGGCTCGTTCCGGCACGGCTAGCAGCCCGCCCGGCCGTGGCCGGGCCCCGCGCCGGCCGCCACCAGCGCGAGCTTGCCCAGCAGCTGGGATACGATAAACTCACCCTCGGGCAGGCCCTGCTGCCGCCACAGCTCCCGGCCCTGCCGCATCAGCACAAACGCGGGCACGCCCCGGCCGTCGAAGCTGCGCACCACGGCCGGGTGGCTCACCTCATCGACCGTGAGCACCCGGATGGCGGCCCCCAGCCGCTGCTGCAACGCCTGGAGGGCGGCCAGGGTGGCGGCCCGCACTTGCCGGGCCGTTCCCTCCCAGGGAAGCAGCACCAGCAGCACCGCCGCCTCGGCAGCAGGGGCGGGCGTAGGCAAGAGTGCAGGCGTAGGTTTAGTCATGGCGGATAGGAGCTAGCAGAAAAAGATAAGCATGGATATAAGTAGCGGCAAAATTGCGGGTTATCCCCACCTGATGCTATGACACTTGGTGGGTAAATAGCTGATAGGTCTCATAGGAATTGTGATTAAGCACCGGGTTTGGGGGGGTAGGGGGTGAGGTTCCTCGTTGAACAGCCCATCAAGGCCCCGCCGTGCGGGCCGTTGGCCGGGCCCCGGCGTGGGCCAGCGAATCGGTGGTGGCGCGGGCCCGTAGCTTGGCCTGGTGCTTGAAGTAGCCGCGCAGCAGGAAGTTGTGTTGCAGGGCCGTCATGCTTTGGTCGAGCTTTTGGGTGCTCTGAGCTACGTGGCGCGCGCTCTGGCGCAGCTGCCCGCTCACGGCTGTGTCGCTGAGCAGCGTGTGCACGGGCCCTGTGCCGGCCAGCACCTGCTGCTTGAGGCCGCCCAGCGTGGCGGCCAGCGTGTCGGCGGTGGCGGCCAGCTGCCGGCCGGCGTGCCCCAGCTGGGCGGGCAATTGCTTGTCCGTCAGCAGGTAGCCCAGCGGGCCCCGGCCCCGGCGCACGTTGCCGGTGAGCTGGG
>CAXTFI010000374.1:0-2860 GCA_964243255.1 uncultured Hymenobacter sp.
GGGCTACGGCATCGTAGGTGGGGGCTAGGACATCCACGATTTTACCTTTTCCTTCATCGCCCCACTGGAGGCCTACTAATACGTCTACTGGCATGGTTATCTCAATTAGCAATGAGCAATTATCAATGAACAATTTCCTTGACAATTGATACTTGCACGGGTGTTGGTAGTGTTTGGTACTGGCGGCGGAATTTGCCAGCGTACTAAAATAAAAAAATAGCCGCCTAGGAGGCGGCTACGGTAAGTTGCTGGCGGGCAGCAGCTTGGTCGGCGGCTACGGTAAAGATGTTGGTAAGCTTGGTAAGCGCCAGCATCTTTTTGGGATGGTCGGCGGGATTGATAAGCACCATGTCACCCCCGCGACTGCGAAACTTGGTGAGGAGCGAGACTAGCACCCCGATACCAGTGCTGTTGATGTAGCGTACGGCAGAAAGGTCAATGGCGCAGTTGACCACTGCTTCGCCAAGGTACTCATCGACTGATGACAGAAGCTGCTGGGTATCGGGGCTGCCAATAAGGTCGCCGGTAAGGGTAACGTAGAGAATACCGTCGGTAAGGGTGTTGGTAGTAATCATCTAGGCTATTTAACGGGCTCGGGAGCGGGGTTGGCGGCAGCTTTGGCGCGGCAGTCGCCGCAGATGCCGTACAAATTTAGGGAGTGGTGGAGGATGTGGAAGTTGAGCAGGTCGCCCACCATGGTTTGGATGCCGTGAATACGGGGGTCGCAAAACTCCACCACTTTGTGGCACTCGGTGCAAATAACGTGGTCGTGCTGCCGGTAGCCGTAGCTTTTCTCATACTGGGCAAGGTTGCGGCCAAACTGGTGCTTGCTCACCAAGCCTTGCTCAACTAGCAAATCCAGGGTGTTGTAGACGGTGGCGCGGCTCACTTGCAGGTTGCGCTCCTTCATGCCGGCGTACAGCTCCTCGACGTCGAAATGGCCCGAGCGGACGTAAATTTCTTCGAGGATGGCGTAGCGCTCGGCGGTTTTGCGCAAGCCTTTGTTTTCGAGGTGCGCGGTGAATATTTTTTTGACTTCTTCGAGCCGGTCGGTATTGAGAACAGCTTGGCTGGACGCGCTGGGCGTGTGGCGGGCAGCATAGCCGGTTTCGGAAGAGCCGCCGGCTCCCTGCGCCGCCTCGGCGGCCGGTACTGGGTGGGAGGTATTCACTGGATAAGTTTAGTATAGGTGCTAGAGTTACTCCAAGAAAGCAATAAGGACTGCCTTAGGTTTCAGTGCTCGAAGTAGAGGTGATAATGGTTGGCGCAGCCGGGGTTAAAGGCTGCCTGGCAGTTGGGGCAGGCATTAGCACAGCCCAGGTAGCTACTAATACTGAGTAGGCTGTGGCAATTGCCGCAGTAGATGGCTTCCTCGTGGTACTCGGCCTTAGGCCACACTACGGGGGGGTGGTTGGCTTGCTCCTCGTGGCACTGGATGCAGGCGTAGAACGTATTGCAGCACCTGAACTTGATGGCGATGATATCGCGCTCCGAGTGGTAGTGCGCGCACTGGGTGCGCGCATTAACCTGCGTGCCGTGGATGAGGGTGGCGGGCGGGGGCATCAGGATTCGAAACGCTCAACTTTCAGCACGCCATTGACTTTGCTCAGGCGCTGGATGAGCCGGTTGAGGTGGTCGGTATCGTTGACGAATACCATAATCTGGCCCTCAAAGAAGCCGTCGTTGGAATCGACGGTGATGGAGCGCATATTCACCTTGAGGCTGGTGGAGATGATGCGCGTCACATCGTTGACGATGCCCACGCGGTCGGAACCTTTAAGGCGAATGCCGGCCAGAAAGGCTAGCTCCAACTGGTCGGTCCACTTGGCACGCACGATGCGGTTGCCGTAGTTCGACATCAAGTCGACGGCGCGGGGGCAGGTGGTGCGGTGGATGATGAGGCCGGTTTCGGTTTCAAAGCCGAACACGTCGTCGCCTGGAATCGGGTTGCAGCAGCGCGCCAGGCTGTGGTTGAACTTGTCGGTGCGCTCGCCAACGACGAGCATATCGGCGCGCACGCCCCGAATTTTTTGCACCTCGTGGTCGAAGGTTTTGCGCTCCAGCATTGAATCGGCGCGGGCGGCGGTGGTCACCTTAAATAAGGAGTCCCGGATTTCGCGGCCATCGAGCTGGCCGGTGGCCAGGCGGTAGTAGAAGTCCTGGGCCGTGGCCACGTTGAAGTAAGCCAGCAGCCGCTGAAAGTTGTCGGGCGTGTTCGGGACGCCAATCAGCTCCAGGCGCTTTTCCAGGATAAACTTGCCGTCGTCGGCTTTGGCGCGTTTGTCGTCGCGCAGAAACTCCTTTATTTTCGACTTGGCCTTGCTGGTAATCACGTAGTTAAGCCAATCCGGCGTGGGGCGCTGCTTGTGCGAGGTCAGAATTTCGACCTGGTCGCCGTTGCGCAGCTGGTAGCTGAAGGGCTCCAGCTTCTGGTTGACTTTGGCCCCGAGGCAGTGCAAGCCAATGTGGGTGTGAATGTCGAAGGCAAAATCGAGAGCCGTGGCCTTATCGGGCAAAATGACGAGCTTGCCCTTGGGCGTGAAGGTATAGACCTCCTTCACGAACAGGTTTTGGCGGAATTCATCCATGAATTCGAGCGCGCTGGAATTGTTGGTTTCCAGCATTTCGCGCACGCGGTTGACCCAGGCTTCGAGCGTGGACTCGGGCTGGAGGCTGCCGGTATCCTTGTATTTCCAGTGGGCGGCGTAGCCTTTTTCGGCGATGTCGTCCATGCGCCGCGAGCGGATTTGCACCTCCACCCATTGGCCGGGGTGCGACATGACGGTGGTGTGCAGGCTCTCGTAGCCGTTGGCCTTGGGCGTGCTCACCCAGTCGCGCAGGCGGTCGGGGTTGGGCTGGT
>CAXTFI010000375.1:0-2818 GCA_964243255.1 uncultured Hymenobacter sp.
TAATCCGTTTGAATCTGCGGTCCGGGAGCCGTTTAATCCGTTTGAATCTGCGGTCTGGAGATGCGGTCTGGCTACTTAAGTTTTACTTGGTTGAGCTGTAAGGCGGCCGATTTTTTGTTGGGGCGGCTGATGCCGATGATGGTTTTGGAGTTAACCCAGGCGGTAAAATCCTTTACATAAGCCAGTTGCTGGTCGTTGGCCACGTTGAGCTTGAGGCGCTGCGGGGCGCTGATGACGCCGGTGGGTGCCTGCACATGGCGCAGGTAAAGGTCTGATTTACCGCCAATTGCCTCTAGAGTAACTAGCTGCAACTCATCGCCAAAAACAGCGGCCCGGTAGCCGATACCCGTGTAGCTATCGATGGCCGGCGCTACCTGGTCTTTGGCCACGATGGTGTGCCAGGTGGGCGTCAGGAATGGGCTGTAGCCGAACACGTACAGCTCGCGGGCGTGCACGGGCAGCTCGGGGCCGCCTTCCTCAAAGTGGCGCTCGGCAATAACTACCAGGTTCTTATTGTCGGTCAGCAACATATCACCTAAGTATATATCAGCCAGTTTCTTAACCTCTGCGCCCGTGGCCTTGCTGATTTCGGCCAGGAAGGCAGGAGCGAAGGGCAGCTCCTCGGCCAGCTTCAGCCGGCTTTCGGCAAAGTCGAAGCGTATTACTTTCAGGCCGCTTAGCTGGCCGGTGCGGTCGTTGGCGCACAGGGCAGCCGCGTAAAGCTGGCCATCAGACTGGAGGCTGAACCTGGCATCGCGGATGGTAATGGGCTGCCCGCCAAACGTGCCGCCCACCGGCACGCCCATCACCGGAATGGCCGTGGCCACGCCCACGCGGTCAGCCGTGGCCGGGTAGCGGCGCACGGTCAGCTTCTTCATGCCATCGCCGAGCAGCGTCACGTACTGCGTGCCATCGTTGGCGAGCAGCACGTTGGGCGCGAAAAAGTCGCCCTGGTCCCTGAAATCGTAGCTGCGGTCGAGGATTTTACTCAGCTTCTGGTCGTAGAGCGTGCCCTCCAGGGTGAGTACCTGCCCCTGGCGCAGCACGTAGCGGAAAGCCAGCAGGCGGCTACCATCGGGCGAGAGGCGCACGCCGGGGCGGCGGTCGCTGGCCGGGGCCGACACCAGCACAACCGGCGCCCCTTTCTGGCCGCCACTCAAGCCAAACGGCTGCACCGTAAGATTTTGGCTGCTTTCATCGGCGTGGTGCACCACTACCCACGCCTGCTCGGCGCTGTGGCCAAAGGCCTCCACGGTTTCGCCGGGGGCCACGGGCAGGGTGGTGCTCCACTGCTTTTTGAGGTCGGCATCGTAGCGCTCCACGGCGTAGGCGCTGCCGCTTTGGTGGGCCAAAATGACGAAGCCGCTGCCATCGGCCAGGGCCAGCGTTTTTTGCGGCACGCGCTGGTTGTAGCGGTCCTCGCCCTGCTCGGGCAGGTAGCTAAAGGGCGCCGACTTGGTTTTTTGGGCTTGCGCCGGGGGGGCCACGCCGAGCAGGCCACTCAGGCCCAGGGCAGCTAAGCCAACAGAGAATCGCATGAAAATATAGGTCAGAAAATGGGCCTCCAGTAGCACCCAGTACCCCAAAAGTACCCGGTATGGGCCAAGCACCTAGCTACTGGCCAGGCAAAATACCGCGCTTAGCGACTCCGCCGGGCAGTTCAACAGGCGTAGCCTTGCTAGTGGTGGCTGGTAACTTAATTTTAATACTCGAAGCACAACTATTATACTAATCGCTCGTTTAATGGGCGCGCGCTGCAACAAGAAGCCGCTACCTGACTTACTCTTCCTTTCCCGCCCACTCGCTAATTTCCTGGTATCTAAATAAAACGTACTTACTGGCACCAGTTTTGAGGTAGCGCGTGCCCCTACCCATATCTTATGAAATCCTTTCTAAAAATAGGCTCTTTATTCGCCCTTATCATTGCCGGCCGCTATATGCATCTGACCGACTCTGCCTCGGATGCAGGCCTCGCTAAATCACCTTTGCTATTTACACCCAGCACCGCTACCACCATGACGCTAACGCGCTATACGCAGGAGCCGGTTAGCACAATTACTCCCGTTAGCCAGCGAGAGCAGGAGCCGGTACCCGTTACCTGGTTTTAAAAGTTAAGCGGTTTCCAGCAGGAGCCGCTTTTTTTATGCCCACTTAACTGATGCGGCTCCAGTTGACGGCCGTGGGGGGCAGGCTTTCGATGTGGCGGCGAATGTTGCCGTGCTCGGGCCGCGTCAGCTCGGGGTCGTCGGCCAGAATGGTCTGGGCGGCGGCGCGGCTTTCGCTCAGGATGCGGCCATCCTTGGCCAGGTCGGCAATCAGCAAGTCGAGCACGCCGCTTTGCTGGGTGCCCATGAGGTCGCCGGGGCCGCGCAGCTTTAGGTCAATGTCGGCAATTTCGAAGCCGTTGTTGGTGCGCACCATCGTTTCGAGGCGGGTACGGCTGTCTTTGCTCAGCTTGTAGCCCGTCATCAGGATGCAGTAGCTTTGGTCGGCCCCGCGGCCCACGCGGCCCCGCAACTGGTGCAGCTGCGAGAGGCCAAAGCGCTCGGCGCTCTCAATCACCATCACGGAGGCGTTGGGCACGTTCACGCCCACCTCGATAACGGTGGTGGCCACCATTATCTGGGTTTCCTGCTTCACGAAGCGGGCCATTTCGAAGTCCTTTTCCTCGGCTTTCATGCGGCCGTGCACAATGCTGATTTGCAGGTCGGGGAAGGCGCGGCTCACGCTCTCGTAGCCGTCGGTGAGGTCCTTGTAATCCATCGTTTCGCTTTCCTCAATGAGCGGATACACGATGTACACCTGCCGGCCCAGCGCC
>CAXTFI010000376.1:0-2794 GCA_964243255.1 uncultured Hymenobacter sp.
CTCAAGGACAAAGCCCAGGCCCAGACCCTGTACCAAACGCTGCTGACTAAATACCCCGGCAGCATCTACGTGGCGGAGGCGCGCAAGCGCTTCCGGCGGCTGCGCGGCGATGCCGTGCAGTAGCCAGCAGGAAGGTACCTACTGATAAGCCGCGCTAAACGACTTTAAAACAAGCTGTTGCGAATACCCAGCTCCAGCCCGCGCAGTTCGGCCAGGCCGCGCAGCCGGCCAATGCCGGAGTAGCCGGGGTTGGTTTTTTTGGCTAGGTCGTCGAGCATTTGGTGGCCGTGGTCGGGGCGCATGGCAATGGCCGTGCGGCGGTGGTTTGTCAGGGCTACCAGCTCGCGCATCACGGCGTACATGTCCACGTCGCCTTCGAGGTGGTTATCCTCAAAAAAGTCGCCGGCTGCGTTGCGGCGCGTGCTGCGCAGGTGCACAAAGTGGATGCGGCCGGCAAACTGCCGCACCATGGCCGGCAGGTCGTTGTCGGGCCGCACGCCAAACGAGCCGGTGCAAAAGCACAGGCCATTGGCCAGCGAAGGCACGGCCTCGAACAGCGCCTGCACGTCGGCGGCGGTGCTCACCACCCGCGGCAGCCCCAGAATGGGGTAGGGCGGGTCGTCGGGGTGCAGGGCCAGGTTAACCCCCACGGCCGCCGCTACCGGCACCACGGCTTGCAGAAAGGCTATCAAATTGGCCCGCAGGCGCGCCGCGTCGATGCCCCGATACGCATCCAGGGCCGCCTGAAACTGCGCGAGCGTGAAGCTCTCCTCGCTGCCCGGCAGCCCGGCAATAATGTTGCGCTGCAACTGCTGCTTGTCGGCCGCGCTCATGCTGGCATAGCGGGCGCGGGCGGCGGCCAGCTCCCCGGCCGAGTACCCGGCCTCGGCGCCGGGGCGCTGCAGCAGCAGCGCATCGAAGGCCACGAAGGCGGCCCGCTCGAAGCGCAGCGCCCGCGAGCCGTCGGGCAGCTCGTAGCTCAGGTCGGTGCGCGTCCAGTCGAGCACCGGCATAAAATTGTAGGTGACGGTATAGATGCCGCAGGCCGCCAGGTTGCGCAGCGACTGCTGGTAATTTTCAATAAAACGCTCGCAACCTGGGCTTTGCGTTTTAATGTGCTCGTGCACGGGCACGCTTTCCACCACGCTCCAGCGCAGGCCGGCCTGCGCGATAAGGGCTTGGCGCTGCTCAATTTCGGCCACCGGCCACACCTCACCGTTGGGAATATGGTGCAGGGCCGTGACTACGCCCGTGCAGCCCGCCTGCCGCAGGTCGGCGAGGCTCACCGGGTCGTGGGGGCCAAACCAGCGCATGGTTTGCTCCAGCCAATAAGCTTGTTTAGGTGCTTGATTATCAGTCATGACTGTGCGTTGTCAAGAAATAGGAAGCCACCAGCCCCGCACCTGAAGCTGGTTGTGAGCGGTGAGGCGTGGCGGTGCAGGGCGAGGTCGTGCGCAGTAAAGGAGCCACCGAAACGGGGACAATACCGCGCTTACTCGGCGTGTGGGGTAGCCCGGCGTCTGCCCATCCGGTTTTCGCAACGGGCTATAACAAGGCCATTTAACGGAAAAAATGAACATCACGGCCCAAGCCAGCAGGAACGTCACGTACATCAGGCCATCGGTCAGAATGTACTGGCGGTAGCACCGATAAAACTCACGAAGGCGGGGCATAAGCAGGGAGGAGGGAAGCCGGGCGAAGGTACGGCGGCTAAATATTGTGTACTTTTGAGGCTATTCTTATCCAATAAATTAATGGCTGTTATACCGCTTAAGCGCTGGATTTTTGCCCCCGTGCCCGCCCCCGCAACGGTGGCCGGGCTGGAGCAGGCGCTGGGCATCAGCCCGCTACTGGCCCGCCTGCTGGTGCAGCGCGGCATCGAAACGCCCGCCGCCGCCCAGGCTTTTTTTACCCCCGAGCTGGCCGACTTAGTGTCGCCCTGGCTGATGTGCGACATGGACCGCGCCGTGGCCCGCCTGCGCCGGGCGCTCGATAGCGGCGAGAAAATTCTGGTGCTGGGCGACTACGATGTGGACGGCATTACTTCCGTAGCGCTGGTAGTCAGCTTTTTACGTAATCTAGTAGAAAGCCCCGACTTGGATGAGGCCGCCAGCCGCTTCCAGCCCTACATCCCCGACCGCCACCGCGAAGGCTACGGCATCTCGATGCAGGCCGTGGACTTTGCCAAGGCCGGCGGCATGGGCCTCATTATTGCGCTCGACTGCGGCGTGAAGGCCGTGGAGCAAGTAGCCTACGCCAACACGCTGGGTGTCGACTTTGTGATATGCGACCACCACCTGCCCGGCGATGAGCTGCCGCCTGCCGTGGCCGTGCTCGACCCCAAGCGCCTGGATTGCAGCTACCCCTACCCCGACTTGTCGGGCTGCGGCGTGGGCTTCAAGCTGTTGCAGGCCTACACCGAAAAGTACAATTTACCCCTGGCCCCGCTCTACGCGCAGCTCGACCTGGTCACGGTGAGTATTGCGGCTGATGTGGTGCCCATCACCGGCGAGAACCGCATTTTGGCCCACCACGGCCTGCGCCGCTTTAACGTGACGCAGGCGGCCGCCTTTGCCGTGCCGCAGCCCTCGGCCCTGGCCTCGGCCGACACGCTCGATGGCCCCGGCCCGCTGACCCTGCCGCCCGTGGAGGCCTCGCACGAGGGCCTGCGCCCCGGCCTGGCCGCGCTGCACGAGCTGGCCACGCCGCGCCAGGGGCCGCTGAGCCTCAGCTCGTTGGTGTTTGGCTTTGCGCCGCGCATCAACGCGGCCGGGCGCATGGGCGACGCCCACCG
>CAXTFI010000377.1:0-2740 GCA_964243255.1 uncultured Hymenobacter sp.
CACGCCAAACGTGGGCGGGCACTCCGAGGCATCGACCACGCCCAGCCGCCCGCTGGTGCCCGCCCCAATATAAAAGAGCCGCCCCCCAGCCCCCAGCCGCGCCACAACGGCCTCGACCAGCGACTCAATCTGCGGCAGGGCTTTGTGCACGGCCAGCGGCACGGTTTGGTCCAGCTGGTTCATGCCGGCCAGCAGAACCGCCGTGGGCAGGGTTTCAAGGTCGTGGTAGAGGGAAGGCGTCTCGGTAGTCATGGCAATGTGCGGTAAGCTTTAGCTTGCCGTCAAGTAAATTAAAAAATGATGTACGACAAGCTGAAGCTTACCTCACTTCAACGTGCCAATTATCTGGAACTTGTCAAACACCGTGGCCAGGTGCGGAGCGTCTTCATCGAGTTCACGGGTAAGGTCCTGGCCGGCCCAGTGCTCGTAGTGGTTACCGCGCTGCCAGAGTCGTGAGCGCGTCACATCGTAAATCTTGCCTTGGTAAGCCACCCAAATTTCGTCCCGGTCCTGGCCGTTACGCAGGGCCAGCTGGCTTCTGGTATATTCAGTCATCAGTCATCAGTTATCAATTATCATTTCACCTAAACCAACTACCAGCTACACAAGTAATTAGTAATTGATAACTGATGATTGAAATCACCCTAGTAGCGCCTGCGTGCGAATCCAGCGTTGGGGCAGGTCGCCCTGGGCAGCGTGCAGGTAGTCCTGGTGCGTGCAGGGCACGATGCGCTTGATGGCCTGGTCGGCCAGGCTCTCTACCTCCATCCACCACTTGTCGGTATCGGCCCGGCGCGACTTATAAAATACCAGCTCGCTGGGCGAGTTGCCCGCGTTGCCGGGCAGCACCAGCGTGTAGGTAAGAAAGCGGTAGGTGCCGAAGCCGGTTTCGGGACGGCGGTGGTAATAGCCTTCAATGAAGTACCAGAGCATGGTGGCCAACGTGCCGGCGGCCAGCCCGTGGGGGTCGTGGTCGGGCCGGTAGCCATACAAGCCAATGGAGGTAAGCTGCTCATTATGACCCGCATACCAGCACATTTGGGCGGCGTCCTCGTTGCTCAGGCCGAAGGGGCTGGCGGGGTAGTAGCCCGGCGCATCCTGCCAGCGAATGGCGGCAATATCGACGCTCAAAAAATTGGCCTGGCGCAGCACCGGCTCGGCCAGGCGGCGGTCGGTGCGCAGCTCGCCCACGCTCATGGTTTCGAAATGCAGCTTCTCAAAAGCCGTGAGTACGTCGGGAGGCGTAAGATATTGCTGGTGAGCCAGGTGCGCGCAGCTGAATATGAAATTGGGCGTGTGCATCAGCAGGCGCCGCAGGTGGCTGTCTTCGGGCGCGGCGTAGGCACCGGGCATGGCCATGTCGGGCCGCGAGTCGATAATGGCGAAGTTGATGGCCGGCACCGCATCATGCTGCGGCTCGTAGGCCAGGAACTGGCCGTAGTCTAGGTCGTGGCCGCCGCCCAGCAGCAGTGGTATCGTGTTGGCTTCCAGCAGGGCAGCTACTATTTCGCGCAGGCGCTGGTAGGTATCGTCCAGGCTGAGGCCGGGGCGCAGGTTGCCCAGGTCTACGAGGCGCAGCGGGCCGTTGCCGCGCTGCAGCTGGTAAAAGCGCGCGCGCACTGCGTTGGCCCCGTGGGCGCTGGGCGCGCCGGCGGCGGTGCCGCGCCACTCGTTGAGGCCAATGAGCGCCAGGTCGGCCGTGCGCCAGTCGGGAAAGGTTTCGGCAAAGCGCGTGACGTAGGCCGCCACGGTAGTAGGCGCGGCGGCGGGGGCAGTCAGCTCGTCGGGCAGCGGGTCAAAAAAGAGGGCCAGGTTCATCAGCAAGCGCAGCGGGGCGCGGTCAAATTTACGCCCCGGCCGGCCCAGATTAGCCCTTTCCGCGTACTGATTGCGCCGTGGTAGCCGGATTTTACCGAAAATCCTGTTTCTTTAGTGCCTCATTCCCACGCCGACCGCACCCTGCCCCGCCTTATGGACGTCCGCCGCTCCTTTGATATTCTTGCCAATCAACTCGAAAAGTTTCCGAAGCCCGACGCGCTCGCGGGCAAAATCGACGGCCAGTACGTGCCCCTGAGCAGCCAGCAGGTGCAGGACCAGGCCAACCTCGTCAGCCTGGGCTTGCTCAAGCTGGGGCTGAAAAAGGATGATAAAGTGGCCATTATCAGCATGAACCGGCCCGAGTGGCTGCTCGCCGACTTTGGCATTGCCCAAATCGGCGGCACCAGCGTACCCATGTACCCGAGCATCACGGTAGAAGACTACCAGTATATCTTCACCGATGCGGGCGTGCGAGCGGTATTTGTGTCCGACCAGCACCTGTTTGAGAAAGTGCAGGAAGCCACGGCGGGCCTCGATATTCCGGCCGAAAACGTGTTCACCTTCGACAAATGCGACGGGGCCCGGCACTTTGGGGAGCTGCTGGAGCTGGGCCGCCAGGGCAACCCCGCCGACCTGGAGCCCCTCAAGGCCGCCGTGCAGCCCGACGACCTGCTCACGCTCATCTACACCAGCGGCACCACTGGCAAGCCCAAGGGCGTAATGCTCAGCCACGATAACCTGCTGAGCAACTGCCGCAACTCGCAGTCGTTTGTGCCCGTCAGCAGAGATGATAAGGCCTTGAGCTTCTTGCCATTGTGCCATATTTTTGAGCGCATGGTAACGTACCTGTACATGCTCAACAGCGTGAGCATCTACTACGCCGAGAGCATGGAAACCATCGCCGACAACCTGCGCGAGGTGC
>CAXTFI010000378.1:0-2731 GCA_964243255.1 uncultured Hymenobacter sp.
GGTAGGCTTTGCGGCCCTTCCACCACTTGTCGCGCTCGTTGTCGCACTCGATGTAGTGCACCAGGTTGAGGCCGATTTTCACCTCGTTCACGCCGTCGCCGGCCCAGCGGGTGCTTTGGTCCACGTGCAGCAGGTTGGCGGGCACGCCGGCATTGGCGCCGTAGCGGGCCGCGTACTGAAACGCCACCTTGGCCTGCTCCAGGTACGAGTTGGGGTCGGCAAAGTCCTTGCCGTAGCGCACGGGCACGTTTTCCAGCTCGCGCTGGTCGCCGGGGTAGGTATTGAGCAGCCAGTCGGGCAGCGTTTTAAGGCAGGCCAGCACCGTAATGCCTTCGCTCTTAAGGCGTTGGTACAGCAAGTCGTAGTTCCAGCCGCCGCTGTGCACGGGGTTGAAGGTGTAGCCGCCCTCCGTCGATTCGAGCTTTTGCCAGTCGAGGTAGTGCCGGAAACCGGTGAAGTTTTTTACGCCCTTGAGGCGCGTCTCGTCAATCCGGCCGGGGTTGTCGGGGTCTTCCACGTCCCACTCAAAGGCGTTGACGCCCAGCTCCTGGCTGAGCTTGATTTTCTTTTGCACGGCCAGCGCCTGCACGTCGGCGGCGGGCACGCCGCTGCCCGCCGCGTAGCTGCCGCCCAGCTCTATCTCGGTGGGGTAGGCAAACGAGGCCGTGATAACGAGGTAGCGAATGTTGCTGATGGGGGTACTCAGCCGGTACCCATCGGGCTGGTTGGGGTCGGGCCCCACCCAGCGGTTGTACTGCCCGCCCGTGAAGGTGGCCACCGGAATGCGCTGCCAGGTATCGGTGATGACCGAGAGCGTCATCGGGTCGTTGGGGTTATTCCCATCGCCGTCATACAACCGAATAGTTTCCAGGCTCATAGCCTCACCCGGCAGTAGCGGGTAGTAGGCGTCGTATACCGGAATAACCTTGCCCCAGCCAATGGTAATGCCCGTGGTAGGCGAGCCATCAAAGAGCGCCTTAATGTCGTTGGGCGCATTAGTGAGCTGGTACCAGCGGCTGGCATCGAGCGGAATCTTCCCTGCCGTGGTGGGCCCGCTGGGCGTAGTGGGCGGCGTAGGCGTTGGCGTGGGTGCTGGCGTTGGCGTTGGCGTTGGCGTGGGTGCTGGGGCTGGCGCAATTGGGGCCGCCTGCACGGTAATAGTTTGGGTGGCGCTAGCGGCCAGGTAGGCGCTGCTGGCCGCCTGCGTGGCCGTGATGGTAGTCGTGCCGGCCCCCACCGCCGTGGCTTGCCACGCGCCCGCGCTGGTTTGGGCTACGCGCACCACGCCGGCATTAGACGAGGCAAAGGCGATGGCCGTCAAGGCGTTGGTGCTGGAGGCTGCTAAATTAAACGGCGCGTCGCCCACCGTTTTGGTGGGCAGCGCGCCGAAGCTCAGCGTGGCGGCTACCGGCCCCGAGGTGGGCGGTGTGGTAGTGGTGCCGGCCTTACCAAACACCTTGATTTTGACCGGAATATTGTTGCAAAACTTGTGGATAACAATGGCGTCGGCCGTGACGGTGCCGGCCACCGGCAGGTCGACCCACGCATTGTACTGCGCCCCGTCGAAGGTGCCGATGAGGGTGCGCTGGGTGCCGTTTTGGGCATAAATCAGCGCTGGCTGCGCCGTGAATACGCCCTGGTAGTCAAACAGCGAGAGCCGGCTGAGCACCGTAGGCTTGGCCAGCTTCAGCGTCACGTCCACGTACTGAAAGTTGGTAGGAAACCAGCTGTCTTTAACCAGGTTATTGGGGTTATCGTCGAGCCAGGGCGAGTAGTCCTGGCCCGTATCGAGGCTGGGGGTAATGGTGGTGATGGCCGCGCGCTGCTCGGTGGCCGCCTGGCCCCGCGCCGAAAAGACCAGTAAGTAACTGGCCAACACAGCTAGCAGCCGGCCCATCGGGGTACGTATTTGCATGGTATAGGGAAAAAGTGAGCACAGGGAGGCTGGTATCAGCTGCCTGATAAAATAGAAAGCCGCAAATGAGGTGGGTGGGAGCAGGGGCCGGAAGCAGCCAGGACAGAGGCAGGCGGGCGGCCGTTTTTTGGAACCGCTGGCCCCAGCGGGATAAGGACGGTGGTACCCCGGCGCTACCGGCTTCACGCGCTGCCGGCAAGTCAGGAGAAAGAAGCTATTATCTGCGAAAATACAACTCAAAAAGCTAACTAACCTAAGTCAACAGGGTAATTTATAAATTAACAGTCAAGCAGTTGCGCTATTTTTTTAGATTTTTCTGCAAAATTGTAGCATTTTTTTTGGCTTGCTATATTTGCCCCAAACAGTGTCTGGTTTTTAGTGCAAAACCAAGAAAACTCCCCCTCCCGGCCTCATAGAGCCGCGAATGCCCGGTACCGCCTTGGCCCTGCCCGCCGCCAACCGGCCAGCCCACCACAACGCCTCAAGCGGCGGTAGTTTTTCTTTTCTCCCCCAAACCAGCCGCGCCCCTAGCGCCCCAGCGGCGCGCGCACAAAAAAAGCCGGCGTGCCCGTGAGGGCCAGGTGCGGGCCGGCACAGGGCTGGCCCGCCGCGCCGGGCACGTAGTCCCAGGTGTAGCGCGTGAGCGCCGGCCCCTGCCAGGCGGCAGGCAGCAGGTAGGTAGCAGCAGCCGCCTCGCTTTGGTCGGCCAAAGCCTTGGCCCACAGCACCAATACCGCGCGCGGGCCACTGCCAAAGGCGGCCCCCGCCACGCCGGGCGGCAGGTGCAGGGCGGCGGTGCCGGCCGCGCTGTAGGGC
>CAXTFI010000379.1:0-2726 GCA_964243255.1 uncultured Hymenobacter sp.
CAAAAAGCCGCACACGTGCGGGTCGGCCAGGGCGGCGGCCAGCGCCTCGGCATCGTCGTAGGGCACCACCTGGTAGCCCGGCACGAAGGGCCCGAAGCCGCCTGTGCTGTCGCCATCGGTGCTGAAGGAGATAATGCCCGTGGTGCGCCCGTGAAAGTTGTGCTCGGCCACCACAATGCGCGCCATGTTAGGCGCAATGCCTTTTTCCTGGTAGCCCCACTTGCGGGCCAGCTTCAGGGCCGTTTCCACGGCTTCGGCTCCCGAATTCATCAGCAAGGCCTTGTCGTAGCCAAACAGCTCGCAGAGCTGCTTTTCGGCCGCGCCCAGCCGGTCGTTGAAAAACGCCCGCGAGGTAAGCGTCAGCCGTTGCGCCTGCTCGGTGAGCGCCCCGATAATGCGCGGGTGGCAATGCCCCTGGTTCACCGCCGAATAGGCCGACAAAAAGTCAAAATACTGATTTCCAGCCACATCCCACAGGTGCACGCCCTGGCCCCGCTCCAGCACTACGGGCAGCGGGTGGTAGTTGTGGGCACCGTACTGGTCTTCGAGCTGCATCAGCTCCGCGGCGCGCGAGGTAGTGGGGGTGGCGGCTAGCATAAGGGTGGGCGTAAGAAGGCACGTAGGTAAACTGTTCAAAATTACAAACAAAGCAGCGGCGGTTTCGGGTCATCCCTCCCCTACTTCTACCTTTGCCGCTCCCCTTAGTTGTAGCCCTATGGAAACCCTGCACCACCCCGAAGCCCCCCAGGCGGTTGGCCCCTACGCCCAGGCCATTGTGGCGGGCGGCCTGGTATTTTGCTCGGGCCAGACGCCCCTGGTGCCCGCCACCATGCGCATTGAGGCCACCACCATCGAAGCGCAAACCCAGCAGGTGCTCGCCAACCTGCGCACCGTGCTATCGGCCCGCGGCCTGAGCCTGGCCAACATCGTGAAAACCACCGTCTTCCTCAAGAATTTCGCCGATTTTGCCCGCATGAACGCCGTGTACGCCGAGGTATTCGGCGCGCACCGGCCGGCCCGCACCACCGTGGAGGTGTCGCGGCTGCCCCTCGATGCGCTGGTCGAAATCGAGTGCATCGCCGCCCTGCCCAATGGCCATTGACCCCCGCCTTGCCGCCTTTGCGGCGCTGCCGCTCCAGCCCGGCGACTGCTACCACACCCCCGAAGGCTACCTGGTTTTTACCGCGCAGTACCACCGCCGCCGGGGTTTTTGCTGCGGCAACGGCTGCCGCCACTGCCCCTGGAAAAAAGTGAAATTGTGAGTTGGTGAACTAGTGAAATTCGTTGGTAAGAACTCACCACTTCACCACCTCACCGGTTCACAATTTGGTAGTTGGCTGAAATTTGCCGATATTTGCGGCCCGTTTCGGAATAGCATCATCTAACCCTTCGATATCATGGCCCGAGTTTGTGATTTGACCGGCAAGCGCACCCGCGTTGGTAACAACGTATCGCACGCCAACAACAAAACCAAGCGCAAGTTCTACCCCAACTTGCAGAAAAAGCGCTTCTACATCCCCGAGCAAGATGCCTGGGTAACGCTGAAAGTAGCCGCCTCCACCATCCGCACCATCAACAAGAACGGCATCATGGCCACCTTGAAGAAGGCCAAGGAGCAGGGCTTCATCGTTTACTAGTTGCCGCTTTTCGCTAAGGAAGGGATTTTTTCGGGACTGTTGCTAAAAAAAACGTTGTGCCCCGCACACCGGCTTTTTCTGGTGCAGAGGGCAGGCCGACAAGGCGTTGTCTTTTTTCAGAAAAAGCCGTACCTTTGCAGTCCTAAAATTAAAAATTAATCCCCCCTCCCGTCACGATGGCCAAGAAAGGAAACCGGGTGCAGGTTATCATGGAATGCACCGAGCATAAGAACTCGGGCATGCCGGGCACCTCGCGCTACATCACCACCAAGAACCGTAAGAACACCCCCGAGCGCATCGAGCTGAAGAAATTCAACCCGGTTCTGCGTAAAATGACTGTTCACAAGGAAATTAAATAACCTGAGTCATGGCTAAGAAAGTAGTAGCAACGCTGAAAACCGCCACGGGCAAAGACTGGGCGAAAATCATCCGCGCCGTGCGCTCGGAGAAAACCGGTGCCTATACCTTCAAGGAGGAAATGGTACCCGTTGATAAAGTGCAGGAAGCACTGGCCGGCAACAAGTAAGCCGACCAGCCGCTGATAAAGCAAAAAAGTCCCACCTTCGTGGGACTTTTTTCAGTTTATGGGGGTGCGAGGGTAGGAGGATAGGAGGTGATTATTGCGAAATATCCAGCGCCACCTTTTTCAGCTCCCTCCCTAACTCAAGCCCTCCTACCCTCATTCCCCTCCCTCATGGGTCTCTTCGACTTTTTTAAGAAAGACAAGGAAAACAAGGAGCAGCAGCAGGCGCTCGACGAGGGCTTGCAGAAGACGAAAACCAACTTCTTCGACCAGCTCAGCAAAGCCGTGGTGGGCAAAAGCACCGTGGACGAGGCCGTGCTCGACGACCTCGAAACCCTGCTCGTGCACGCCGACGTGGGCATCGACACCACCGTAAAAGTCATCGACCGCATTGAGAAGCGCGTGGCCCGCGACAAGTACGTGAGCACCAACGAGCTCGACCGTATTTTGCGCGAAGAGATTGTGGGTCTGCTCGATGCGAAAACGGAAACGACTGGTTCGCGCGCCATCCTCGACCGGCCCGATAGCCCCGGCCACCCCTTCGTGATTATGGTGGTGGGCGTGAA
>CAXTFI010000380.1:0-2707 GCA_964243255.1 uncultured Hymenobacter sp.
ATGGACAACCAAAGCGGGGTGACCCGCGACCGCCACTACGGCTACGGCGACTGGATTGGGCACAACTTCACCGTCATCGACACGGGCGGCTACGTGCACAACTCGGAGGATATTTTCGAGAGCGAAATCAACCGCCAGGTCAAGCTGGCCATCGACGAGGCCGACGTTATCCTTTTTATGGTGGATGCCGACGCCGGCCTGCACGGCTTGGACGAAGAGTTTGCCGAAGTACTGCGCCGCTACATCAGCAAAAAACCCATCTACCTGGTGGCCAACAAGGCCGATACCAACCTGCGCGCCCAGGGCTCGGGCGAGTTCTACGCGCTGGGCCTGGGCAACACGGAAGTATTCGCCATCAGCTCGGCCAATGGCTCGGGCACCGGCGAGCTGCTGGATGCCGTGGTCAGCCACTTCGACGAAGTAGGCGAGGAAGAGCCCAACGCCGGCCTGCCGCGCATTGCCATCCTGGGCCGCCCCAACGTGGGTAAGTCATCGTTTGTCAACCTGTTGCTGGGCGAAGAGCGCACCATTGTAACCGATGTGGCCGGCACCACCCGCGACTCTATCGAGGCCAAATACACTGCCTTCGGCCACGAGTTTATGCTCGTCGACACGGCCGGCCTACGCCGCAAAGCCCGCGTAAACGAGGACGTGGAGTTCTACTCCAACATGCGCACCCTGCGCGCCATGGAAGCTTCGGACGTGTGCGTAATTATCCTGGACGCCAGCCGCAGCATCGAAGCCCAGGACGTGAGCATCATCGGCCTGGCCGACCGCAACCGCAAAGGCATCGTTATCCTGGTGAATAAGTGGGACTTAATTGAGGGCAAGGAGACAAATACCGCCCGCGATTTTGAGGCCAAAATCATGGAGAAAATTGCGCCGATTGCTTATCCGCCGGTGCTCTTTATCTCGGTGCTGACCAAGCAGCGCGTGCACAAGGCCCTGGAAGTTATCATGGAAGTGTACGCGAATAAGCGGAAGAAAATTCCGACTTCGCAGCTCAACGACGTGATGCTCAAGGAGATTGAGAAATACCCGCCGCCCATTCAGAAGGGCAAGATGGTACGCATCAAGTACGCCACCCAGCTGCCCACCCACAACCCGGTGTTTGCCTTCTTCTGCAACCTGCCGCAGTACATCCCCGAATCGTACGCCCGCTACCTGGAGAACCGGATGCGCGAGCACTTCGACTTCACGGGCGTGCCCATTGGCCTGGCGTTCCGCAAAAAGTAAGTTTTTAAGGAAGTCCGGGTTACCTCCTCCGCAAGGCAGTATTAACACTGGAAACTCTAACAACCTCTTTCCAACCTACACCATGAAAAAAGTACTGTTCCTCGCCGTAGCTGCCATGTCCCTCTCGCTCGCTTCGTGCGACAGCAAAAAAGAGGATGCCGCCGAAGCCCAAGGCACTGCCGTTAAAGAAGCTGGCGAAGCCAAAGCCGATGCCATGGAGAACAAGGCTGACGCCGTACGTGACTCGGCTGATAAAAAAGGCGAAGCCATCGGCGATGCCGCTGACGCTAAAGACCCCAAGTAATTACTGGTAAGTGGCGGGCCACCACTGGCTTATAGCCCGGCGGCCCGCCACTTATTTTGAAAGCTCTGCCCCCTGGGCAGGGCTTTTTTTTATGCCACCTGGCAGGAAGCCTGCCCTATTCTTTATTTTTCAAGCCTTGTAATAAAATAAAAAATAGGCCTCTGCTAGCTCAAAAGGCGCATAATGCAAAAAAATGAGCGCTAAGCAAAACTATAAACCCCAGGCTACCGATATTAGGACTGAAAATTGCGTACTAACTCTTCGCAATTATTTCTAACACCATGAAAAACATCCTTTTTGTTGCGTTGCTAGCTAGCGCTTCGGCCGTTCAGGCATCCCCCGTTTCCGTTGCTACCCCGGTAGCCGCCCGCCAAACGACTCCTACCCAGGAGCCGATGAGCAAGTCGGAAGCAAAAAAAATGAAGAAAGTGCGCAAGCAAAACGGCCCGGAAGTATACAAAGGCAGTGTAGCCGAGCAGAGCCGCATCGTAACCGATGCCGCTGGCGCTGAAAAGGAAAACGGCGACGTTTCCAAAAAAGAGCGCAAAAGCAAGAAAAACTAAGTAGCTTTCTACGTTATTGCACCATTAAAAAGGGGAAGCTGGCCTGGCCAGCTTCCCCTTTTTGCGTTAAGCTACCCCCTAGCCCAGGCGGCGCTGCAAGAGGCCGCCTACTTCCTCTACCAGCCGGCGCGGCTCGTAGGTGCGCCAGGGTAAGTCGTCGAGCTCACCCCCAAAATTGATGTAATTGTCCAGATTGAACTGGCTCATTTCCCGGCGCACGTGGTCCTGAAAATTGATGCCGGCAATCCAGCCGTCCTCCACTTCCTCAAACCACTCTTCGTAGTAGCTATCGTCGGAGCCGTGGAAGTTAAATACGTTCTCGCCGATGAGAATAAAGCGCTTAATTCCTTCGTGCAGCAGCACATCCAGGATATTGCGCTTGAGGCTCATCACGTCGTTTTCGATGGCGTCGTTCCACTCGCCGATAAACTCCAGAATGGCCACACCATCGTCGTAGTCAACCCAAATAATTTTCAGAAACAGCGTGTCCGATTCCAGGCTATCCCATTGAGGATGAATGTAGTAGCCGTAAATGGTATTGGAAAAGGTATCCAGGCTGTACTCGGCCCCGAAGAGCGGCGAGCGCGGGTCGTCGGCAGCGGAG
>CAXTFI010000381.1:0-2637 GCA_964243255.1 uncultured Hymenobacter sp.
TTCTTCAGGCCGGCGCGTACTACGTTGGCTACCGAGCCTTTCTGCTGGTCGCAGATGGCGATAGCACCCGAGATATCATTTGAGTTCAGCTTCTGGCGTACGCTGCGTACGAAAGACTCGATGCTCTTGCTGCCTTTTGCTTTGGCAATGGTGAGCGCCCGCTCAATCGAGAAGGTGAGTACGCAGAGCAACATCGTCAACAGAATTGGCACAATAACGCCCCCTTTGTACACAATGCCCAGGTAGTCGCCCGGCTTGGGGTTGTTTTCTGGGTTACCTCCCAAGAAGTGGCTCGGGTCGCCAAGTACAAACTTGAAGAGGATAAGGCTAGCGATAAAAGCTACCACGATAACGATGACCGCAAATAGCGAGGCACCGCCGCTGCTCTTAGCGGGTGCGGCCTGCGAGGCGGCCGGCGCAGCGGGCCGAACGCCCGGGGTTACAGCATTTTTCTGTTCCATGTGTCCAGTTAGTGTAGGAGGTGGGGGGTTGGTTGAGGGGTAAAAAAAGAAAACAGCGGGGTTGCGGCGGTCAGGTTATGAAGCGTGAAGCCGCCAGCGGAAAAAAGAGTTTCGGGGCCGAATCTACGCCGAAGCCAGTAAAATCCAGGCTTAGTAGAATATTTTTTGTGTAGACCAGCCTTCGCTGAAGGCCGAAAAGTACTCGCTGAACTTGCCAGCCTGCCCGCTGAATTTCCAATGAGGAACCAACGTAAGAAACCGGCCTAAGGTTGATGAGGTTAGTTTGGGTAGAATGTGGGCGGAGCCAGCCAATTGGGTAGCCGCGCGCCGATAATCAGTTGCTTACCAGCCGTGCGCTTCTGGTTTTTTCAGCGGCCGGTGGTCTTGGCTTCATTCCAATATACATCCATCTGGGCCAGGGTGAGGTCGGGCAGGGCCTGGCCGGCGCGCGTGGCCGCCGCCTCCAGGTATTGAAAGCGGCTGATAAATTTTCGGTTGGTGCGTTCGAGCGCCTCTTCGGGGTTGATGCCGGCAAAGCGCGCGAAGTTGACGAGCGAGAACAGCAGGTCGCCAAACTCCTGGGTGGCGCGCTCGGCCTGGTCCGCATCGGCTGGGGGCTGGCCGTGGCCGTACTCCGCGCCAAACTCGGCCAGCTCCTCCTGCACCTTCAGCCACACCTGGGCGGGGTCGTCCCAGTCGAAGCCCGCGCCGCGCGCTTTTTCCTGAATCCGCATGGCCTTTACTAGGGCGGGCAGGGAGGTGGGCACGCCGCCGAGCACGCCGCCGGTGCTGCCCTTTTCCTTCAGCTTGAGCTGCTCCCAGTTGCGCTTCACGGCGGCTTCGTCGTCGGCCTGCACGTCGCCGTAGATGTGCGGGTGGCGGTATATCAGCTTCTCGCACTGCGCGTTGAGGGCATCGGCAATGTCGAAGGCCCCTTGCTCGGCCGCAATGCGGGCGTAGAACACGAGGTGCAGCATCACGTCGCCCAGTTCCTTTTTGAGGTCGGGCAGGTCGTGGCGCAGAATGGCGTCGCTGATTTCGTAGGTTTCCTCAATGGTGAGGTGGCGCAGGCTTTCCAGGGTCTGCTTTTTGTCCCAGGGGCACTCCTGGCGCAGGCGGTCGAGCACGTCGAGCAGGCGGCCGAAGGCTTCGAGCTGGGCCGGGCGGCGGGTAGGGGCAAGCAGGGGATTCTCCATAAAATGAGGCTAGTAAGTAAAAGCGAGGAAGCGCGTCATTGCGATGCGTAAGCACCTGCATGAGCCAGGTAGACCGGCCGGCTGCCGCCGCCAGCTACCCGCCATCCCACTTAAGTAGTAAGTATAGATAACGGGCGAACAACCGGCCCACCAACCTACTTTTGCAAAGCTAAAGCAACGAATTGTGACCCTCATAAAATCTATTTCCGGCATCCGCGGCACTATTGGTGGGCCAGTTGGCCAGGGGCTCACGCCCCTCGACGTGGTGAAATATACGGCCGCCTACGGCACCTGGGCCGCCTCCCAGGACACTACCAGCAAGCTGATAGTTATCGGCCGCGATGCCCGCATCTCGGGCGAGATGGTGAGCCGCCTGGTGGCGGCTACGCTGCAAGGCCTTGGTTTTGACGTGCTTGACCTGGGTTTGAGCACCACGCCCACCGTTGAGATGGCCGTGCCTGCCAAGCGGGCGGCGGGTGGCATCATCCTCACGGCCTCGCACAACCCCAAGCAGTGGAACGCCCTGAAGCTGCTCGACGCGCACGGCGAGTTTTTGTCGGCCGCGGCCGGCGAGCAGGTGCTGGCCCTGGCCGAAGGCGACAGCATCGAGTTTGCGCCCGTGACCAAGCTGGGCAAGTACGCTACCGATGATGTCTTTCTGGCCGAGCACATTGCGACCATTCTGGCCTCGCCGCTGGTAGATGCGGCGGCCATTGCGGCCAAGAAGTTTCGGGTGGTGGTAGATGCCGTGAACAGCAGCGGTGGCATTGCCGTGCCGCAGCTACTGGCGGCGCTGGGCGTCGAAACCATTGAGAAAATCCATTGCGAGCCCACCGGCGACTTTGCCCACAACCCCGAGCCGCTGCCCGAGCACCTGCGCGACATTGCCAAAGTGCTGGAAAAAGGCGGCTTCGACCTCGGCATTGTGGTGGACCCCGACGTGGACCGCCTGGCCCTGGTGAGCGAAAACGGCGAGATGT
>CAXTFI010000382.1:0-2636 GCA_964243255.1 uncultured Hymenobacter sp.
TTCACCACGAAGCCGTACTTGGTGCGGCGGTCGGCGCGGGCGGCCGTCACGTCGGGTATACCCTGGGCCCCGCCTGCCGCGTCGCGCACGGCCAGCGCGTAGCTGCCCATGGCGGCCTGGTTGCGAAAGCCCAGCAGCCGCACCGCGCCGGGGTGCCCGCGCAGGGCATACGACCGCGTGATTTCCAGGGTGGTAGCCTGCGCCTTGTCGTAGTGAAAATCGAGGGTGGGGCCGTTGGCATCGGTGGGCATCGCCGTGACGCTGGCCCGCAGGGCCAGGCCGGGCTGCACGTATTCGAGCACGCCGCCCACGGTGTAGCCGCGCACGTTGGCGGGGTAGTCCCAGCCGCCGGCGCTCATCAGGCTCCAGTTAAAGAACTGCGTGCGCGGGTCGTGCGAGTAGCTGTTCTGGTCGAAGTAGTCGGCGATGCTGAACTTGCCCAGGTTCAGGGCCAGGTAGCGGGCCGGGCGGCGGCCCTTGAGCTGGTTGAGGTCGTCGTCGTCCTGCTCCTGGCCGGGGCCCAGCGCCCACAGCTGGCGCAGGTAGAGGCGGGCCAGGTACACCTGCGGCGAGGGGTCGCCGATGCGAAACGTTTCGCCGTTGGGCGCGCCCCCGATACCGGTGGCGCCGCTCAGGCCGCTGCCGCCGGCTACTTCGGGGTTGAAGTACACCGCCGCCCCGCGCCACAGCCGCCGGCCGAGGAAGAGCGTAGTGGTGAGCGAGAGCTTGGCATTTTCGCGGGCCTGCAGGCTGTGGTCGCCAGCGTAGCGCGGGCTCAAGTCATTGTGCCACTGCTGAATAATGGTTTGCTGAAAGTGCAGGCTCCAGTTCTCGGCCGAATCGGCTTGCTGGTGCACGGGCTCCTGGGCGGAGGCCGCGGCCGGCTGCTGGCCAGGCGTAACGGAGGCCGGCGGCGTAACCTGGCCCTGCGCCAGGGCGCGGCCCGCTAGCAAAAGCACGGCGGCAGTCAGCACCGGCAACCGGCAAAGGGAGTAACGTGACATCAACTACTAAAAAACCAGGACGAGATAGGAAAGTGGCAAAAGTACAGCCCTCGTATTTGCTGGCAGCTGGCTCATCTTATGTTCATCGTAGCCAGCGGGTGGGCAGTCTACTAGCTGCCCACCCGCTGGCTAATAGCCATAGCTAGCCCAAATTGCGGCGTATCGCGCCGCCCTACCAACTTGTCGGCTTGGTCCTGCCCCCGGTGGGCCGGCGCGCGCCGGCCCACCGGTTGTCGTTGAACCGCGCGACCTAAGCAGCGGCAACCGGTTGGCCGGCGCGCCGGTCGGCCGGCGCAGGCTACGCCCCAACTCGGGTTTGCTACTCACTGCCCTTGGCCCCAACTTACGAGCCCAACTTAGAAGCTAACGGTCTGCATATGCAAAAAACTACTTTTTACCACGCTAGCAAACGCCGGTTTTTGCCCGCGCTGGCGGGGCTGCTGGGGGCGGCTGCCTTATCGGGCTGCGCGGTGGGCCGCCTGCCGCAGCTCGACGCCGACTACTACCAGGTTATTCAAACCAACGACTCGACGCTGGCGCGGGCGGTGGCCGGCGTGCCCCACCACCGCTTTTACGTGGAGCAGCCCGCGGCCGACACCGTGCTGCTGTACCAGCCGGCCCTGGCCCCGCCGCCCCCGCCCCTGCGCTACGGGCTGCGCCAGGGCCGGCACGTGCTGCTGCTGCGGCGCGAGTTTGACTTTGATATTTTCACCCTGCCTTTCAAAGTGCGGCCCGGCCGCGAGGGCGTACCTACGCAGCTCAATACCAACTTCAACGCGGCGCTTTATTTTGGGCGGCGGCTCGATTTTTTTCACCTCAACCGCCACCGGGCGCCGTCGGGGCGCACGGCCCCGCTCATTCGCACGGTGGGGCTGGGCTACGGCCTGTTCACGGGCCTGGGCTCGTCCGACATCACCGCCGACCTCACCCGCGGGCACGCCGCCGTGGAGTACGAAGGCTTTGTGCTGCACAGTGGGGCGGCCGTCATCTACGACGCGCGGGTGTTCAACGTGGGCGCCGCCGTGGGCGTGGACCGCCTGCTGGGCAAGGATGCCGCCTACTGGCTCTACCAGCAAAAGCTTTGGTTTGGGCTGCTGTTTGGCTTGAACCTGAATTAGGCGCTACCACAAGCACCTGTTTGCCAAACTGTTATAGCAGCCCGTCGCGCAAAATTTCTAAGCACCAGCGGCAGCCTGGGGCCCGCCAGCGAGCCCCACAGCACAATGCCCACGGCCAGGGCCAGCAGCCGAAGCTGCGCCTCGGACTACCCGGCAATAAAGCGGGCCAGCTCGGGCGCGGGCCAGTTGGGCAGCGCAGTTTTCAAGGCCCTGAAATCGTGCTGGACTAGCCGCTCGCGCACGGCGTCGGCGGGCGTAAAGGCTGAGGCTTTTAAACTGTTAGCCATTGGCATTTACTAGATTACGCAGCATAACGTGCTGCGTAATCTAGCAAAACAGCCTTAGTAACTCCAAACCACCTACCAGATTTTCACCCGCGCCGAGTCGGCGCGGTAGAGCTTCTGACCCGGCTTCACCCCGAAGGCGTCGTAGAAGGCGGGCACGTCGGCCATGGGGCCATTCACGCGGTACTGGGCCGGCGAGTGCACGTCGGTGAGCAGCTGCGAGGCCAGGC
>CAXTFI010000383.1:0-2633 GCA_964243255.1 uncultured Hymenobacter sp.
CTTCGGCCGAAGCCGTGCCCGGCCCCACAACCGACCGCATGGCCGAATACGCCAAGAAGTACCAAATGGTGATGATTGTGCCCGTGTACGAGCGCGAGTCGGCCGGCGTGCTCTACAACACGGCCGCCGTGATTGACGCCGATGGCACCTACCTGGGCAAGTACCGCAAAAATCATATTCCGCACACCAACGGCTTTTGGGAGAAGTTCTTCTTCAAGCCCGGCAACCTGGGCTACCCGGTGTTCCAGACCATGTACGCCAAGGTGGGCGTGTACATCTGCTACGACCGGCACTTCCCCGACGGGGCGCGGGTGCTGGGCCTCAACGGCGCCGAAATCGTGTATAATCCTTCGGCCACGGTGGCCGGCCTCTCGCAGTACCTCTGGAAGCTGGAGCAGCCCGCCCATGCGGCGGCCAACGGCTACTTCATGGGTTGCATCAACCGGGTAGGGGAGGAGAAGCCCTGGAACCTGGGCCGTTTCTACGGCACGTCCTATTTCGTGGACCCGCGCGGGCAGACTATCGCCCAGGCCGATGAGTATAACGACGAGCTGCTGATTGCGGAATTCGACCTCGACCTGATTGATGAGGTGCGCTCCACCTGGCAGTTCTTCCGCGACCGCCGCCCCGAGACGTACGAGAAGCTGGTGGAGTTGTAGCATTTTGCCAACCCGTCATGCTGAACGCAGTGAAGCATGACGGGTGGGCAACTAATTTCTGACGTTGGAATTACTGCTGCGAGCGAGATGCTTCACTGCGTTCAGCATGACGTTCTTTTACAACGAACCGTTATAATGGCCGAATATTCTACCCCCACCACCGCCCAGGAATTCGCGGAAAACTTCGCGCAGCTCAAGCCCACCATGAGCCGCAACGAGGCGCTGTATGAAAGCGCGCGCTGCCTGTTTTGCTTCGATGCGCCGTGCATTCAGGCGTGTCCGTCGGGCATCGACATTCCGCAGTTCATCCGGCAAATAAATTCGGGCAACGTCACTGGTTCGGCGCGCACGATTTACGAGGCCAATTACTTCGGCAACGCCTGTGGCAAAGTGTGCCCCACGGAGGTGCTGTGCGAGGGCGCTTGCGTGTACAACTTGCAGGAAGTGAAGCCGATAGAGATTGGCCGCCTGCAAAGCTACGCCACCACCCAGGCCATTGCGACGAACAAACAGCTCTTCGCGCCCGGCCCGGCCACCGGCCAGCGCGTGGCCGTGATAGGGGCGGGGCCGGCCGGTATCTCGGCGGCCTGCGAGCTGCGGGCGCTCGGCTACGCGGTGACTGTATTCGAGGCCAAAGCCCAGCCTTCGGGGCTAACTATCTATGGAGTAGCACCTTATAAAATAACCAATGACGAAGCCCTGGCTGAAATGGCGTATTTGCAGGGGCAGTTTGGCTACGAGGTGCGCTACCACGCGCCCATCACCAGCCGCGCTGACCTGGCCGCCCTCGAAGCCGAGTACGACGCCATTTTCCTGGGTATTGGCCTGGGCAAAACCAGCGCGCTGGGCCTGCCGGGCGAGGAGAAAACCAACTGCGTGGGTGCCGTCGAGTTTATCGAAGAGCTGCGCCAGCGCCAGCAGGCCATGCAGGTAGGAAGCACGGTAGTGGTGCTGGGCGGCGGCAACACGGCCATGGATGCGGCCTCCGAAGCGGCGCGCCTGGGGGCGGCAACTGTGCTACTAGCCTACCGGCGCGAAAAGGAGGAAATGGGAGCCTACGAGTTTGAGTACGACTTAGCTAAAAGCGTGGGCGTGAAGGGGTTATTCGGCGTGGCTCCGCTCGCAATACTGGGCGATGACTACGTAACCGGGGTGCGGTTCGTCCGCACGGCGGTGGTAGACGGGCGTGTGCAGCAGGTGCCCGGCACCGAGTTTGTGCAGCCCTGCGACATGGTTATCAAGGCCACGGGCCAGGCTAAGCAAACCCACTTTTTGCACCACATTCCGGGCCTGGAGCTGGATGGTCGGGGGCGCATCATAGCCAATGCCGCTGGGCAAACAACTAACTCCCAGTATTTTGCCTCCGGCGATGCCCGCAATGGTGGGGCCGAGGTAGTGAATGCCGTGGCCGAAGCCAAGGTGGCGGCGCGGGGTATCCACGCGTTTTTGAGCAAGTAGAAAACCACTAGCGCAGCGCGCGGTAAACGCGTCAAGCCGCTAGTGAATTGATAACTGAAATCATGCCCGACCTCTCCATAAACTTTGCCGGAATTACATCGCCCAATCCGTTTTGGCTGGCTTCGGCGCCGCCCACCAACTCGGGCTACCAGGTGATGAAAGCCTTCGATGCGGGCTGGGGCGGCGCGGTGTGGAAAACGCTGGGCGTGCCCGTCATCAACGTATCGAGCCGCTACGGGGGCGTCAATTACCGCGACAAGCGGCTGGTGGGCTTCAATAATATTGAGCTGATTTCGGACCGCCCGCTGGCCGACAACCTGCGCGAGATTTCGGAGGTCAAAAAGCGCTTCCCGCAGCACGCCGTTATCGCCTCGCTCATGGTGCAGAGCCGGCAGGAGTGGCACGACATTGTGCGCCAAAGCCAGGACGCGGGCGCCGATGGCTTTGAGCTAAACTTTGGGTGCCCGCACGGCATGTGCGAGCGCGGCATGGGCTCGGCGGTGGGGCAGGAGCCCA
>CAXTFI010000384.1:0-2531 GCA_964243255.1 uncultured Hymenobacter sp.
CCCCCTCCCCCGCAGGGGAGGGGGCCGGGGGGTGGGGCTGCACACGGAGGGCGACTATATTCGCCAACCTCGAAAACCGCGCTCAGCCAGCGCTTAGCCAGTCGGTATCCGCAGGAAAAGCGCTAAGCTTGCGCGACCATTCGCCCCGCCCGCCTACCCCATGTACCAGCTGCAGCTCAACCCCCTCGACCAGACGCCCAAGTACAAGCAGATTGTGCAGTCCGTTATCGCCGATATTGAGCGGGGACAGCTGAAAACGGGCGTGCAGCTGCCCAGCATCAGCGAGATGAGCGAGGAGTACTACCTGGCCCGCGACACGGTGGAAAAAGCTTACCGCGAGCTGCGCGAGCGCGGCTACATCAACTCGGTGCAGGGCAAGGGCTACTACGTGCTGAGCCGCGAGCACGACAAGCTCAAAATCCTGCTGGTATTCAACAAGTTAAGCTCCTATAAGAAAGAGATTTACTACGCGTTTCTGGAAGGGCTGGGCAACCGCGCCACCGTCGACTTGCAGATTCACCACTACAGCGCCGACTTATTTCGGCAAATTATTGAGCGCAGCCTCGGCAAGTACAGCTACTACGTGGTGATGCCGCACTTCACCTATACCACGCCGCCCGAGGCGTATCTGAGCGTGCTGCGCAGCATTCCGCCGGCCGAGCTGGTGCTGCTCGACAAGGACGTGCCCGCGCTCAACTACGACTGCCTGACCGTGTGCCAGGACTTTGCCCGCGACATCGGCGGCGCCCTCGACTCGGCCGCGGCCGACCTGGTAAAATACCCGCGCATGCGCATGATTTTGCCCAGCGACGACAACTACCCGCTGGAGATTGACAAGGGCTTCCGCCACTTTTGCAGCTACAACGACAAGGACTTCGCGGTGCGCGAAAATGCCCGCGACGAAGTGCTCGAACCCGGCACCTGCTACGTAGTGGTGCGCGAAACCGACCTGGTGGAGTTGGTCAAGAAAATCCGCCAGACGCCCTACCTGCTGGGCCGCGAAATCGGCATCATCAGCTTTAATGAAACGCCGCTCAAAGAGCTGCTGGGCATGACCGTGATTACGACCGACTTTCAGCACATGGGCCACACGGCGGCCACTATGCTGCTGGCCGGCCAGCGCGGCAAGGTGCGCAACCCGTTTTATATGATTCGGCGGGGGTCGATTTAGGTGGGGTGGGGCTATGCTCGCCCTGGCGGCAACCCCACCCCCTAGCCCCCTCCCCGATGGGGAGGGGGAACTAGTCGCTAGCTCTACTAATTTAAAAACTAGCTCTATAAGCTAAAACTAGTTCCCCCTCCCCATCGGGGAGGGGGCTAGGGGGTGGGGTCCCCGCCAGGGTCAGCCAGAACGTAACAGTTCCGGGGCTCAATTTAGGTAGTGCTGCCCGACCAGGAGAGTGCAGAAAGGTTGAAACCGTCCGAAATAAGTGTTTTGTAACTGTCGCCGGCGACTAGCCAGCTTCTGACACGCCGCCCCCTTTTCGTCATCTCAACTTCTTCCGCTCATGCTTCCCACCCAGCATCTCCACGACCTCAACGCGCCTTTGGAAGCTGACCACAGGGCTAATTACCAGCATCTTAGCGAGCAGCTGGACCGGCGCGGCGCGGTGAGTGCCGCGGGCGTGGTGGCGCAGCTGCTGCAGTTCCAGGTAGCTATTCCGAGCTGGGCGCTGGGCACGGGCGGCACGCGGTTTGGCCGGTTTCCGGGGGGCGGCGAGCCGCGCAGCCTGGAAGAGAAAATTGCCGATGTGGCGCTGCTGCACCAGCTAAATGGCTCATCTAATGCCATTTCGCTGCACATTCCGTGGGATATTCCGGCTGATGCGGCCGCCATCAGGCAGCAGCTAGCCGCCGCGGGCCTGCACATTGATTCCGTTAATTCCAATACGTTTCAGGACCAGGCCGGCCAGGCGCAGTCGTATAAGTTTGGGTCGCTGGCGCACACCGATGCCGCCGTGCGGGCGCAGGCCGTGGCCCACAACCTGGCGTGCATTCGCTACGGTGAGCAATTGGGGGCCAAGGTGCACACCGTGTGGCTGGCCGACGGGTCCAACTTTCCGGGCCAGCAGCACTTTCGGCAAGCCTACCAGCGCACCCAGGAGGCGCTGACGGCCATTTACGAAGGCCTCCCCTCCGACTGGACCCTGCTCATCGAGTACAAGCCCTACGAGCCTAATTTTTACTCGATGGTGATACCCGACTGGGGCACCTCGCACGCGCTGTGCCAGGCGCTGGGCCAGCAGGCGCAGGTGCTCGTCGACCTGGGCCACCACCTGCCCAACACCAATATTGAGCAGCTGGTGGGCCGCCTGCAACACTTCGGGCGGCTCGGGGGCTTCCACTTCAACGGCTCGATGTATGGCGACGACGACCTGACCACCGGCAGCATCAAGCCCTTTCAGCTCTTCTTGATTTTCAATGAGCTGGTAGATGCGGCGCAGGACGCGGCGGTGCACAACCCGGCCGTGGCCTACATGATTGACGCCAGCCACAACACCAAAGACCCGCTCGAAGACCTGCTGCAATCG
>CAXTFI010000385.1:0-2466 GCA_964243255.1 uncultured Hymenobacter sp.
ATGAATACCCGCATCCAGGTCGAGCACCCGGTAACCGAGGAAATCATTAACTATGACCTTATTAAGGAGCAGATTAAGGTAGCGGCGGGCATCCCGATTTCGGGAAAAAACTACTTCCCCAAGATGCACGCCATGGAGTGCCGCATCAATGCCGAGGACCCCCGCAACGGCTTCCGCCCCGCGCCGGGCCGCATCACCACGCTGCACATTCCCGGCGGCCACGGCGTGCGCGTTGATACCCACGTGTATGCCGGCTACCAGATTCCGCCCAACTACGACTCCATGATTGCCAAGCTCATCACCGTGGCCCAAACCCGCGAGGAGTGTATTGTGAAGATGAAGCGCGCACTCAATGAATTTGTAGTGGAAGGTGTGAAAACGACCATTCCGTTTCACTTGGCGCTGATGGACAGTGAGGATTTTAAGGCTGGTAATTTCACTACGAAGTTTTTGGAGTCGTTTGATTTTTCGGCGGTGTAAATTGCCATGTCAGCGTCAACTGAGCTAATTGAGGTTGAAGTAAAAAGAGGCTACTGGCTTTATGACGGAATTATGCGGAAAACTGTAATGATTTTCCGCCTTAATTACGACTTCTACTATGAGTTAGAAAAGAGTGATGGCTTTGATATGTCGGATGAAACTCCAGAATTGAACAACGAGGGTCATACCTATTTACTTAAGTGGCCTGTCAAGGATTTTATTGCCCAACCTAGCTCTTTTTCGGTACTTTTTAGCAGTCAGGCTCTATCTTTAGAAGGTGCAATGGAGCGCGCTGAACAGATTGTTCAGCAGCCTATTGAGTGGATTACTTGATTTTCTCACAGTATGTCAACTGCCCAATCAATCTACCAACGCCGCTACACCGTCGAGGAATATTTTGCCTTTGAAGAGTATTCAGAAATTCGCCATGAGTACTACCACGGCGAGTTATTTCCGCTTGATGGCTCTGAGTCGCCAGAGGCAAAATCAGGTGCTACCAAAGCACACAATAAGCTGATTAATAATCTAGTATTTGAGCTGCGACAGCAACTTGGTGAGCGTGAATGCGAGGTATTTTCGGAGAGCGTGCGGCTGGCAGTGGAGGCTGGAATTTACTATAACTACCCAGATGTAGTCGTTAGCTGCGACCCCGACGATAATGACCCTCTTACAGTGCACCGGCCGGTATTTATCGTGGAGGTGTTATCACGCAGCACGGAGGCCCACGACCGGGGCTGGAAAGCCGAGCAATACCGGCAGATTACATCGTTGCAGCAGTACGTGCTAGTCACGCAAACTCGTTTACTTGTAGAAAGCTACACTCGCGTTTCCAACGACACTTGGAATTTAATTTCCTATCGTCAACTCACTGATAAGCTGCCGATACCAACGCTAGGATTAGAATTGTTGCTAGCTGATATTTACAAAAATCTACACATCCCTCCCCTACGGTTAACTGACCAGTAAGCTGCTTTCCCTGCTCATGCGCAAGCTATTATTCTTTCATTTATTTGGATTATTGTTAGCAGGTTGCTCCGACCCTTGCAACGGCCACATCGAGAGCAAAGTGCTTTATTTTAAGCAAGCACCCCAAGGCCAACTAGTGTACGCCAACGTACTAAATGACCCCAGCCTCGGCAGCCAGCAAACCTTGATGCGGGACGATAAAGAATACGGCACCTTTCCGCACGTAATTATTATCAATGACCCGCAAATGAAGTTTAAAGGTCACGGTACTGTTTGTTTCGATGAATTTGCGAAACAGCCATTACCAAGTGATATTGACTTGCGGGAAAAAGATATCCCGCGGATTTTAATTACCAAGTAGATAACTGCCAAAACAGAACGTCATGCTGACGAAGGAAGCATCTCTACCGCACCATTCAACGATGCGGTAGAGATGCTTCCTTCGTCAGCATGACGTTCTGTTTTGGCCCCGTAAGCAGCAGCTTTCCTACCGGCGGCCCATGCCGGGCATACCGCCGCCTTTCATGCCGCCCATCATTTTGGCCATTTGGGCCATGCCGCCTTTGGTTTGGCTCATTTTGTTCATGGTGCGCATCATTTTACGCATGTCCTCAAATTGCTTCATCAGGGCGTTCACCTGCTGGATGTCGGTGCCGGAGCCGGCGGCGAGGCGGCGGCGGCGCGAGCCGTTGATAAGGTCGGGTTGGGCGCGCTCCTGCTTGGTCATGCTCTTGATGATGCTTTCCACCGGCTTGAAGGCGTCGTCGTCGATTTCGACGTCCTTCATCATTTTGGAGGCGCCCGGAATCATACCTACCAGGTCCTTCAGGTTGCCCATCTTCTTGATTTGCTCCAGCTGGCCGAGAAAGTCGTTGAAGTCGAACTGGTTTTTGCGAATCTTGGCGTTGATACGCTTGGCCTCGTCCTCGTCGAACTGCTGCTGGGCGCGCTCTACGAGTGAGATTACGTCGCCCATGCCCAGGATGCGCTGGGCCATGCGGTCGGGGTAGAAGAGGTCGA
>CAXTFI010000386.1:0-2454 GCA_964243255.1 uncultured Hymenobacter sp.
GCGTTCTGCACCGGCTGGTAGCCGCCTTTGTTGGGGTCCGTTACCTTGTACTGCATGTTGGACTGCCCCGAGGCCAGCCACACGTCGCCCACCAGCACGTCGGTCAGCTCAATGGTGTTTTGGCCCCGCACGGTGAGGGTGTAGGGCCCCCCGGCGGGGGTAGGCGGTAGCGTAGCCTGCCAGCGGCCGGTAGCGTCGGGGGCGGTAGCGGCGTACGTTTTGCCTTGAAAGGTAAGCTTAACGGCCTCGCCCGGCGCGGCCCAGCCCCACAGGGGCAGCGGCTTCTCGCGCTGGAGCACCATGTGGCTGCCCACCAGCGCGGGCAGGCGCACGGTGGCGTGCGCCGCCCGCGCGGCAAAGCTCAGGGCCGCGGCGGCCATCAAAAATTTGGAAATACGCATACGCGATAGGATGAAAAAAAGAAGTCGCCGCCGGGGCGAAGGTCGGGGCCCGGCCGGGTAAGTTCTGGTAGTTTTTTATCAAAAACAAATACTAGCCGGCGCGATAGCTCCCACCGGGTATTTTCGGGGCTTCAAACTAACGGCCCAGCAAATATCTTAGGGCCCACTTGCCACCCTGTACTAGCTTATGGCACTGCCCCTCTCCTACCCCCCACCCACCACGCCGGCCGCCGCTGGCCCCGCCCCGCGCTACACTTCGGCGCTGAGTGCCGTTACGACCCTCTTCTTTTTGTGGGGGTTTATCACCTCGCTCAACGATATTCTCATCCCGTATCTGAAGGCCATTTTCCGGCTTTCCTACACGCAGGCCAACCTAATTAACCTGTGCTTTTTTGGGGCGTATTTTTTAATGAGCATTCCGGCGGGCCAGTTGGTGGCGCGGGTGGGCTACAAGCGCGGCATGCTGCTGGGCTTTGGGGTGGCGGCGCTGGGCGCCTTCGTGTTTTACCCCGCCGCCGACCACCGCTCCTACCCCCTGTTTTTGGGGGCGCTGTTTGTGCTGGCATCGGGCATTACGCTGCTGCAAGTAGCGGCCAATCCGTACGTGGCCATCCTGGGGCCGCCGGCCTCGGCTTCGGCCCGCCTCACGCTCACGCAGGCGTTTAACTCGGTGGGTACCACGCTGGGGCCGGTGCTGGGCAGCGCCTTCCTACTGAGCCGCTTGCCCAAGCTCAGCTCGGCGGCCACGGCGGCTAGCATCGACGTTCGGGCCGTGCAGCTACCCTACCTGGCCATTGGCGGGGCGCTGCTACTCATCAGCCTGCTGCTGAGCCGCGTCGACTTGCCACAGCTAGCGGCTCCCGCCGCGGACGAAGCCGGCGCCACCGGCCGCAGCCAAGCCTGGCACTACCGCCACCTGGTGCTGGGGGTGGTGGGCATTTTTGCCTACGTAGGGGCCGAAGTCGCCATTGGCTCGCACCTAGTTAGCTACTTTGCGTTGCCCAGCGTGGGCGGCTTGGCCCCGCAAGCGGCCGGCGAAAAAGTGGCATTTTACTGGGGTGCGGCCATGGTAGGCCGCTTCGCGGGGGCTTATTTACTAAATAAATTCTCGCCCAATAAGCTGCTGGCTTTTAATGCGGCAGGGGCCGTGCTGCTAGTGCTGCTGTCGGTAAGTACGCGCGGGCCGGTAGCCATGTGGAGCCTGCTAGCGGTAGGGCTGATGAACTCGCTCATGTTTTCGACCATCTTCACGCTGGCCGTGGCCGGGCTGGGCCGGCACACCGAGCAGGCATCGGGGCTACTGTGCACCGCCATCGTGGGCGGGGCGCTGGTGCCGCTGCTGTTTGGGGCGGTGGCCGACGGGCCGGGTCTGCGCTGGGCGCTGGCGCTGCCGGTGCTGTGCTACCTCTACATTGGCTGGTACGGGCTGCGCGGCAGCCGGCAGCACGCGGAGGGGGTAGGCACGCGCTAAAAAACTTATTTCGCCATGAAGAAAGCACTTTTGCTCGGCGCGTTGCTGGCTGGTAGTTACGCCGCGGGGGCCCAGGCGCCCCCAGCCGCGCGCACGGCCGGCAACCCCATTTTCCCTGGGTGGTACGCCGACCCGGAGGCCGCTATTTTCGGCTCTCAGTACTGGATTTACCCCACCTTCTCGGCCGTTGTCGGCGATACGTACCCGGCAAACGAGGCCGTGGGGGTGCGCAAAGCCTACGCCCAGCAGGTATTTCTGGATGCCTTTTCCTCGCCCGACCTCATCACCTGGACCAAGCACCCGCGCATCATCGACACGGCCAGCGTGAAGTGGGCCAAGCGGGCCATGTGGGCGCCGGCTATCGTGGCCAAGGGTGGTAAATACTACCTGTTTTTTGGGGCCAACGACATTCAGAACGACCAGCAGGTGGGGGGCATCGGGGTAGCGGTGGCCGACCAACCGGCCGGGCCTTTCCGCGATTATTTGGGTCACCCGCTGGTGGGTAAATTTGAAAACCACGCCCAGCCCATCGACCAGTTTGTGTTTAAGGATGCGGATGGCCAGTACTATTTGGTGTACGGC
>CAXTFI010000387.1:0-2442 GCA_964243255.1 uncultured Hymenobacter sp.
CAGCGTGTCGCGCAGGGCCAGCACGATGCTTTCGATGTTGGTGATGGGCGCTTTGAGGTCGTGCGAGGCCGTGTAGACGAACGTATCCAGGTCCACGTTGGTGCGGGTGAGCTGGGTATTGCTTTGCTGAAGCTCCTCATTCATAGCACTCAGCTCCTCGTTGAGGGCCTGCACCTGCTGGCGGGCTAGTACCTGCTCGGTAGTGTTATGGATGACGGCCACCACCCCGCTAATGCGGCCGTCGGCTTCGCGCAGGGGATGGTGAACAAAGCTGACAAAAATCCCTTCCCGCACGCCGTGGCGCGTGAAGCTGGCCGGCGCATCAACCCCCACGTAGGACTGGCCGGTGGCCATAACGCCCGTAATAATTTGCTCGAAGCCCTGGCCCGCCACCTCGGGCAGCAGCTCAAAGAGCCCCTTGCCCAGCGCCTGCTCCCGCGTTTTATCCCAAATAGCAAGCTGCAAGTCGTTGGCCAGCTCAATGGTGTAGGCGGGGCCGCGAAACACGGCAATGGCCACCGGGGCCTGCTCAAAAACGCGTTGCAGCTCCCCTTGTTGGGCGGCCAGCTGCTGGGTGCGCTGCTGCACGCGGGCTTCCAGCTCTTGGTTGAGCTGCTCGACCTGCCGGCGGGCGCGCACCTGCTCGGTCACATCGTAGGAAAAATCCAGGATGCCGTCGATGCGGCCCTGCGCGTCGCGCAGCGGGTGCAGGAAGAGGTTGAAAAACAGCTGCTCGGGCTGGCCGGTGCCCTGAAAGTCAAACCAGCCCTCCATTTCCTGGGCGTAGAATGGCTCCCCGGTCTGGTACACTTGGTCAAACAAGGCGACTACGCCCAGCCCCTCAGACTCCGGCGTTGCTTCACAAAACGGCCGGCCGGCGAAGGTGCGGTGGGGAAACATGCGCTGGTAGGGCGGGTTAACGAACTGGTAGATGTGGTCGGGGCCATAGTAGACGGCCACGTGGGCGGGCAGCTGCATCAGCACCTCGTGGAAGCGCTGGCGCTGGGCTTCCACCTCGGCGCGGGCAGCCTGTTCGGCCGCCTGGCTTTCGCGCAGGGCCTCTTCGGCCGCGCTGCGGTTTTGGTCGCTGGTATCGGTAAAGCTGACAACCAGATGCGCGCCGCTGCGCCGGGCGCTGAGCCTGAAGTAGTTATCTAGCCCGTCGGCCTGGTAGTTGGTTTCGTAGCTGAGCAGCTCGCCCGTGGCGAACACGCGCTGGTAGTAGGCAAACACCCCCGCCGCGAGGGTGTGGGGAAAGCAGCCCAGCAGCGTGCTGCCTGGCTGCTCCGAGAGGCCCGCCATGCGCTGCGCGGCGGGGTTGAGGTACTCCAGGGCGAAGTCGACGATGGTGCAACCATCTGGTGTATAAACGGGGCGCACCAGGTGAATGCCGGTCAGCGACACGTCGAGTAAGGTAACCCAATCTTCAGCGGTGAATAAATCGGCGAGGGGGATTGCAGCGGGCATACAAGCAACAGGAGAAGGCGTAGCTAAAAGTACGGGAGTTGCTCTGCCAGGTACTTGGCAGGCTGTGCCGCGTAGCACCTACGCAGTTCGGCCGGTTAAGTGACCGGGCTAGCCTGTGTTAATGGCTTGGGGGCCCGAAGAGGGTGCCGCGCCGAAAAGTTGGCCTACGCTGCTGGCCGCCGCGCCGCCAGCGCCTAGCGCCGAAAGCGCTCCAGCAGCCCGCTTTTGCGCTTGATGAACACGTAGCGGATGGAGAACGCCGTCGGAAACCGGGCGTAGTCGTCGCCGCCAAACTCCAGGGTGGGCTTAAAATCGAAGCTGAGCACCACGGGCACGAACGCTACCTTGTACTCGACTCCCACCAGCCCGTCGAGGCCGCTAAAATTGCCCGTGTCCTTGTTGTGCCCCACGTGGCCGCCCGCCCCAAAGTAGTAGTTGAGGCTGGGCCCCAGAATGCCAAAGTGGTACTCGCCCAGCACCGTGCCGCTGTACTCGCGCTCGCCCAGCCCGGCAATGCCCTCAATAGTGACCCGCGAGGCCACCCGCTGCTGCAGCGTGATGCCGTAGTTGCCGCCCCCCAGCCGGGCCCCCAGCGCCGTGGTGTATTTCTGGGCGGCCGCCCCGTGGCCGAGGGCCAAAAACAAAGCCAGCAACCCGCCCAGGCGGGTAAAGCGTGAATGCAGCATAAGGAAAGGCAAAGCAAGGCCAGCGTGGCGCAGGCAACTACGGTGCCAACGCCAGGCCGCGGGCCGCTAGTGCGCCGCCCCACCCGGCCCCGACCTGATTATGTATAAGATTCCGGCTTTTGCAGCCTTTTCTCGGGGCCTAACGTTTGTTAGCCGGACCTTTGTGCTGATAGTCTCTTACCCACTACCCACTGCGTGTACTTGCATTACGTGGCCTCCTACCTGCCGGCGGCCGTTGTTACCAACGAACATTTTACCCGCCTCAACGGGCTGGCTTCCGACTGGATAA
>CAXTFI010000388.1:0-2437 GCA_964243255.1 uncultured Hymenobacter sp.
GCTGACTTTCCAAATTCGTAGCGAAACTTTCTGGTCTTTTTTCGCTAGCCCTTTTTTCAGTCTGGCCGCCTCCGGTTGAAGCGGGGTGCAAAGGTACGGTGAGCTTTTCCGGCTTTGCAAGAAGTTCGAAAAATTTCTTTTCCCAGGTCTTGCAGAGACGGCACAGCGAGTAATACACGCTGGCCGAGTAAGGAGTTCCGTAGGCTTTGCTTTTTTTGGGATACTTGCGTTTTTCCAGATTTCCAGTGGGCCGGTTGCCGTTTGGGACTGCAAAGGTAGGTGGGCTTTTTAGGCGGTCAAGCGGTAGACTACGAATTAAGCTAGTCGAGGGTTGTAAGTAGCTGAGAATGGTGGAGAAAAATATTGTTACCTCTCTCAAACTACTTTACATTCGCTGTAACTACCAATCGACTTTTCTACTACATTCTACTAATTAAAAATGAGCTTATTGTCACAAGTGAAAAAGTTACTGGGCTTTACTGAGCAAGTTGCTTTAATTGAAAAGACAACTGCCTCTGAAACACCCACTGCTGAGCGAGAATTTCAGAGGCAGTTGTGTAAGCAGATAGCCTTACAGTTTCCTGCATTTTCTATAGAGGTAAGCGATGGACAGCTTTTATTTAATAACGGACAGCTTGCTTTGGAAAGCAGCGTGTTTGAGAGAACTGAGCACCCTAACGCAGTAGTTTATGGGCTTCGGCTGTGCCTTACTCACAAACTCTTCTTACTTAATGGTATTGTTGACTGTTTGGCCGGTATTGGCAGCACGGATGCGGAGGCACTAAAAACTGGGGCGCGGAATTATGTTGATAGTGTTTTCTCGGTTGTAGTTGAGGCGCTATTGGGAGGCTATGAACCTTCGCTAGATTTTAGCACACAGAATGATGCCTTATGGCATACAATGCTAGGTCCCTTGCATGTGCAGGGAACATGGGCAAAGTACCCGGATGAATTGGACGGCAGTCACTTTCTGGAGCTCCTCAAGCCACACTTGTTATCAAGGTTCGCGCTTCAACCTTTTCATTGGCTAAAGCTGTATGTGAGCCGGCAGCCGAGTGGCAAGTTTATTGGGGATTGTCTCTTTGACAATGACCCCTGGCCTGAAGGGTTAGCTGTTCTGGAAGCAGAGGCAGCACAATGGCCTGAGGCAGGGGTATTTGCAGGGCAGAAACAATTCATTATGTTTCGTAACTGCTCTGTTTCCGGATTAGCGAAAGAGTGTACTCACTCTATCCGGGCCGACGCTGACGATGCGGATGGGCACTTGTAGCTCCTTTTCCAGGAAGGCTAAGTAATCTTGGAGGGGCTGAGGAAGCTGGGCAGCATCGGTGACTTGGGTGAGGTTGGTGTGCCAGCCGGGAATGGTGACGTACTCGGGGGTTATTTGCTCGAGTTCACCGGGGTCAGGGAGGCGGGGGGTGCTTTCGCCGGTGGGGGTGCGGTAGTGGGTGCAGGCCTGAATTTCGGCGAAGCCATCGAGCACGTCGGCTTTCATTAGGTGGAGCTCGGTGACGCCGTTGAGCATGATGGCGTAGCGGAGGGCGGGCAAGTCTATCCAGCCGGTGCGGCGGGGGCGGCCGGTGGTAGAGCCGAACTCGCGGCCGGCTTGGCGGATTTGCTCACCGACTTCGTCGGTTAGCTCCGTGGGGAAGGGACCGCTGCCCACGCGGGTGCAGTAGGCTTTGGTGATGCCGTATACCTTATCGATATGGCGGGGAGCGATGCCGAGGCCAGTGCAGGCGCCGGCGGCGATGGTGCTTGATGAGGTGACGTAGGGATAGGTGCCGAAGTCGATATCGAGCAGAGAGCCTTGGGCACCTTCGGCGAGGATGCGCTTGCCTTGGCTGAGGAGGTCGTTGAGTAGATGCTCGGTATCAACGAGCTGCAGGGTGCGCAGGAACTCGACGGCGGAGAAGAAATCAGTTTCGAACTCGCTGATTTCTAATTCCTTGTGATAGTAGCTAGCAATGGTAGTGTGGTGGGCTACGGCTTCCTGGTAGCGCTCTTGGAAATCGGGGAGCAGGATGTGGCTGACGCGCAGGCCAACGCGGCCGACTTTATCGGAGTAAGTGGGGCCGATTCCTTTGAGGGTGCTGCCGATTTTGGTGTTGCCACGGGCTTCTTCGCTGATGCGGTCGAGGGCGCGGTGCGAGGGCAGGATGAGCTGGGCTTTTTTGGAGATGTAGAGATTTTGGCTCCAATCCACTCCCCTATCAGTGAGCTTTTGCAGCTCGCCGCGAAACACGACGGGGTCGAGGACGACGCCGTTGCCGACGATGTTGAGGATATGCGGGTGAAAAATGCCACTCGGCACCTGGTGCAGTACGTGCTTGAGGCCGTCGAAGGTGAGCGTGTGGCCGGCGTTTGGGCCGCCCTGGAAGCGGGCTACGGCATCGTAGGTGGGGGCTAGGACATCCACGATTTTACCTTTTCCTTC
>CAXTFI010000389.1:0-2411 GCA_964243255.1 uncultured Hymenobacter sp.
GCGTATTCCTGCTGCCACACCTGCTCAAAAAAGCTCTGGTCGGCCGCGTTCATGCTCACCGGGTACGACCACACTAGGCGCACCTTGCTCAGGTCGCCGTTGTTGAGCGCCGCCTTGTGCTTGAGCAGGCGCAGCAATTCGCGGAAGAAAATGCGCACCCGGCGCTTGCCCGCGCCCACGGTGTCGGCCTCGGTGTTCCACTTCAGATTGGTCTGATAAACACCATCTTCCGGCTGCGCATACAGGCTGGCGTCGTGGTTGAGGTAGAAGCCGATGTTCAAATCGCCAAACAGCAGCGGGTCGCCCTCGGCCGTGAAGCGCGGCGTTTCGCAGGTAGCCGTGCGAATGGGAAACGACACCTCCGCGCCCGGCACGCCGATAAACGTGGGCACAAACTCGCGGTTCTGCGTCAGGGCCGCCGTGTACATGGTGCCCAGGCTGGGCACGCCGTAGCGCTGCGGCAGGGGGTAGTCGCCGGGTGGCAGCGGCTTGCTGAGCAGCACTACCTGCATCTCGCGCTCGTCGCCGATGCGCAGGGCCTGGGCCACCGCGCCGTCGGCGGCCACGGCCACGTGGGTATTGGTGGTGCCAAAATCCACGGCAAACGTGTACTGGCTCGTGCCGCCCACGTCGGTGCGGAAGCGCGGGGCCAGCAGGCCCGTAGCAAAGGCCGCGTACTGGCTGGCCACCGGCACGGCCACTTCGAGCAAGTCGAAGTGCGTGCCGCGCACCTCATAGTAAGTGCTGGCCGGGGCCCGCGGACTGCGCGGCTGCCGCGGCCGGGCCACCACGCCGCGCAGGCTACCCGGCGTCGCCGGGCTAAGCTCTTGCAAGCCAGTGCCTTGGTAGGTAAGAAAGCGTAACTGCGCCAAGCTGGCCCCCTCGCCCGCGTCGGCCAGCATCACCGAGTAAGCGTTGTTGTAGGCCTCATTTGGGGCCAGGAATTTATAGAACGGGAACACCCCAATGTTGAGCCGGGCGCTGAGGCGGCCGCCGCCGTAGGGCCGGTCGGCGCCGGTGCTGGGGGTGGCGGGCACCGCCTGCTCGGCGGGCGCGCCGGGGGCGGGCAAGGCGTAGCGGCGCTCATACACCATACTGCGCTGGCCCGATACCGGTATGGTGAGCTGCACCTGCACGTGGTTCGAAAACACCGTCAGGCGCAGGTAGCGGTCGAGGTCTTCGGGCTGAAAGTAGTCGAAGTAGGCCCGCTTCAGCGGCAACAGGTAGCGGAAGGGCCGGTTGTCGAGGGTCTGCCCCGGCTCGGCCTGCACCTGCCCAAAAAAGTAGCGCTCGGTGTTGACCGCAAACGGCACTTCTACCAACACGTCTTCCAGGAAGTCGTTGACGGTCAGGTATGGGTATAATTCGCCCAGGCCGGGCAGCTCGCGGGTTTCAAGCTTTTCGTGGCCGGCCGGGGCAGCGTAGCCCACCACGGCCGTGTCGTCGCCGGGCGTGCCGCCAAAGTAGTTCGAGCCCTTCAGGTCGAGGCCCGGCCGCAGCACCAGGGGCAGGCGCGCGTGCGCGCTTTTCAGCGTCGGGTTGGGCTCGATAAACCAGTCGCTGCTAATGGCTTGCTGGGTGTGCGCCAGCCGGCGCAGCGGGATGCCCCGCACCTGCACCACGTTGCCCTGCTCGTCGCTCAACTCCTGAAACGGTGCCCGGAAGGCGTCGGCCGTCAGCCCCTGCTGGTCAAGCTGGTTGACCTTGTGCTGGTCCACGGCCCGCAGATACTTGTAGATGCTGCCCGCAAAGTTGCCGTCGCGCAGCGACCGCTCCACCGTGAACAGCCCGTAGATATACTCCTGAAACGGCACCGGCCGCGCCGTTAGCGGCACCGCCCGGTTGTCAAAGTACTGGCCCTCGCCATTTTTGCGCGCCACCGGCAGCGCCTGCAACGCCGGGTGCGCAAACACCAGCGTAAACGGCGACGTGGCCCCTAGCAGGCGGCGGTCGGAGCCATTCTTGTGCTCCGCAAAAATCATGAACAGGCTAGCCATATCCTGAAAATGCGGGTCGTCGGCCAGGTATAAATCCAGCGTATCGCCGAGGAGCTTGGTGCGCGGGTTGCTCTTGAGGGCGGCCAACTGCTCGTTGCGCTTCCAAGCCACAAACCGCAGGCGGTAGGTATCAGTATCCTTGGCGTAAAAAATGAACTCCAGCAAGTCCCAGCACTGGCTCACCAGGCGGTGATACATGGAATTGGCACCGGGGTTGGCCGCCGCAAACTCAAAGGCCGCCGCCAGCAAATGCAACTGCCCAAAAGGAGTAGGAATGGCCGTGGCCGTGCGCTTGGCATTGCCGCCCGCCGGGTCCGTAATCTGGTCAATGACCGAGCCTTCGAGGCGGTGCGACTCTTGCCAGCCGCGCAGCTGCTCGTTGCCACCGGAGTGCAGGCGAAGGATTTTACTCAT
>CAXTFI010000390.1:0-2402 GCA_964243255.1 uncultured Hymenobacter sp.
GCCTCGCTGAGCTGCGCCGACCTGCTGGTGTACCTCTACGCCGACTTTCTCAACGTGCACCCCGGCAACCTCACGGACCCCGAGCGCGATTACCTCTTCCTGAGCAAGGGCCACGACGTGCCCGCCCTCTACGGCACCTTCGCCGAGCTGGGCTTCATGCCCAAGGAGCGGCTCAGCAACCACCTGAAAGCCAACGACTCCATCTACTGGCACCCCAACCGCAGCGTGCCGGGCGTGGAGTTTCACTCGGGCTCGCTGGGCCACCTACCCAGCGTGGCGCTGGGCGTGGCCCTGGATGCGCGGATGCGCGGCCAAAACCAGAAGGTTATCGTGATAACCGGCGACGGCGAGCTCAACGAAGGCACCTGCTGGGAAGCCCTGCTGGTGGCCAGCGCCCACCAGGTGAACAACCTGACGATTGTGGTAGACCGCAACCACTTCCAGGCCAACATCGCCACCGAAGACCTCATCCCGCTGGAGCCGCTGGCCCCCAAGTTTGAGGCGTTTGGCGCGGTAGTAAAGCGCATCGACGGCCACGACTTCGCTGCCTTAGAAGAAGCTTTCACGGCCCTGCCCTTCAGCGATACCAAGCCCTCGGTTATCATCTGCGACACGGTGCGCGGCCGCGGCCTGCCCAGCATCGAGCGCCGCGCCGACCGCTGGTTCTGCAACTTCACCAGCGACGAAGTAACCGAGCTGCTCAAGGAGCTGCACAGCCAGGAAGCCACCACGCTCACCAGCGAAACCCTAACCGTCCGCTAATAATCGCAGATTATGCAGATTGGGCAGATGTCGCAGATTCTAGAGCCTGCGAACGAAGTTCCTTCTGCGCGGGGTGCGCCGACTACGCGCCGTCCGAATCTGCGACATCTGCCCAATCTGCATAATCTGCGATTTATGAACTATGAACAATTAATCCACGAGACTGCCCTGGCCGACGAGCGTCTGCTGGTGATGACGGCCGAAAACCGCGCCCTTATCCGCAACCTGCCCGGCCCGCTGGGCCCGCGCTTTATCGACACCGGCATTACGGAGCAAACCATGATTGGCGCGGCCGCCGGCCTGGCGCTGCGCGGGCGCGTGCCGGTGGTGCACGCGCTGGCTACCTTCCTCACGCTGAGGGCATTTGAGTTTATTCGCACCGACGTGGGCATTCCGCACTTGCCGGTGAAAATCAGCGCCTTTGTGCCGGGTTTTTTATCGGATGGCAACGGCCCGACGCACCAGGCCATTGAGGACGTGTCGCTGATGCGCGGCATTCCCGGCATGACGGTTTTCGCCCCCGCCGACGAGCAGGACATGCTGGCCATGCTGCCCGCCATCTGGGCCTCGCCCGACCCCGCCTACCTGCGCGTGAACACGCGGCCCGCCACCTACCAGCACGCCCCGTTTGAGATGGGCAAGGCCGAAATCGTGGCCGAAGGCAAGGACGTGACCATTCTCACCTACGGCATGCTGTTCGAGCAAACGCTGATTGCCAGGGACTTACTCACCGAAGCCGGCTACTCGGTGGGCCTCGTGAACCTGCGCAGCCTCAAGCCCCTGGACGAAGCGGCCGTGCTCAGCGTGGTGCGCGGCGGCAGCCTGGTGGTGACGGTGGAGGACCACTTCCAGACCGGCGGCCTCTACTCCATCCTGGCCGAATTGCTGCTGGCTAATGAGTTGACTGCTAAAGTGTTGCCATTGGCCTTGAAAGAGCGCTGGTACAAGCCAGGCCTTTTAAGCGAAGTACTTGAATACGAAGGCTTTACGGGCCAGCACATTGCGCGCCGCATCGGCGAGCGGCTCGGTGATGGCGTGCATACCTTCGGGGCCAAAACCAAGGTGGTGGAGAATGAATTTGCCGAGTAGTAGCTGCTTTTTTATAATATAAAAGGTCGTCATGCTGAGCTTGCCGAAGCATCTCTACCGCCCCTCTAGGGGTAATAATTCAACGAAGCGAGCGAGATGCTTCACTGCGTTCAGCATGACGTTCTTATTTAATGCTTTAGCCTGCCCAATTCCAGTCTTATGAATTTCCAGAAATCCGACGAGCTTTACGCGCGGGCGCAAAAAATCATGACGCCCGTGACCCAGACCCTGGCCAAGGGGCCGGGCCAGTACACCAAAGGCGCGGCGCCCAAGTACGTGAAGCGCGGCAAGGGCGCGCACGTGTGGGACGTTGACGGCAACGAATACATTGACTATCAGATGGGTATCGGTCCGCTGTCGCTGGGCTATGCCTACCCGCGCGTCGACGACGCCATTCGGGCGCAGCTGGAGGACGGCATCACGTTTTCGATGATGCACGAGCTGGAAGTAGAAGTGGCCGAGCTTATTCACGAGATTATCCCCAACGCCGAAAGCATCCGCATCAGCAAGACGGGGGCCGACGTGTGCTCGGCGGCGGTGCGCGTGTCGCG
>CAXTFI010000391.1:0-2391 GCA_964243255.1 uncultured Hymenobacter sp.
CCCGAGTTTGTGGACTACCGCTACCTGCGCCGCACCACCCAGGTAAACCTGGCTACCATCGCCAGCCTGGCCCTGGCCCCCGCCGCCCCTCAGAAGGTGGAAGTGCTCACCGCCGAACTCACCAACCGCACCCAGCTGCGTTGGCAGGCCCCACAGGGCGGCCCCGCCCCGGCCGGCTACGTGGTGCTGGTGCGCGAAACCAGCGCCCCGCAGTGGCAGCAGCGCTTCCCCATTTCCGGCACCACCGCCAACCTGAACATTAGCAAGGACAATTTCATCTTCGGCGTGGTGAGCGTGGATGCCCAGGGGCACGAGAGCGTGGCGGTGCTGCCGGTGGTGGGACGGTAGTTTATGGAAACCTACAAGGCGTTGATTTTTGATTTAGGCAAAGTAGTTTTTGATTTGTCGTTTGACAACGTCTTTCAATTCTGGGCCTTAGCATCAGGGCAACGTGTCGATGCTATTAAAGACAAGTTTCAATTCGACGAACTCTTTGATGAGTTTGAAAAAGGTGAGGTCTTAAATGAAGAGTTTAGAACTGAAATCTCTCGACGCCTTAACCTCAAGCTTACCGACAAAGTATTTGACGAGGGCTGGTGTGCGCTATACCTTGATACATACGAAGGAATCAATACGCTCTTGAGCAGCTTGAAAAGGCAGTATCGACTTGTGGCCCTAACCAACACGAATAGCATTCATGAGCAGGTTTGGAGAATAAAGTACTGTGAAAGCTTAGGCCATTTTGATAAAATATTTTGCTCTCACGAACTTAAAACCAGGAAGCCAGAAAAGCAAGCCTACCAAATTGTGCTTGATTATCTAGAGGTTAGGCCACAGCAAGCTATTTTTCTTGATGATAGCTACCTCAACATAGAAGGTGCAGCACAGCTTGGCCTTGAAACTATTTTGGTAGAGTCACCACAACAAATGCATGCTGATTTACATCAAAGGCTTTACCTAAACTGGCGTGAGTCTAGCGCGTCATAATTCACGCTGTCCACCAACCGGTAACTTTATTCAATCAATAGCCAGCTTTTGCCAAGCTGCTTAACCGTGTTATCCCTTTACCCCCTATGAAACCCAAACAGGAAATCACCCAAATTATTGATACACTGCCTGATGAGATATTAGGCGAGCTAGTGCAATACTTGCGCCAGGTGGAGAAAGCCTCGCACGAGAAAGCCCGCTTATCCTTACACCTGAAAACCATCTTGCTCGAAGACAAAGAGCTGCTTGAGCGGCTGGCTAAGTGATAACGTATCAGGAAGCGCTCGAAATCCATCAGGCGCTGATAGAGGTATTTGGCGGCTCGTCGGGCGTGCGGGATAAGGGCTTGCTGCAAGCGGCCCTCGACCGGCCGTTTGCGGGTTTTGGAGACTCAGAGTTTTATAAAACTTCTGCCGAAAAGGCCGGCGCAATCGTGGAGAGCATTGTAAAGAATCATCCTTTTGTAGATGGTAATAAGCGCACGGGCTACGTGTTAATGCGCTTGCTCTTGATGCACTTTGGGGAAACTTGCGCGCAACGCAGGATGAGAAATATGATTTCGTAATCAGCATTGCATCGGGCCAAATCGAATTCCCCGAAATCGTGGCTTGGATAAAAGAGAAGCTGGCACGTAAAGCAACTGTCTGAACCTGATGCCAACACGCTTAAGCCCACTTGCCATGCCTACCCAAACCAGCCTCCAACGCTTCCTTGATGCCCAGGCCACGGCCTACCCGCAGGCGCTGGCCGAAATCCAGAACGGCCGCAAGCGCAGCCATTGGATGTGGTTTATTTTTCCCCAAATTCAGGGCCTGGGGTTTAGTGAGATTTCCCGGCACTACGCCATTCAGGATTTGGCAGAGGCGGAAGCGTATGCGCAACACCCGGTGCTGGGCGGGCGGCTGGTGGAAATAAGCACGGCCCTGCTGGAACTGGCCGGCAGCGACGCCAACCGCATTTTTGGTAACCCCGACGACTTGAAGCTAAAATCGTCGATGACGCTGTTTGCGGCGGTGCCCGGCGCTAATCCGGTTTTTGGGGCGGTGCTGGCAAAGTTTTTCAAGGGTGCGCCTGATGGCAAGACGCTGCAAATACTTGGTAAACAGTCTTAGCAGCCGCGGGTTGTAGGGGTAATATTCTCGTACCGGGCGCGATATACCCACCAAACCCTTCAACCTAATTGGTTATGCTGCTCCTACCGCTTATTATCGTCGCCGTAGTGCTGCTGGCCATGAGCCTGCGCATTGCCCAGGAATACCAGCGGGCCATTGTGTTTCGGCTGGGGCGCTACACGGGCACGCGGGGGCCGGGGCTGTACTGGCTCATTCCGCTGCTTGAGCGCCAGCAAACCATCGACATGCGCACCAAAACGGTGGAGCTGGAGCAGCAGGAAACCATCACCAA
>CAXTFI010000392.1:0-2390 GCA_964243255.1 uncultured Hymenobacter sp.
ATGTCGATTTCGCAGATTTCCGAAACGCTGTTTATCCTGGCCATTCCCTTCTTTTTGCGGCGCTTCGGCATCAAGCAGGTCATGCTGTTCAGCATGGTGGCCTGGGTGCTGCGCTTCGGCCTGCTGGCCTACAGCAACCCCAGCGGCGGCCTCTGGATGATTATTCTCTCGTGCATCGTGTACGGCATGGCCTTCGACTTCTTCAATATTTCGGGCTCGCTGTTTGTCGAAACCCAAACGCAGCCCAGCATCCGGGCCAGCGCCCAGGGCCTGTTTATGATGATGACCAACGGCTTTGGGGCCGTGCTGGGCAGCTCGATAAGTGGCCTGGTTATCCAGCACTACTTCACCGATGCCGCGGGCAATAAAGACTGGCAGGGCATCTGGCTGGCTTTCGCGGCTTATGCGCTGGTTATTGCCGTGCTATTCGTGTTCATCTTCAAGCACAAGCACGAGCCGCAGGTAGCCGAAAGCGCCCAATCCGAGTCGCTGGTTTCGGCTTAGCATGGCTTTTTACAAAAGTGCAGAGTGGAGAGGTAAAGTGTTAATTATCTGATTTTTAATTGAGGTTATTTAGAAAGCCATCCAACACGAAAAAGCACATCATGCTTCGGCAAGCGGACGCGAGATAGGCATGATGTGCTTTTTCGTGTTGGATGGCTTTCTAAAAATTCTAACGCCTTGACTTGAAGCCGCTTTAGGTCTGCGCTAGGCTGGTTTATTTATTTCTATATGACCCCTATCCCGCCCACTGTGGCTACGGCTGCCCCGGAGCTTTGGTCGAGTTTCACTGCCTACGGCGACTTTGTACCCACCAAGTGGTTTTACGCCACGTTTGGGGAGCTGCCGCGCCAAGAGGTGTACCAGCTGATATCGCCCGAAGCCCGCCAGGTGGTGTGGCAGGCGCTGGCCGAAACCTGCAACCTGGACGAGGCCACGGTGGCGCATTCGGTGTTTGTGGAGGAAGCCGACAAAGAACCCGAGCTGAACCACTACGCTTTGCTGCCGGGCCCGCACCTGCTGCTGCTTTTCGACCGGCAATCGACTTATGGCGACCAGGGCGCGGAGCTGTTCTACTCGCCCCGCACCGATGCCGACCTGCTGGCCAAGGTGCGCGCGCTGCTGGTAGCGCAGCTCGGCAACGGCCACATAGAGCGCTCACGCATTAAGGTGTTGCAGCTGATAAACAAAGAGTTAGCGTTTTCGCCGCTGCCGCTCAAAATTCCGGCGCTCGACCTGGATACCAGCTACAACAGCGACCTGCTGCCCGTGCACGAGGCCGTGGTGAAGCGCCTGCAAACGCCAGAGGACAAGGGCCTGGTAATCTTGCACGGCCCGGCCGGCACCGGCAAAACCAGCTACATCCGTCACCTCTGCGGCCTTACCGACAAGCCCAAGCTGTTCATTCCGCCCAACCTGGCGCTGCGCATCGCCGACCCCGAGTTTATCAACCTGCTGCACGACAACACCAACTCCATCCTGCTCATCGAGGATGCCGAGGAGCTGCTGACCAAGCGCGACGCCACCGGCAGCAACGCCGTGAGTAACCTGCTGAACCTCAGCGATGGGCTGCTGTCCGATGGCTTCCACATTCAGATTATTTGTACCTTCAACGCCGACCTAGCGCGTATCGACAAGGCGCTGCTGCGCAAAGGCCGCCTCATTGCCTCCTACGCCTTCGCGCCACTAGAGCAGGCCAAAGCTCAGGCGCTGGCCACCACCCTGGGCCAAACCACGCCCGTCACCGAAGCTATGTCCCTGGCCGACATCTACAACCGCGAAGAGCCCACCTTCGTGAGCGAGCCAAAAAACACCGGCCGCATCGGTTTCAACCGCTAAAAGTAAGCTCGTCGATACAAATTTGGCACAAAATTAGTCCACTTTAAGTATAAAGAAAAAGCCGCTCTGCAACATGCAGAGCGGCTTTTCACTTAAAACCTAAAGCAAAACAGATAAGATGGCAAGCTAAAGCTTACCGCGCAAAACCCAAAAGCAGTCAGCCCGCGCAGCGGGCGTATCCGCGAAATCCGTTAAATCAGTTTGAATCTGCGGTAAAGAAGAACTTGCCTTCAATCTGCGCGTTCTCGTCCGAATCAGAGCCGTGCACGGCATTAGCCTCAATGCTCTTCGCGTACTTCTTACGAATGGTGCCCTCAGCCGCTTGAGCCGGATTAGTAGCGCCAATAAGCGTGCGGAAGTCCGCCACGGCGTTGTCTTTCTCGAGGATGGCCGCCACGATGGGGCCGCTCGACATGTACTTTACGAGGTCGTTGTAAAAAGGACGCTCGCTGTGCACGGCGTAAAACTGGCCGGCGCGCGCAGCGGTAAGCGTTAGTTTTTGAAGCTCCACGATGCGGAAGCCGCCCTGCTCAATCATGCTCAGGATGCCG
>CAXTFI010000393.1:0-2378 GCA_964243255.1 uncultured Hymenobacter sp.
GCGCGGGGCTGGGCAAGGCGGCCGGCACCAGGCTCGCGAGCAGCGGCGGTAGCTGCTGCGGCACCGGTAGCGGCGGCCGCACGCGCATCTTATCAGCCACCCCAAAGCGGAACTTGCTGAACGAGAACGGGATATCGCGCACGGCAATGGGCAGGTCGGCGGGGTCGAGCAGCGAGCGGGTTTCGAACAGCCGGAGGGGCACGGCCGGGCCCAGTGCCGCCGCCAGGGCAGCTTCGGCGGTCGTTTCTTCGGTAGTGTGCTCGGCGCTGGCCCACACGGCCCGCGCGCCCAGCTGCCGCGCCAGGGCCGGCAGCACCTCGGCGGGCCGGCCCACCACAAAGTGAATATCCGAACCCCGCGCTACGTAGCTGGCCTGCAAATCGGCCAGCGAGGCCAGCAAAAACGGCAGGCGGTGCGGGCCTGTTTTGGGCAAACCCAGGTAGGCATCGGGCCCGAGCGCATCGGGGTCGAAGCAGTACACGGGCAGCAGGGTGGCGGTAGCGGGCAGCAGCGCAGCCAGCACGGCGTTGTCGTGCAGGCGCAGGTCGTTGCGCAGCCAGTAGAGAATAGGCATGGGTAAGGGAAGCGGTAGTAGCACAAGGCTAACACGCAGCTACGGTAACCTTCCCGGCCGGGCGGTCGCTTTCTTTACCGCTCCTCGCCGCCGGGCACGTCGGCCCACAGCAGCAGGGCTTCGGACAGCGGGTTGACTTCTAGCTTAATAAACCGCACGCCGTAGCGCAACTCGTTGTTTGCCAATACTTCACGGCTGCCCAGGCTGATAACGCGCCGGAGCCGGGCCGCATTGCGCCCGTCGCGCAGGGCCACAGCATCGGCACAGGCAAAGGCCGTGGCCGGAATGCCGTAGCCGAGTAGCAGGGGGCCGCTATCTACGTCGCCCGCGCCAGTGACGTAGCTGCCGGGCTGCTCGCGGTAAAGGCGCAGCACGCCCAGGTTGGTGCTGCAAGCGGCCTGGAAGCGCTGGTATTGCTGGCGGGCCAAGGCCGAGTCGAACCGGGCAATAAACCAGATACTCCAGCCCAGCATGGAGCCGCGTGGGCCTTCCCTAGGCCGCCCCAGGGCATCGACCTGCGAAGCCAGCAGGCCGGTTTCGGGGTCGAGCCACCTGGTTTTGGCAGCGGCTACCCAGCGCCGGCCGGCCGCGGCGTAGGGGCTGCCCGTGAGGCGACTATGCAGCGCCAGCGAGGCCAGGGCCACGGTATTGTCGGGCAGCCAGCGCAGGCCGGGGTACGACTCCAGGTTGCCCGAGGGTGCCTGGGCGTAGCGCCGACTCAGCGCCGCCGAGAGGCTATCGTGTAGCGCGCAGTAGGGCGAGTTCGCTAGCAGCTGGCGGTGGCAGCCCAGCATCAAGTTTAGGTGACCCAGGTAGAGCACCGAGCGGGGCAGCGTATCGCCGCCCTCAACTGGGGCAGGCCAGTCGGCAGCGAAGGGCTGCCGGATATGGTAGCCCTGCAGCTGCCTGATGGCCAGCGCAATATAGTTAGCTGCTTCGGGCCGAAGCTGGGGGTCATGTTCAGCCAGGTTGGCGAGGGCATACGTGGTAAACGACAGCGTAAAGAGGCCCCACTCCGGGTTTTGCCGGGTAAGCTCACCCAGCGCGGTACCCGGCCCACTCCCCTCCCGGATGACGCGCTCCAGGTAGTTCAGCCGCAGGCGCAAGTTGGCGTGACTGGGCGGGGTGTAGCTTGGTTGGCTGAAGCTGGCCCACATCAGAGCCAACAGGCTCAGCAGCAATACCCAGCGCCAGCGTTTTTGCATTTTTAGATTACGACAATTAAAAAGAAATAGAACGTCGTGCTCAGCTAGCGTCCGCTTGCCGAAGCATCTCTACCACGCCGTTAGATTAGTAATTCTAAGCGGCGTGGTAGAGATGCTTCGGCAAGCGGACGCCAGCTGAGCAGGACGTTCTATTTTATTGATAATCAACAGAATACCTACACCAACCCCTGCGCCACCAGATACTCAGCAATTTGCACGGCATTGGTGGCGGCGCCTTTGCGCAGGTTATCAGCTACTACCCACATATTGAGGGTATTAGGCTGGGTGTCGTCGCGGCGCAGGCGGCCTACCAGTACGGCGTCGCGGCCGTGGCTGTCCTTGGGCATGGGGTAGCTGTTCTGGCTGGGGTCGTCGACCAGCTCCACGCCCTCCGTGTGGCGCAGAATGTCGCGCACCTCGGCCAGGTCAAAATCGTGGGCAAACTCGACGTTCACCGACTCGGAGTGGCCGCCCATTACGGGCACGCGCACGCAGGTGGCCGTGACGCGGATGCTGTCGTCGCCCATGATTTTTTTGGTTTCGTTCACCATTTTCAGCTCCTCCTTGGTGTAGCCGTTGGGCTGAAACACGTCGATGTG
>CAXTFI010000394.1:0-2354 GCA_964243255.1 uncultured Hymenobacter sp.
CGCAGGTGCCGGGCATGAATACCATCGTCATGATTCAGCACGGCGAGTACTTCACGGTGTATGCCAAGCTGCGCGCGGTGAGCGTGCACGAGGGCCAGCAGGTAGACGCCCGCGACGCCATCGGCACGGCCGCTACCGACGCCGATGGCACGGCCCAGGTGCAGTTTCAGGTGTGGCGCAACTCGGCCAACCTCAACCCTGAAAGCTGGCTGGGGCGCAAGTGAGGAGGTGGTGAAAAATTTGTGAGCGCGGGTGCAACAGAGTCTTGGTTACAAGGCTCTATCTGGCATAACTCGCCTGCCATCAACTCCTTGACTATGCACCCAGCCCTACGCCTGGTCTGCCTGCTGGCCCTGGCCAGCAGCAGCCTAACCGCCTGCCAGCACGCCGCTGCCGATGAGTTTAATGAGTTTGATGGGTTTGAAAATGGCCCGGCCCAGGTGCAGGGCGAATGGCGCCTGGCCGTGATGGGCGGCGGCATCACGGGTAAGATGGACCCGGTGCCCGCCGGCCAGGAATACCGCCTGGTTTTTGGGTCCGATAGCGCCTACGCCCGCTACGATAACGGTAAGCTAGTGGAAGCCAGCACGTTCCAGGCGCGTACGCAGCCCAGCCGCTCCGGCATGGGCACCGAGCAGCTGCTTATCCTCAAAACCACCAACACGTACGGCAGCCAACCGATGTATTATCCCTATTACATCACGGCGCTAACCAGTAGCAAGCTGGAATTTGCCACCGGCACCGGCTGCGGCATGAGCTGGGAGTATGTGCGGGTGAAAGCCACTAGTCCGCTACCAACGGCCAGCGGCCACTAAGCCGGGCTGGGGTAGCTTTGGCGGCGCGGGTGGCGGGGCAGCGGCGGCGCGGGCGGCCGGGTTTTTGCTGTTATGCTTGTTGCGCTTGTCTTTTACCGCATGATACTCTGCATTTTGCCGATTTTGGCTTGCCTGCTGCCGCTGCCCCGCCCCGCCCCGCCCGATACCAGCCAGGTATTTGTGGGGGTGCTGGGCCAGCGCTTTGCCTGGGGCACGGCCGCGCTGCGCAAGGGCCCGCCGCTGCGGGCTTTTTTGCCGGCCACCACCACGGGCCTGGATGGCATGGTCTTCTACTACCCAGTGGCCCCCGGCGGCGGCCCGGCCCCCAAGCCCAAGGCCCTGGCCGTGGACGACGTGCGCTGGATGCGCGTGCAGGGCCAATACTCCGAGCTGCTGAAGCTGGCCCAAAACGAGCCCGGCCGCCTGGCCGCCCGCCGCCGCACCGGCGCGGTCGAGCTGTTTGTGGTGCAATACGTGCCGCCCGTAGTGCTAAACCTGATGGGGCCAACGCCGGTGCTCACGTCGCCGGCCACCAGCGGCGCCCCGGCCGCACGGCCAGCCACGAGCTGGTATTTGCGCGCCGCCGATGGGGCAGCCGTGCTCATCGAGCCCAGCCGGTTTGCCAGCCAGGTGGCGGCTATGCTGGCGAAAGACCCGGAGCTGGCCCGCCGGGTGGCGGCCGGTGAGCCCGGCTACGGCCTGGCCGAGCTCGAAAGCCTGGTGCAGCGCTACAACCAGCGCGTGCGCTAGCGCCGGGGCTCAGAGTAAGCCGTACTGCGCGGCCAGCCGAATGAGGGCGGCCGTGTTGGTGGTGCCAAACTTGGCAAGCAGGTTGCGGCGGTGGGTTTCGATAGTTAAGTTACTCAAAAACAATTTGTTGCCAATATCCTGGCTGGTGAGGCCTTCGGCGATAAGGGCGAGCACTTCCCGCTCGCGGCGCGTGAGCAGGGGCTGGTCGGGGGTGGGGGGCGTGGCTTGCAGCAGCAGCTCCTGCACCTCGTCGCTGAAGTATTTTTTGCCGGCGTGCACGCGGCCGATGGCCTCGGCCAGTTCTTCGGGGGCGGCGTTTTTGAGCACGTAGCCGGCCGCGCCCTGCTGCATCATGCGCAGCACGTAGCTTTTTTCGCTAAGGGTGGTGAGGACCAGCACTTTGAGGGCGGGATAGGTGGCGGTGAGCTGCCGGCAAACGTCGATGCCGCTCTGGTCGGGCAGGTTGATATCGAGCAGCACTACATCGGGCTGGTGCTGCGCCACGGCGGCGTAGGCCTCGGCCGCCGTGGCGCAGGCGGCCACCACAGCCAGGCCAGGCAGGGGCTGTAGCAGCACTTGCAGGCCGGCCCGCACCATGGGGTGGTCATCAACGAGAACGAGGCGGATGAGGGACATAATTGCTTGTTTTATAGGTGCTTTAACTTTTTAAGGGTATCTATTAGAACGTCCTGATTGATAGAACGTCCTGCTCATCTGGCGTCCGCTTGCCGAAGCATCTCGCTCGCGCCGCTAGAGTTAGTAATTCTAGCGGCGCGAGCGAGATGCTTC
>CAXTFI010000395.1:0-2353 GCA_964243255.1 uncultured Hymenobacter sp.
CATGATTGACGCCAGCCACAACACCAAAGACCCGCTCGAAGACCTGCTGCAATCGACCGATAACATCCTGACGGCCTACGCCAAAGCCCTGCTCGTAGACCGCCCGGCCCTGCAGGCCGCCCAGCAAGCCAACGACGCGGCCCTGGCCGAAGACCTGCTGCGCGATGCCTTCCTGACCGACGTGCGGCCGCTGGTGGCCGAGGCCTACCGCCAGAGCGGCGGGGCGCTGCGGCCCCTGCTAGCCTACCGCCAGGCCCGGCACCGCGCCACTCTGGTGCAGGCGCGCGGGCGGAGCGCAGTTTCGACCGGACTATGAAAAAGCCCATCTACGCGGTGTTCGACGTTGGCAAGACCAACAAGAAGGTGCTGCTTTTCGACGAAAACCGCCAGCTGCTGGAAGAGCAGCAGCAGGTGTGCCTCGAAACGGTGGACGACGACGGCTTTCCGTGCGAAACGCTGGAGCGCCTGCGCCACTGGGTGCTCAGCCACTGGGAGCGCCTGCGCCGCCACCCCCACTACCAGCTGCGGGGCGTCAACTTCACGGCCTACGGGGCCAGCTGGGTGCACCTGGGGGCCACCGGCCAGCCCGTGGCCCCGCTCTACAACTACCTCAAGCCCCTGCCCGAGCGCGTGGCCGAGCAGTTTTATGCCGCCCTGGGCCAGTCGGCCGAGGAGTTTGCGGTGGCTACGTGCTCGCCCCCGCTCGGCATGCTCAACTCGGGCTTGCAGCTGTACTGGCTTAAATACGCCAAGCCGGAGCTGTTTGCGCGCATTCATACCTCCCTGCACCTGCCGCAGTACCTGTCGTATCTGCTTACGGGTGAGAGGTTTAGCGATTATACCTCGGTGGGCTGCCACACGGCACTCTGGGACGTGGCCCGCGGCGACTACCACGCCTGGGTCTACCGCGAGGGCATCGACCAGAAGCTGGCCCCTCTGCTGCACGACCCCATCGCCGCGGTGGTGGAGGGCGTGCTGGTGGGCGCGGGCCTGCACGATTCGTCGGCGGCGGTGCTGCCCTACCTCAGCCAGCCCGAGCAGCCGTTTGTGCTCGTCTCGACCGGCACCTGGGCGGTGACGTTCAACCCGTTTAACCAACTGGCCCTCACGCCCGAGCTGCTGCGGCGCGACTGCCTGAGCTACCTCGCGCCGGACGGGCGGGCGCTGCCGGCGGCCAGGGTTTTTCTAGGCCGCGAGCACGACTACCAAGTAGCGCACATTGCCAACCACTTCCATATCCGGCCCGAGTTTCGCACCGAATTTTATAAAGCCTCGGTGCAGCTGCGGCCCGCCGACCCGGCCGCGCCGCCTTTTCGGCCGTGGTGCATGCACGGCACCGGCCCCTTCCCCGAGCGCCCCGCCGAAGCCTGGGACCTGTCGGGCTTCCGCACGGCGGTTGATGCCTACCAGCACCTGCTGCGCGGGCTGGTCGATATCCTGGCCGCGTCCATCAACCTGGTGCGGCAGCACGAGCCCACCCTGTTCCTCGACGGCGGCTTTGCCCGCAACCCGCTGTTTCGGCAGCTGCTGGGCGAGGCCTTTCCCGGCGTGGCTATTCGCACGCTGGAGATGCCCCAGGCCACGGCTTTGGGCGCGCTGCTGCACTTGGAGCAGGGCCTGGCGCAGCAGCAGGGGGTGCTGTCGCTCAGTTGATTACCTAGAGTTTACGTTCTGGCGGGCTCGCCCTCCGGGGCACCTCACCCCCTAGCCCCCTCTCCAAAAAAGAGGGGGAACTAATTTTTAGTACTAGCCTAGATTTTAGAGCTAGTTCCCCCTCTTTTTTGGAGAGGGGGCTAGGGGGTGAGGTGCCTCGGAGGGCGAGCCCGCTAAAGTGTAACAACTCTGATGTCCGCTAGGGATAGCAATACCCCACCCCCAAACCCATCTCAAAACCCTTCCCCCTGGCCACCTCCCCCATGAAAGTCGCCTTATTCGTGCCCTGCTACGTGGACCAGTTCTACCCCCAGGTGGCGGTGGCTTCCTTGCAGCTGCTGGAAAAGCTGGGCGTGCGGGCCGCCTTTCCAACCCGGCAAACCTGCTGCGGCCAGCCCATGGCCAACAGCGGCTGCGAGCAGGACGCCAAGCCCGTCTACGACCACTTTGTGCGCACGTTTGCCGACTACGACTACGTGGTAGGGCCCGCTGGCAGCTGCGTCTACCACGTGCGAAAGCACTTCGACATTATCGACCAGACCCCGGCCGTGCAGCACGTGCGCACGGCTACCCTGGAGCTGTTCGACTTCATCACGCAGGTGCTGGGCATCAGCGAGTTGCCGGGCGCGTTTCCGCATAAAGTGGGCCTGCACCTGAGCTGCCACGGCCAGCGCGGCCTGCACCAGGCCAACGAGTCGGA
>CAXTFI010000396.1:0-2344 GCA_964243255.1 uncultured Hymenobacter sp.
CTACGTAATGGGACTACACCCTTTACCTTACCTTTTATATCCTAAGCACTTATTGACTAGTGGTTTAGCAAAAATGCGCAGTGCCAAGCGATTCTGATGCCGCCACATGGTACCTCATCCCTGGCCTGGGAGCTGATGAGCGGGTTTTCCACCGCCTGCGGCTGACTGGCACTACCCAGGTACTCCCCTGGCTGCCGCCCCAGTCGCCCACCGAGCCGCTGGCCCACTACGCCGCCCGCCTGGCCGAATATATACCGCTGGCGCAGCCCTGCTGGCTGGTTGGCGTGTCCTTTGGCGGGCTGCTAGCGCAGGAAATCGGGCATCTGCGGCCCCTGGCGCGGGTAGTGCTCATCTCCAGCCTCGGCTGCCCGCAAGACTTGCCGCCGCTACTGCGCCTGGCCGGGGCCACTGGCCTGCACCGGCTGCTGCCGTTTGGCTTGCTCAAGTGGCTGCCGCGCTTGGCGCAGTGGTTTTTTGGGGCACGGGGCGGCGCCGAGTACCGCCTGCTCCGCCAGATACTGCGCGACACTGACCCAGCTTTCGCGCGCTGGGCCACTACCCAACTGCTGAGCTGGCGCGGACCGGGCCTGCCCACCGCCGTGCGCCTGCACGGCACCCACGACCGCCTGCTGCCCGCCGGGGCGGCCCGCATCAACTATTCCGTGCCCGGCGCGGGCCATTTTCTCATCGTCAGTCACGCTACCCAGGTGAGCCACGTGCTGAATGAGTTGGCGGCTGGAAAAGAAACAAACCCTTAATTGAGCAATTTACGTGCTTGTAGTCAGTACCTTAGCCGCAATTACCGGGCGCTAAATTATTGACTTATGGCACAACACTACTTCCTGAAACGCGGGTTGCTTTGCGGTGGGCTGCTACTGCTGGCGGCCATGCTACACGCCCAGCCGGCGGTTTCCGATTCCAGCCAGGCTACCCGGCGGCCCCCTACCCTACTAGGCAAGGTGGGCCTGCGCCTCACGCGCCTACGCTATGCGCACGATAGCCAGGCGTGGCAGTTTCTGCTGCCGTTGTCGCTCGGGGTCGAGTACCGGCTGGCCCCGCGCCTTAGCCTGTACACGCAGCTGGAGGCCGACCTGCTGACCACCAATACCAGCGGCCGGCGGCGCGGCGGCCAAAACGGTGCCCTGTCTGCCGCTTCGGCAGCTCTGGGAGTGCGGTATTATTACGGCCGGGCCCATCAGGCGGCTCCCATTTTTGGCCGCTACCTGGCCCTAGAAGGCAGTGCCGATTGGGAAAAGCTTACGGGTACGGGCGCCCTTACCAACAATCGCCGCCGCACCACGCCCGCCGTGCTCACGCCGAGCGTATATGCCCTTTGGGGCGTGCAGCACCGGCTGCGGCGCCACGCGCTCTATGATATCAGTGCCGGCGCCGGTCTGCTGGCCCCCGCTTATTACAATGTGGAGCGCCCCCGCGGCAGCACCCACTGGAACGTGGGTGGGCAGGTGAACCTGCGACTCTACTTTAGTTTGTAGCAGCCACGCAGCCTTCAGGCTTGACGTAGTTTTTTGCAACACCAAAAGGGCTGCCCCAGTAAGAGCAGCCCTTTTGTATAAGCGAAGCGGCGATTAAGCAGTAGCGGCTTCTGTCGCAGCGGGCACTACCGATACGAACGAACGCTCGTCGCGGCCCTTGCGGAACAGCACCGTGCCATCAACCAGCGCAAACAGCGTGTGGTCTTTGCCAATGCCTACGTTGGTGCCGGGGTGGTGCTTGGTGCCGCGCTGACGCACGATAATGTTACCTGCGATGAGCGACTGACCACCGAAGATTTTTACGCCGAGGCGCTTGCTATGCGATTCACGGCCGTTGTTTGACGAGCCGACGCCTTTTTTGTGTGCCATTTTTTTGAGCTTTTAGCTACTAGCGGGGCTTTCATGCAGCCCTTAGCTAATAGCTTTTTTGAAAAGGTATACAAAAGCCAGCCGAACAAAAAGCTAACAGCTAGAAGCCAGTAGCTAAAAGCTCAGAGAAACTAGCCGATGCTATTAATCATTACTTTGGTGAACTGCTGGCGATGGCCATTCAGCTTCTTGTAGCCTTTACGACGCTTCTTCTTAAACACCAACACTTTATCACCTTGTACGTGAGCCATGATAGTGCCTTTGATGGCGACGTTCAGCTCGGGGGTGCCGATGCTGAGGGTGCCGTTGTCGTCGGTCAGTAGGGCATTGCCCAACTCTACCGAGTCACCGACATTACCGGCCAGACGCTGGGCGTAAACAAATTTATTAGCCTCAACCTTAGTCTGTTGGCCGGCGATATTGACAATGGCGTACATCTTATTTCCGCTGGTGGTTTCTCAAAAGGGAACGCAAAAGTACGG
>CAXTFI010000397.1:0-2334 GCA_964243255.1 uncultured Hymenobacter sp.
ACGCCGTGGGCCATCAGCTCGCGGCTTTGGTTGAGGCACCACTCGATGCCGACTTCGCGGGCGGCCGCGTTGTCGGGGCACTTGTGAATGGCCTCGGCCAGCGCCTCGGGGATGTTGAGGAAGAACGCGCGCGGCAGGCCCGTGAGCTGGCTTTTGGTGGTCAACGGCTTGAGGCCCGGAATGATAGGCACCGTGATGCCCGCGTCGCGGCAGCGCTTCTCAAACTTAAAAAACTCCTCGTTGTCGAAAAACATCTGGGTCACGATGTAGTCGGCACCGCGGTCGATTTTCTCCTTTAGAAAGCGAATATCGGAGCCGTGGTTGGGCGCTTCGAAGTGCTTTTCGGGGTAGCCAGCCGTGCCGATGCAGAAGTCGGTGCACAGGATGGGCTCGGCGCCGGCGGGCTGGTACTGCTCGTCGTGGTCGTGGTAGCGGCCGTGGTTGAGGTCGGCTACCTGCTTAATGAGGTCGCTGGCGTAGGTGTGGCCGTCGGGGTGGGGCTGGAAGTGGCCCTCGCTCTTGATGGGGTCGCCGCGCAGGGCCAGCACGTTGTCGATGCCCAGGAAGTGCAAGTCAATCAGCGCGTTCTCGGTTTCCTCCTTGGCAAAGCCCCCGCAAATGAGGTGCGGCACGGTATCGACGTCGAAGCGGTTTTTGATGGCCGCGCAAATACCCACCGTGCCCGGCCGCTTGCGCACGGCCTTGCGCTGCAGGAGCCCGCCCGGCCGCTCGCGCAGCACAAACTCCTCGCGGTGGTAGGTAACGTCGATAAAGGGGGGCTTAAACTCCATCAGCGGCTCGATGTTGGAGAACAGCGTGTGGATATTTTCGCCCTTGCGGGGCGGCAGCACTTCGAAGGAGAAGAGCGTTTTGCCCTCGGCGCGGGAAAGGTGTTCGGTTACTTTCATTGCGTATTACCCCACCCCCAGCCCACCTTCCTTGATGCGGAACATCCAAAAGGGAGGGGAGCCAGACGGTTATAGGTAGATTTCAAAGCTTAATGACAAGACGTTAGGCTTCCCTCCCTTTGGGGGATGGGCCAGGGGTGGGGTTACTGCGGGTCGTAGTTCAAATTGGGCATCAGCCACCGTTCCAGCTCGGCTAGCGGCATACCCTTGCGCGCGGCAATGTCGGCTACCTGGTCGGCCCCGATTTTACCCAGGCCAAAGTACCGGGCGGCGGGGTGCGCGTAGTAGAGGCCACTCACGGCGGCGGTGGGGTACATGGCCAGGTTTTCGGTGAGAATAATACCCGTCTGCTTTTCCGCATCCAAGAGCCGGAACAGCGTGATTTTCTCGGTATGGTCGGGGCAGCCGGGGTAGCCGGGCGCGGGCCGGATACCGCGATACTCCTCCTTAATCAGCTCGTCGCCGGTTAAGTTCTCGTTGGGCGCGTAACCCCAGAATTCCTCCCGCACGCGCTGGTGCAGGCGCTCGGCAAAGGCTTCGGCCAGGCGGTCGGCCAGCGCCTTTATCATGATGCTGGAGTAGTCGTCGTGGTCGGCTTCGTACTGCTCGATGAGCTTTTCGATACCCAGGCCGGCGGTTACGGCAAAGCCGCCGAGGTAGTCGGCGCGGCCGCTGTCCTTGGGCGCGAGGTAGTCGGAGAAGGCCACATTGCCCACGCCGGGGCCTTTTTCGCCCTGCTGGCGCAGCGTGAAAAACTCGTCGCGCACCTGCTGGCGGGTGTCGTCCTCATACACCTCAATGGTGTCGTGGCCCACCGTGTTGGCGGGCCAGAAGCCGAGCACGGCGCGGGCCGTCAGGCTTTTATCGGCAATGACTTCGGCCAGCATCCGCTGCGCATCCCCGAAGAGGCGGCGGGCGGCTTCGCCCAGGTTATCGTCTTCCAAAATGCGCGGGTAGCGGCCCCGCAGCTCCCAGGTGTGGAAGAAGGGCGTCCAGTCGATGTAGCGCGCCAGCTCGTCAAGGGGGTAGTTATCAAGCACCTGCGTACCCAGAAAGCTGGGCTTGGTAATGGGCGCGGTTTCCCAGTCGGCGTGGTAGCCGTTGGCGCGGGCGGCCGCAATGGGCAGGTAGTTCTTGTCGCGCTGGCGGCTGGCGTGGTCCTCGCGCAGGGCCGCGTATTCGGCGGCAATGGTTTGGGTGTACGCCGCCTTGCCCGAGCCGAGCAGGCTGGCCGCCACGCCCACCGAGCGCGAGGCATCATTTACATAAACCGCTGAACCACTGTACGATGGCGCAATTTTCACGGCCGTGTGCAGGCGCGAGGTAGTGGCCCCGCCAATGAGCAGGGGCACTTGCAGCTTGCGCTTTTCCATCTCGCGGGCCACGTACACCATCTCATCCAAGGAGGGCGTAATGAGGCCGCTCA
>CAXTFI010000398.1:0-2327 GCA_964243255.1 uncultured Hymenobacter sp.
ACCACGGGCTCGCCGCCGTGGTGGGGCGTCACCTTCACGGTGATGCCGGCGGGCGCGATGCTAGTGAAGTGCTGTTGGAAGAGCGCCGTAATCTCGTCGCTGGTTTGGTGTGGCACCAGGCGCATTGATATTTTGGCGTAGGCCTTGCTGGCAATCACCGTTTTGGCGCCCTCGCCGGTGTAGCCGCCCCAAATGCCGTTTACATCGAGCGTGGGCCGGATGCTGGTGCGCTCAGGGGTAGTGTAGCCGGCCTCGCCCACGGCGGCGGGCAGGCCGATGCTTTGCTTGAACTCGGTTTCGGAGAACGGGGCCTGGGCCATTTCGGCGCGCTCGGCGGCGCTTAGCTCGTCTACGTTGGTGTAGAAGCCGGGGATAGTGATGTGGCGGTGCTCGTCGTGCAGGCTGCTAATCATGTCGCAGAGCGCGTTGATGGGGTTCATCACCGCGCCGCCGTAGAGGCCAGAGTGCAGGTCGCGGTTGGGGCCGGTCACCTCCACCTCGTGGTAGCTGAGGCCGCGCAGGCCCACCTCGATGCTGGGCACGTCGTTGGCCAGGATGCCGGTATCGGAAATGAGAATGACGTCGGCTTGCAGCTTCTGCTTGTTCGCTTTCACGAAGATACCCAGGTTGTTAGACCCCACTTCTTCCTCGCCCTCAAACATGAACTTGAGGTTGCAGGGCGCGCCGGGGCCGCCGTCGCGCAGCATCATTTCCAGGGCTTTCACGTGCATGTATACCTGGCCTTTGTCGTCGCAGGCGCCGCGGGCGTATATTTTTTCGTCCTTGATAACGGGCTCGAAGGGCGGCGAGGTCCACAGCTCGTAGGGGTCGGCGGGCTGCACGTCGTAGTGGCCATACACGAGCACGGTGGGCCGGTCGGGGCCCGCAAAGTATTCGCCGTACACGATGGGGTTGCCGGCCGTGGGGCACAGCTCAACATTCTGAGCACCAGCTTCTTCCAGCTTAATCTTCAAGAAGTCGGCCGCTTTGAGCACGTCACCGTGAAACTTAGGGTCGGCCGATACTGAGGGGATGCGCAGCCAGTCGATAAGCTCTTCCAGAAAGCGGTTTTGGTGTTGGGTGAGGTAAGCAGGTGCGGGCATATGTGGAAATGGATGGGTGGAAGGGCAAAAGTAGGCCGCTGGGAATGGGGTTATGTTTTAGTTGTAAAAGAATGTCACACAATAAAAGAATGTCCTGCTAAAAACAGAACGTCCTGCTCATCTGGCGTCCGCTTGCCGAAGCATCTCGCTCGTTTCATCCAACGAGGCGAGCGAGATGCTTCGGCAAGCGGACGCCAGATGAGCAGGACGTTCTTTTACCGTAATTGTATAACGTTCTTTTACAGTTGGTTATACCTACCCCAAGCCCAGGGCCCGCGCCGTGCCGGGCAGCGTTTTGTGGCGCTCTTTGCCGAGCGCGGCGGCGGGCGCGGGTACCCAGTGGTGGCGGCCGCCGGCTTTTTCGTCGTTGAATTCGGTAGGAATGTTGCCCGCGTCGGTGCGCTCCTTCCAGGTCAGGTGCTGGGTGCCGTCGTCGGTGCGCTCCATCGTAATGCACTCATCTACTGGGCAAACGAGCGAGCAGAGGTTACAGCCCACGCAGTTTTCTTCGATAATAGCGGGCGTGCGGCTGCCGGCTTGCAGCCGGATGGCCTGGTGCGCGCCGTCTTCGCAGGCGGTGTAGCAGAGCTGGCAGCCGATGCACTTTTCTTCGTGAATGTGGGCCTTCACCTGGTACTGCATGTTGAGGTCTTCCCAGTGCCGCACGTTGGGTAGGGCCTTGCCCACAAAGTCATAGATGGTGGCAAAATTCTTCTCCACCATGTACTGCTCCAACCCACTCACCAGCTCCCGAATAATACCAAAGCCGAAGTGCATGGCCGCCGTGCATATCTGCACCGAGCTGGCGCCCAGCAAGATGTGCTCCACGGCGTCGCGCCAGTTCTCAATGCCGCCGATGCCCGAGAGGGGCAGGCGCACCCCAGGGTGCTGGGCGCAGTTTTTGAGCATGTTGAGGGCAATGGGCTTCACGGCCGGGCCGCAGTAGCCGCCGTTGGTGCCCTGCCCGTCCACAACCGGGTAGGGTGCGAAGCGGTCCACATCGACGCCCACTATGCTTTGAATGGTGTTAATCAGGGAGATAGCATCGGCCCCGCCGCGCCGGGCGGCCAGGGCGGGCTCTGTGATGTCGGATATGTTGGGCGTGAGCTTCACGATGACGGGCTTTTGGGCTACTTCCATTACCCACTCCACTATCATTTGCAGGATTTTGGGCTCCTGCCCCACCGCCGAGCCCATGCCGCGCTCGCACATGCCGTGCGGGCA
>CAXTFI010000399.1:0-2317 GCA_964243255.1 uncultured Hymenobacter sp.
CCCGAAGGCACCACCCCCTCAAGATGGCGTGTCTACCAGTTTCACCACGTGCGCAGAGGGCAATCGGCAACTTGTAGTCGGCTCAGAGCCGGTTTCGCTGAGGTGGCGAAGCGGGTGCAAATGTACTACGGCGGGCCACATTATCAAATTATGCAGGCGATTTTAACCCTTAAAAACCTTGCGTTCAGGGCGCGCTCATTAGTTTATCGCTTACTTGGCAGGCTTTTAGATGAGCTTTCTACCTCCGTACTTTTTTCAACTTGGTATGCAATCATCCTCGCAGCCTGCCAGCAAAACGTCGTTCTTCGGGCGCTTTGCGGAAAAAACCACTAAATACTCTGGTTCCACGGCCGTCTTTGTCGGCGCGGTGGGCGTCGTGTTGCTTTGGGCTGTCCTGGGCCCCGTGTTCAAGTACTCCGAAACCTGGCAGCTTGTTATCAACACGGGTACTACTATCATCACGTTTTTGATGGTTTTTCTTATTCAGCGCGCGCAAAACAAGGATTCGCTGGTGCTGCACCTCAAGCTAAATGAGCTGATTGCCGCTACGAAGGGGGCCAGCAACCGGCTCATCAACGCCCAGGATTTTTCGGAAGAGGAAATTCGGCTCATTCACGATTTCTACTGCCTGCTCGCCAATAAAGCTCGGGCTGACAATGACTTAGGCCAAACCCACTCGGTGGAAGAAGCCGAAGATAACCACCACGAAAAGCTGGCGGCGCACCGCGACTAGGCGGGACCTAGCACGCAAAAAGCCTGACCAAGTGGCCAGGCTTTTTAGCTCAGCTTTGTAGGTACACCTACTCAGCTTTGGTCAGGGGCGACTCAACTACGTGCTCCGACACGAACCACACTTGCAGCTCATTGGCGCGCATTACGTCGCTCACCACCAGGTCGTTGGTGCCATCATCGCCCGAGTCGTCGGCTACTTTGGCGTACGCGTGGCAGTTTTTGAGGATAATCTGGTGGGCTTCCAGCAGGCGGCCTACTTGCACGGGTGCCTCTTCGCGGTCGCGCGGGGGGCGCGGAATGCTGGTGGTTTCGGCCACGTCGTGGGCCATGGCCACAGCTACGCCGCCCAAAATCTGGATGCGCTCCGCAATGGTATCTACTAGCTCCGACTGCTCTTCGTAGTGCTTATCGTAGAGCAAGTGCAGCTGGTAGAAAGTGGGGCCTACTACCTGCCAGTGGTGTTTTTTGTACATGTCGCGCAGCGTCATGGTATCGGCCAGCAGCTGGTTGAGCATCGTCACGCTCTCTTGGCGCACCTTATCGTCGAGGCCAATGGGCAGGCGCTGGCTCACCGTGCCGAAGCGCTGCGTGGGGGCCGGGGCCTTGGTCTGCTGGTTGAGCAAAGGCTGAATGTTGACAGCGGGATTGGTTTGGGGCTGGCCGGCACCATTGAGGTCCGTAATACCTGCTTTGCTGGCTTTGGCGGGGGCTTTAGTAGCCATGATTCAGAAGAAAACTAAGGAGATAAAATACTTGAAAGGGCAGCGGAACAATGAAGGGCCGCTAACAAGTTGCTGTACGCAGGGCGCGGCCGGGGGTTGAGGGGCAGCCTACCTTTGAGCCCCGTTGGCCTCCGTTGGCCCTCCCCTCTTTTCATTCGATGAACCAAGCGCACTGGCACCTGCTTTTCAACCACGTTCCCATTTTTGGGGCTTTAGCGGGCGCGCTGTTGCTGGCTGCGGGCTTGGCCCAGCGGCAAGATGCGCTGCTGCGGGCCGGCCTGTGGGCGCTGGTGCTGGCCGTGGTGACCGGGCTGCCGGCGCAGCTCACCGGCCCCGGCGCGGCGCAGGTCGTCAAGGACATGCCCCGCGTGAGCCAGGCCCTGATTCAGCACCACGCCGCCGCCGCCCGCACGGGCTATTGGGTGCTGGTAGCCACCGGCACGCTGGCGCTGCTGAGCGTGCTGCAACTGCAGCAGCGGGCGGCGTGGGCGCGGCAGCTCGTGTGGGCTACGCTGCTGGGTGCGGTGCTGAGCTTTGGCCTGCTGGCCCGCGCCGGCAACCTGGGCGGGCAAATTAGCCACCCCGAAATCCGCGAGGGATTTGGTACCCCGGATGAGTTATAATTTACTGATTATAAGCACTTTATTAATTATGAGGAACGTCATGCCGACCGCAGGAAAGCAGTTCGCTCGCCTCGTTGGCTGAAGTGAGCGAGCTGCTTCCCTGCGGTCGGCATGACGTTCTAATAGACTTTCTAGGGCTTCCTAGCGCGGTTTCCAAGTTGCTGTACAGCTTGGCGGGGCGGGCTGCCGGCGTTGAGCCGGCTGTCCGCTCGGTAGCCGGACGAGTGGCGTTAACCAGGA
>CAXTFI010000400.1:0-2303 GCA_964243255.1 uncultured Hymenobacter sp.
GTATTAATGCCAATAACATCTACCGGGCCGAGTTTCTGTACGATAACCTGATGATTGAAAGCAACGTCATTCATCAGTCGTACCTCAATGGCGTGCAGAAGCTGTTGTTCTTGGGTTCGTCGTGCATCTACCCCAAGTTTGCGCCCCAGCCCTTGCAGGAAGATGCCCTGCTGACCGGCGAGCTGGAAAGTACCAACGAGCCCTACGCCATCGCCAAGATTGCCGGCATCAAGCTCTGCGATGCCTACCGCAGCCAGTACGGCTGCAACTACATCTCGGCCATGCCCACCAACCTCTACGGGCCCCACGACAACTACGACCTCCAAAACTCGCACGTACTGCCGGCGCTCATCCGCAAGTTTCACGAAGCCAAGGAGGCCGGCGCCCCCGAAGTAGAAGTGTGGGGCACCGGTACTCCGCGCCGCGAATTCTTGCACGTCGATGACCTGGCCGACGCCTGCTACTGGCTGCTCGAAAACTACAACGAGCCCGGCCTCGTCAACGTGGGCACCGGCACCGACCTCAGCATCCGCGAGCTGGCCGAGCTGGTGCAGCGCACCGTCGGCTACGCGGGCCGCATCCGCTTCAACCCCGCCTACCCCGATGGCACCCCGCGCAAGCTCATGGACGTGAGCAAGCTGGCCAACTACGGCTGGCAGGCCACTATCGGGCTGGAAGAAGGGGTAGCGGCCGTTTATGCCGATGCTTTTAGCGACCAGCCGGCAGCCTAGCCGGGCGTTGCCTACCCCCCCCCGGCCGCCGGTGCTGCCGTATCTTTGCCCAGCAGCCGGGTGCGCATCACTGGCAGAAATGTCATTCCGGCCTCGCCTAAGCAGCACTACTCTTTCTTCTAGTTTATTCAATTTAGCCCATTATTTCGTGCAAACCACCGAAGTCCTGATGCCAGCTACCCCCCCCTCGCGGGCCGTTCCTGACCAGGAGCAGTGGACCGAGATTATTGAGCCCCGCACCAGCCTGCTCGACCTGCGCCTCGGCGACGTTTGGCGCTACCGCGACCTCGTGATGCTGTTCGTGCGGCGCGATTTCGTTTCCAACTACAAGCAGACCATCCTGGGGCCCATCTGGTTTTTTATCCAGCCCCTGCTCACCACCCTCACGTTCTACATCATCTTTGGCCGGGTAGCCAAGCTCGATACGAGCGGCCTGCCCCCGTTTGTGTTCTACCTGGCGGGCATCACCGTGTGGAGCTACTTTGCGCAAAGCCTGACGGCGGTTTCCACCGTGTTTGTGACCAACGCGGCCATGTTCAGCAAGGTGTACTTTCCGCGCCTGACCATGCCGCTGTCCATTGTACTGTCCAACCTAGTGCGCTTCGGCATTCAGTTTGGCCTTTTCTTAATAATCTGGGCGTACTATCTCCTTACCAGCCCTGCCGTGCACCCCAACGGGCTGATAGTGCTCACGCCGCTGCTGGTGGTGCTCATGGGCCTGCTGTCGCTGGGGCTGGGCATGATATTTAGTGCCCTCACCACCAAGTACCGCGACCTAGCCATGCTGCTCACCTTCGGGGTGCAGCTGCTCATGTATGCTACCCCCGTCATCTACCCGCTTGCCAAGGTGCCGCCGCAGTACACTTGGCTCATCGTGGCCAACCCGATGAGCGCCATCACCGAAACCTTTCGGTATGCGTTTCTGGGCTCGGGCACCTTTAGCTGGCTTTATTTAGGCTATAGCACCTTAGCTACGCTGGTTATCCTACTGGCCGGCACCATCATCTTTAATAAAGTAGAAAAGAGCTTCACCGACACGGTGTAGGCTCCCACGCCCGCGGGAGGGGGTAAGAAACCGCCGAGCCTACCCCCCTGCGGGCCCGCAACCCTAGCGCTAGCGTATGAGTGATATCGCAATTAAAGTGGAAGGCCTGGGCAAGCAGTATCGCCTGGGCGAGATTGGCACCGGCACCATCAGCCACGACCTTAACCGCTGGTGGGCCCGGCTCCGGGGCAAAGAAGACCCCTTTGCCAAAATCGGTGATACCAACGACCGCACCTCCAAAGGCAGCAGCGACTACGTGTGGTCGCTCCGGGATATCGACTTCGAAGTAAAGCAGGGTGAGGTACTCGGCATCATCGGCCGCAACGGGGCCGGCAAGTCAACGCTACTCAAAATCCTGTCGAAGGTAACGGCGCCCACTACCGGCAACATCAAGGTAAACGGCCGCATCGCCTCGCTGCTCGAAGTGGGCACCGGCTTTCACCCCGAGCTGACTGGCCGCGAAAATATCTTCCTGAACGGCGCCATTTTGGGAATGACCAAAACCGAAATCCGCTGCAGATTCGATG
>CAXTFI010000401.1:0-2300 GCA_964243255.1 uncultured Hymenobacter sp.
GCCCCAGCCCGCCCGGCACCGGCGTGGCGCTCGGCGCAGGCGCGGCCAGCCACTCGCAGCGCCGGCCCAGGGCCACGGCGGCGCGGGCGGCGCTCAGCGTGCCCCGGCTCTGCCCGTCCCACACCACCAGTACCACATCGGCGGCGGCCACTATCGCCCGGTTGCGCATATGGGGCGCCGCGTCGCCGTGGGTGGCGTAGTCGGGCCGCAGCACCCGCAGCGGTACCCCGTTGGCCCGCGCCCAGTCAGCGCCCAGCGTGTCGGCCCCGGCCGCGCCGCCGCTCACCACCTCAGCGGGGGCCAGCTCCGCCAGCCGGGCTAGCAGCACCGCGCAGTTTGTCACAGTCCGGCTACCCACCACCGCCACTATTATCTTTTTGTCTTTTTCCATGCTCAAAGATACGCATCAACTGTGTATTTTTCTACAAAATTAATGTAGATAATAACCCATTGTGCGTATCATTTTACTACTTATTGCGTATATTTGTACAAGCAAAGAGGATAGGCCTCTGCGCTCCGCGCCAGCGGCGCGAGCAGGGCCCGGCCCGCTCCGCAGCGCATTTCACGGCTAACCCTTACAGCCCATGTTTACCCCTTTGCAGCTTTCGCAGCTCGCCGCCGCCGCCTGGTCGGGCCCGGCCGCCACCATCATTGCCGGCGTCGAGCACTACGCCGCTACCAGCGGCCACACGGCCACCAACTACACCGTTTCTTATCACATCGGTGAGGCTTGCTACTTAGGCCGGGCTGAGAGCCCGTTTGCGGCCATCACGCAGGCCGCCGGCCGCTTTGCCGCCGAAGGGGCTGCTGTTGCTGAGGGGGCCGGCGTGCAGGCCCACGCCGCCCGCACCGTGGCCGCCGCCGAGGCCCTGTTTACCCCGGCCGCCCCAGCCCTTGCGCCGCCCGTGGTGGCGTGCGCTGCGTGCGGCGAAGGCCGCGACCACTTCGGTGAGTGCGGTTGCGCTTATGTGCCGCTCACCCACTACGCCCGTGCCTAGCCAGGCCGCCCCGCTGGCCGCCCCCGCGCAGGGGGCGGCCCTACCGGCCGCCGAGCAGCGTGCCCGGTGCCTGGAGCTACTAGCCCGCCTCGATGCGCAGGCCGCCGCATCCGCCGCCCGCCGCACCAGCTACTACCTGGCGCCGGCCCTTTCCCCCACCGAAAAGCAGTACGAGCCAGCCCACGACCCCACCCGCTGGCAAGGCTTCCTCTAACCTCCGTCATGGCTCAGCCTTCTACTCGTCGCCTCAAAGTAGCCCGCTTTTTCCGCCAGCTACACCCTCAGCTCACCACCACGGCCAAGCTCACGCTGCAAGGCAATTGGCTCGAAGCCGCTGGCTTCCCGCCCGGCGCTATCGCCCTGGTCGAAGTCGCCCCCGGTCGGCTCGTCATTACCCCTAGCTGCTAAGTCTTCATCGGCCCGCGCTCAGCGGCGCGGGCCACCCTAGCCCCCTTCGCCATGATTGTTCGCCTCAGCCCCAGCTTTCCGCAGTTGGCCGCCGCCTGCTTTCCCTTGCCCGGCTGCACCGTGCGCGGCTATTCCAGCGCCCAGGGTGCGCGCTACTCGCTCACCATCAGCACGCCCGTCGGTGCGGGCTGTCCCGGCCAGTATCACGGCACCGGGGCCACCTGCTACGAAGCCCTGGCCGCCGCCGTGCAGCTCTTCCTCGACAGCGCCCACGCCTACCCGGCCCTGGCCGCTTACCAATCCTAGCCACTCAGGAGCCGGCCCCAGCGCCGGCCCCGCTTTCCTTACCCCCATGCCCAAAACAGCTACCACTTACCAACCCCATCTGCTCGACCCGCACAGCGCCGAGCCCCAGCCCGTCAGCCCCGGCAACGGCCGCAGCTTCAAGCTGGCCGAGCTGTACCGTCTACTCGACTGCCGCACCGTCGACGTGGTGCGCCTCACCGACGAGCTGATTCTGATAATCGACGACGAAGGCAAGTTCCGCCACCCCGCCTACCTCAACCTGCTGGCTACCTATCTGTGGCACCAGCACCAGCCCGCCGCCCGCGGCGTCGATGCCATCGTGGGCCGGGCCATTCTCTGCCACGACAAGCAATTCAACTAACCAACAAACGGCGACGGGGCCGGCCGACGACTGGCCCCACTTTCTTCTTTCCCAACAACCGCCCCAATGGCAACCAAAACTAACACCGCCACTAGTGCCGCAACAGCCGCCCCGGCCGCACCCGCTACCCTCACTCCCAGCCGCGCCTACCTCACCGCCGCAGTCGATGAGACCAGCGGCGAGCTGACCGAAACCAGCCGCTTCCGCTACCTGCCCGGCCACCCGCG
>CAXTFI010000402.1:0-2264 GCA_964243255.1 uncultured Hymenobacter sp.
GTTTTTTCGCCATCGACCCAGCCGTTTTGGGCGGCGGCCTTCACCATCGCGTACTCGCCGCTCACGTTGTAGGCCGTCACGGGCAGGTTGGTATTATTCTTCACCTCCCGAATAATATCGAGGTAGCTCAGCGCGGGCTTAATCATCACCATATCAGCGCCTTCAGCCTCATCGAGCGCCAACTCGCGCAGCGCCTCCAGGCGGTTGGCGGGGTTCATCTGGTAGCTCTTTTTGTCGCCTTTTTTGGGGGCCGAGTCCAGCGCATCGCGAAACGGGCCGTAGAAAGCCGACGCGTACTTGGCCGTGTAGCTCATGATGCTGACGTGGCTAAACGCATTACGGTCCAGCACGTCCCGAATCCAGGCCACGCGGCCGTCCATCATGTCGCTGGGCCCAATAATATCGGCCCCGGCGCGGGCCTGGGCCAGCGCCATTTGGCCCAGTATTTCGAGCGAGGCGTCGTTGAGAATCTCGCCCGTTTCCTGGTTCACCACGCCGTCGTGGCCGTCCGACGAGTAAGGGTCCATGGCCACATCGGTCATCAGCACCACGTTCGGAAACTGCCGCTTGATGTCGGCCACCGTCTTGAGGTAGAGGCCATCCATATTAGCCGATTCGCGGGCCAAGGGGTCTTTCAGCGCGTCGCTAATACCCGGAAACGGCGCGAAAGAATGAATGCCCAGCTCCACCGCCGCCCCAATCTCGTCGATGATGCGGTCGGCCGAGTGGCGGTACACGCCGGGCATCGACTTCACTTCCAGCCGCTGGTTTTGGCCTTCAATAATAAAAACCGGGTAAATAAAATCGTGGGCGGTGAGGCGGGTTTCCTGCACCATATCGCGGATTACCTGCGACTTACGGTTGCGGCGGGGCCGGTGAGTTGGAATCATGGGGGTCATAGCTGGTGGAGCTAGTAAGTATGCGTAACCAGCCCACCGGCTAAAAAGATTGGAAGCTTAGCAGTAATACCAGCGGCACCGCCACTGACCGGCCCGCTCTAGCTCACACCTTACGCCTTTTTAGGCTTGCTCTTGCCACCACTCAGCAGCGCGTACAACAGAAACAGCACCACCAAGCCCGCCGCCGTGTAGCCCAGCGCCGTGAAGAAACCCACGCTGAAAATAACGTTGACCAGCGCCGCCAGGCCAGCCAGCACGGCCAGTGTCACGCCAATAAAAAACAACGCCACGCGGCCCAGCCCCCTTTCGGCAGCCCCTTCGGTAGCGTGCCGCCGCCCCAGGTGCTGAGTTAGCTTCAGGCCAGCCAGCGTTGGCGTCTTTGCAATAGCTAATGCATTATCAGGCAAGGCGTTAAGCGCGGCAGCCAGTCGATGAGTCCGCACCCGCTTGGCAGGCTTGGTAGCCGGCACCACGGCCACAAGAGGCGCCACCGCTGCCGGCGCGGGCAGCACTGCCGCTGCGCTAGCGCCAAGTGCCGCCGGGGCCATTGCCACCGCCGTAGCCGGGGCCGGCCGAAACTGAAACGCTACTTGCTCGCCGCGGCAGCCCGCCAGCAGCAGCGCCGGCACCAGGAATAAGGTTTTTCTCATACAGCCTTATACTCAGAAAGCCCGGATAACGTCGGCAATAAGCACGCAGGCCTCGCGCAATTCGCTTTCCGTGATGACCAGCGGCGGCGCAAACCGGATGATGTCGCCGTGCGTGGGCTTGGCCAGCAGGCCGCGCTCCATGAGGCTCACGCACACGTCCCAGGCCGTGCGGCCATCGGCGGCGGGCTTGATAACTACGGCATTAAGCAGGCCCCGGCCGCGCACCAGCTCCACGGTGTCGGGGCATTCGCGCTGCACCTGGCGCATCTCTTCGCGGAAAATTTCGCCCAGGCGGAAGGCGTTGTCGGCCAGCTTTTCGTCGAGCAGCACGTCGAGCGCCGCCTGCATTACGGCGCAGGCCAGCGGGTTGCCCCCAAACGTGGAGCCGTGCTGGCCGGGCTGGATAGTGAGCATAATGGCATCATCGGCCAGCACCGCCGACACGGGCAGCACCCCGCCGCTCAGGGCCTTGCCCAGAATAAGAATATCCCCCCTAACCTCTTCGTAATCAGTAGCCAGCAGCTTGCCCGTGCGGCCCAGGCCCGTCTGAATCTCGTCGGTAATGAGTAGCACGTTGTGCGCGCGGCACAGCTCGGCCGCCCGGCGCAGGTAGCCCTCGCCGGGCACTACCACGCCCGCCTCGCCCTGGATGGGCTCAATCAAAAAGCCGCACACGTGCGGGTCGGCCAGGGCGGCGGCCAGCGCCTCGGCATCG
>CAXTFI010000403.1:0-2237 GCA_964243255.1 uncultured Hymenobacter sp.
TTTCGCCCCACATGATGTACATGCGCATGAGCATCTCGGCCCAGTCCTGGCTTTCGGTGCCGCCCGCGCCGGGGTTGATGTCGATGATGGCAGCTAGCTGGTCCTCCTCATCGGAGAGCATGCGCTTGAATTCCAGGGCTTCGACCTTGGCCTGGGTAGCGTCGTACTCGGCCTGAATTTCGGCTTCGGTGGCCTCGCCCTCGCGGTAGAAGTCGTAGAGCACGTCGGTGTCGGCTACGGCCTGCTGCACGGCCTCATAGTCGTCGGTCCAGGTTTTGATGCTCTTGATTTCCTTAAGCTTGAGCTCGGCAGCTTTGGAATCGTCCCAGAAGTCGGGCGCCATTGTCTCGGCTTCGGCCTTGATTACCTGTTCTTTACGGGTATCGTAGTCAAAGATACCTCCTCAGGGCCTCTGCGCGGCCCCTCAAGTCCTTTACCTGGTCTTGAGTCATAACTGTAAATGGGTAAATGAGTAACTGAGTAATTTGCCTTAAATGGGCAGATTCATGGAGCAAAGGTCGGCATGAAAAAAGCGTCTGCCCTTGCCTAGCAAGAACAGACGCTTTGGTAACTAACGCGGCGGATTGGCTATGCTACGGGTGCCATCCAGCTGTGCTCGTCGGGCGCCTGGCCGTTGCGAATGGCATCCAGGGCCGTAGCAGCGCGGCGCGAGAATGCGTCGGCAGCTCCGGTGGGCAATTCGTAGTCGTGGCCTTCGAAGCCGATGGTAGCGATGGGCGCGATAGTAGCCGCGGTGCCCACCCCGAAAGCCTCCTGGAGGCGGCCGGCGGCCAGGGCATCCATCACTTCCAGGCTCGACACCTGGCGCTCCTCCACGGTCAGGCCCCAGTCGCGGGCCAGCTGCAGCACCGAGCGGCGCGTAATGCCGTCGAGAATAGAGGTAGAGATGGCAGGCGTAACTACTTTATTATCAATGACAAAAATAACGTTCATGGTGCCAGACTCTTCCACGTACTGGTGAGCCGAGGAATCGGTCCAGAGCAGCTGGTTGTAGCCCTCCTGCTGGGCGATGCGGCTGGGCAGCATCGCCGCGCCGTAGTTGCCCGCGTTTTTGGCGTAGCCAGCACCGCCGGGGGCAGCGCGCACGTATTTCTGCTCGAAGCGCACCCGCAACGGCTTGGTGTAGTACACGCCTACCGGGCAGGTGATAATGCCAAAGTGATAGGTTTCGGAAGGACGCACCCCCAAAAAGCCATCGGTGGCAAACATGAAGGGCCGGATGTAGAGCGCCGTACCAGCTGCCCGAGGCACCCAGGCGTCATCCAGCTTGAGGAGCTCGCGCAAACCGTGCAGAAAAATATCTTCGGGAATGGTGGGCATGGCCATGCGCTCGGCCGAGGCGTTGAGGCGCTGCCAGTTGTCGAGGGGCCGAAACATCGCTACCTGACCATTGGCCTGGCGATACGCTTTCATACCCTCAAAAATGGCCTGGCCGTAGTGCAGCGCCGAGTTGGCGGGGCTCACGGCCAGCGGGCCATAGGGCACAATGCGCGGCTGCTGCCACTCGCCCCCGGTAAACTCGACGGCCAGCATGTGGTCGGCGAAGAGCTTGCCAAACTCCATATTGGCCGGGTCGAGCTCTGCGAGGCGGGACGCGGAAGTGAGCTGCACGTCGAGGGCGAGGGTATCAAACATAGGGTAAATCACTGAAAACGTTTGGGGCCGATTATCCTACGGTAATCGGCGGCTCAAAGGTACTAGTTGCGTTCGACGCGGGGCTTCCAGGTCACTTCGGCCACGCCCAGGTCGTGGGCCATGGCGCGGCTGAGCACGAAGAGATAATCCGACAGCCGGTTGAGGTACATCACCACCAGCTCTTCGACCGGCGACTCCTCCCCCAGGTGAATAACCAAGCGCTCGGCGCGGCGGCACACGCAGCGCGCCACGTGGGCAAACGACACGGCCTGGTGCCCGCCGGGCAGCACAAACTCGCGCAGCGGGGCCAGCACCTGGTCCATGCGGTCCATCTCGGTTTCGAGCAAAGTCACGTCTTCGGGGTGCAGGTCGGGCAGGCGCTGGCGGGGGTCCTTGGTGGGGTCGGTGGCCAGGTGCGAGCCGATGGTGAAGAGCCGGTCCTGAATTTCCTTGAGCAGGTCGCGGCGCGGGGCGTTCACGTCCTGGTCGCGCAGCAGGCCGAGGTAGGAGTTCAACTCATCTACGGTGCCGTAGCAGTCGATGCGCAAGCTCGACTTGGGCACCCGCGTGCCGCCAATGAG
>CAXTFI010000404.1:0-2197 GCA_964243255.1 uncultured Hymenobacter sp.
ACCGAGCTGGCCGTGCTCGACGTGACGCCCGACGGCTTTGTGCTGCGCGAGCGCGCGCCCGGCGTGAGCGTGGCCCAGATACGGGCCGCCACCGCCGGCCGCCTGGTGGTGCCCGTGCCTGATGAAGAAGTACCGGAGATGACGGGGGTGTAAAAAGTGCAGCATAAGCTTTAGCTTGTGCGTTCTTTGTCAGGCTGTTGGTTCGGCCCTGGCGACTGACGAGCTAAAGCTTATCCTACACCTACCCTCCTATGCGCTATTCGCTACTGCTTTCTTTTACCCTAACGGCCGGCACTGCGCTGGCCCAAACCTCGCCCAGCATTACGGCGGCCGATATGCCGGTGGTGGGCGACTCGCTGCGGCTGAGCCAGGCGGCCGTAGCGCTGCCCGCCGCGGCTCCGCCCCTCACCCGCAACGGGGCCAACCAAACCTGGGACTACGCGGGCCTGGTGGCCACCTCGCAGCGCGTGGAGCGCTACGCCGCCGTGGGCACGGCCGCCGGCGCGCTGCTGCAATTCACCTTCAACAGCGCCCTGCTGAGCCCCGACAACCGGGCCACGCTCGTGGCACCCCGCGCTATTCCGGTGGCGGGCGCGCTGCTGCCCATCACCGACCCGCTGGAGTTTTCCAACGTGTCGGCAGCTGATTTTCGGCTGGTGGGCTACGGCGGCACTAGCAACGGTACGGCCGTACCCGTTACCTATACCTCTAAAAATCAGCAGGATATAATTTACCGGTTTCCGCTTAGCTATGCTAGTCCGGCCGACGTGAGCAACTCGCTGCTCACCACGCCCACGGCGCTGGCCACCACCGGGTACTTCAGCCAAAAGCGCCAGCGCCGCAACCAAGCCGATGCCTGGGGCGCGCTGACCACGCCTTTTGGCACGTTTCAGACGGTGCGGGTGGTGACCACGCTCACCGACCACGACAGCCTGGTGATTAATGGCACCAGCCAAGCCCTCTCGCTGCCCATCGTGCACGAATACAAGTGGTTGGCCAAGGGCGTGCACGTGCCCGTGCTCATTATCACCACTACCACCGTGGCGGGCCGGGAGGTGGTGTCGGCCGTAGAATACCGCGATAGCTTTCGGCGCGTGGCGCCGCTGGCCGCCCGCGGCGTGGCGGGTGCGGCGGGCTTCAGTACCTACCCAAACCCCTCGGCGGTGGGCACGGCGCTGCGGCTGGCGGTGCCGGCCGGGGGCGGGCCGCTCGCCGTGGTGGGCACCGACTTGCTGGGGCGGCGGCTGTTTGCGGTGGGGCTGCCCGCGCCCGCCAGCGCTGGCGAGGCCACGCTGGGGGCTGAGTTGTTCGGCGCGTTTCGGGGCGTGGCGCTGCTCACGGTGCAGTCGGCGCGGGGCGTGGCTACCCAGCGCGTGGTGCGCGAATAGCCGGCCGGCGCATCCTTTTTGGCAAAAACGTGGTTTACCAGCTGGCTGGCCCGACGGCCAGCCAGTTTTTTGTTGACTCTATTCGTGTTTATGGCTATTTCTGCTAGCGCTAAAGCTGCCCCTGGCGGCACCCATCACAAGAAAAACGGCAAACCTGTGCTCGATGAGCGCCTGACGCCCACGGCCGTGCCGGCCCACAAGCTGGTGCTGCGCCAGCTGCGCCGCTCCGATTTTAAGGCCATCGAGGTCATCATGGACAAGGTGTATTCCAACATGGAAGGTGCCTGGGCGGCCGACGAGTTTGCGGCCCTTATTCGCAAGTTTCCTGAGGGCCAGATTGGCATTGAGGACAACGGCCGCCTGGTGGCCGCCGCCCTGGCTATCATCGTGGATTACAACAAGTTCGGTGACAAGCATACCTACGCCAAAATCACCGGCAACGGCAAGTTTGACACCCACGACTCGGAGGGCGACACGCTCTACGGCGTCGACGTGTTCGTGGACCCCGAGTACCGCAGCCTGCGCCTGGGCCGCCGCCTCTACGACGCCCGCAAGGAGCTGTGCGAGAACCTGAACCTGCGCGCCATGGTGGCCGGCGGCCGCATTCCCGGCTACGCGGCCTACGCCCACGAGATGACGCCCGCCAAGTACGTGGAGATGGTGCGCAACAAGGAGCTGGTGGACCCCATCCTCACCTTCCAGCTTTCGAACGAGTTTTACGTGCGTAAAATCATTCGCGGCTATTTGCCATATGACTCGGAGTCAAAGGCTTACGCCACGCTGCTGGAGTGGATTAACGTGTACTACGA
>CAXTFI010000405.1:0-2169 GCA_964243255.1 uncultured Hymenobacter sp.
GGCCACAGCATGGGCGGGCTGATTATTCGCTCGGCAGGCTACTACGCTTCACTTAATGAAGAATTTGGAAGGAAGAAGGAAGAATTGAAAAAGGCTAAAAAGGCAGCAAAAGTGAGAAAGGTCAGCAATTCTTCCTTCTTCATTCCAAATTCTTCATTTAAAGGCGCAGCCGCTTGGCTGGCGCATTTGCGCAGTATTTTCCTGATTGGCGTGCCCAACGACGGCTCGTACCTGGAGCAAAACGGCCTGCTGGTGGAGCGCCTGCTGCGGCGCATCAACCTGTTTCCGACGCGCTTTTTGAGCCAGGCCATTGCGCGGCGCTCCAACGGCATCAAGGACCTGGGCCAGGCCCTGCTGGTGGACGAGGACTGGCAGCAGCCCGACGACCCCGCCCTGCCCCGGCCCCGCACCCTGGTGCCGCTGCTGCCCGGCGTGCGCTACCACGTGCTGGTGGGCGACTGGCTGCGCGCCAGCCGGCCCCAGGTGCTGCGCGAATACTTTGGCGATGGCCTGGTGGGCGCGGCCAGCGGCCGGGGCCAGCTTTTTAGCGACGAAACGGAGCTGCCGACCGGCACCTCCGTGCGCACCGCCCGCTTTGGGCAGCAGCACCACGGCGGGCTGTTGCGCAATTCGGAGGTTTATCAGTATCTTAGGCAGTGGGTGTAGCAAAACAGTGGGTGTAGAAAACATGAACATAGCTATGCCCTAAACCTTTTGGCGCGGCCTGCGTCTAGGTAATCATCCAGCCAAAAGCGGCTGGCTATCAACCACCAACGACTTATCACTTATGAAATCAGTTGTTTACCTCACCGGGCTGCTCTGCTTTTTGCTCATCGGCCGGGCTGCCTCTGCCCAGGCCCTGACCAACGCGGGCTTCGAAACCTGGGGCACCCGCGGCATTGCCGAGGCCCCCGCCAACTGGCTGACCCTGGACGATGTCCTGCTCTTTGAGAACCCCGGCAACACGTTTAATACCGGCACGGTCACCAAATCGGCGGATGCGCACAGCGGCTCGTTCGCGGCCAAGCTCACCAATATCTCGTTTAATGACGGCCAGGGTGGCACGTTTGTGCAGGAAGGCGCCCTGCTACTGGGCACCAAAATAAGGGGCCGGGCTTACTACGAGGGCTACCCCATCGGCGGCGTGCCCTACGCGGCGCGGCCCACGCAGCTGCAGTTTTTTTATAAGCTAACCGGCCCGGTGGCCGACTCGGCCGTGGCCACGCTGCTACTCACCAAAACAAGCACTACCGGTGGGCTGCCCACTATTCTTGGGGGCGGCACCCTGCTGCTGGCACCCACCGCGGGCAGCTACGTGGGCGTAGCGGTTACCATCCCCTATTCTACTGCTTACCCTGCCACTACCCTGCCCGACTCGGTGCGCATTCAGTTCCTGTCGGGTACTGCCACTAAGCTGGCGGCGGGCTCGGTGCTGCTAGTCGACGATGTGGCGCTGGCGGGCGGGGCGCTGGCCGTGCGCGCCGATGCGGCCACGCAGGCGCTGCTCACGGTGTCGCCCAACCCCAGCCTGGCCGGTCGTTTTCAGGTGAATGCGCCCGCCCAGCCCGCCCTGGCCTCGGCTCCCTACACGGTGCTCGACCTCACGGGCCGCGTGGTGGCGCAGCAGCCCGCGCTGGCCGTGCCCAGCCCCACCCGCGAGCTGGACTTAAGTAATTTATCTACTGGCATTTATCTATTACGGCTCGATTCGAAGCAGGGCACGATAGTGCGGCAGCTGGTGGTGAAATAAAGCCGGGTTCTTTCGTTTTTGGCTTTCCGAAAGCCTCCTGCCCGTTTGCAGGAGGCTTTTTTGGCTACCTGCTAACCCGGCCGCCGCTCGGCGGGCGCATCCTGGCCCGGCCCAACACCGTAGGCTTCCCCAGCTTATTCTTCGTGCATGACTCCTACGCTTCCTTTGCCCGCCGCGGCCGGGCCCCGGCCCGGCCTGCGCACGCCGTTTACGTATAGTCTGTTTCGGGCCATCTGGATTGCCTCGCTCGTAAGCAACGTGGGCACCTGGATGCAAAACGTGGCCGGCGTGTGGCTCGTGACTACCCTCACCACCTCGGCCCTGCTGGTGGCCCTCATGCAGACGGCCACCAGCCTGCCGGCCTTTTTGCTGAGTATGCCGGCCGGGGCCATCGGCGACCTCATCGACCGGCGCAAGCT
>CAXTFI010000406.1:0-2141 GCA_964243255.1 uncultured Hymenobacter sp.
TAGTTGGACGCGCCAGTTGTGTATAAGAGACAGGGGTGGGCGGGTCAGGAGCGGCAGCGAGCCATCAGCAGAGAATCAAGCGGCCCCGGCCGGCCCGCCGCGGCCACCGTCGCCGTGGGCAGCAGCACCGCCCCCAGCGTGCGCCCGTACAGGTCCAGCCCCGACCTGGCCACCAGCACCACCCGCCCCGGCGTCAGCAGCCGCGCCACCGAGTCCGTAGCTTGGGCTCCAAACGCCTGGTCATGCTCGGGCGCATCCACCCCCAGCAGCCGCAGGCGAAACGTGCTCGACCCCGCCAGCAGGATATAGGTATCCGCGTCGATGACGCGCACTACGCGGGCCGCTTCGGCCGCCACGGCGGCGCGGCTCGTCAGCGACGAGGCCAGGTAGTCAGGGCGGTTGCCGAGGCACCCTGCCAGCGCGCCCGCCAGCCCTACCCCCGCCAGCAGTGAAATAAGTCGTTTGCGAACCATGCCCCGAACCTACTGTCCAGGCTAGGCCGTTGTATCTTCACTTGCCTGTTTTACCCCAATCCGCCCCCTTATGCCCCAGGTCTGCATCTACCCCAAAGAAGTAGCCCAGCTTACCGGCACCAAGTACAGCACCGCCAAGGTGCTGCTCCAACGCATCCGCCGCGAGCTGAACAAGCCCGCCCGTGCCTACGTGTCGGTCGCTGAGTTCTGCCAGTACACCCACCTGCCCGAGGCCGAAGTTTCCCGCGCCCTCAACGCCCGGTAAGCCGGACCTGGAGTATGGCTGGAGTATGGCTCGCCCCACCCTCCCCCTACCCTGCCCCCATCTTGGCGGCTGCTTGCCGGCTAGCTGCCGTGGCACCAAATAAAATAGGGCCGCCCCATAACAGGAGCGGCCCTAGATACCGGAAAGAAGAGCTTGGCAACTAATTCCCCCTGGCGCAAGCAAAGGTAGATTATTTGTCCCAGCCAGTTAGATTTTTTGCTCTCTTCTAGGTAGCCCCAAAGCAGGTCGTCCGGTTTTGTCCCAGAAACCGTCCCAGACACAAACAAAAAGTGCCCTAGCAATACGCTAGGGCGCTTTTTCGTGGCAACAGTTGGAATCGAACCAACGACACCAGCATTTTCAGTGCTGTGCTCTACCAACTGAGCTATGTTGCCGTTTTCGCCCAAACTGCTTTTTTAGGCGGCTTGGGAGTGCAAAGGTACTAAAAATGCGTTACGGCGCAAGAAATGCCGTGAAAAAATTTCGCTGCGCTGTTACAAAGCGGGTGCTGCCCACCGAAAGTAGTCGTCATGCCTACTAAATTGCGGCCCCATCCCACCCCGCCGCTTACCTTTACCGACTATGCTGCAACCCATCCTTTTCGCATTGCTGCTGCTGGCAGCTTTCGGCCTGTTTGCCTGGCAGGTTCAGAAAATCAGGGCCAATATTTTGGTGGGCCGCGACCGCGACATGAGCGGCCACGCCGCCGAGCGCTTCCGTAAAACGCTGCTCGTGGCCTTTGGCCAGCAGAAGATGTTTAAGCGCCTCACGCCGGCTTTTTTGCACCTTATTGTGTACGTGGGCTTTCTCGTTATCAACGTCGAGGTTATCGAAATCATCATCGACGGCCTGTTTGGCACGCACCGCTTTTTGAGCTTTCTCGGGCCGGTGTACAGTGCCCTTATGGCGACCAATGAGGTGCTGGCGGCGCTGGTGCTCATTGCGGTGGCGGCCTTCTGGTGGCGCCGCAACCACAACCCGCCCGTGCGGCGCTTCACCGGCCCCGAGCTGCGCATGTGGCCCAAGCTCGACGCCAATATCATCCTCTACATTGAGGTGGCGCTGATGCTGGCGCTGTTCTTCATGAACTCGGCCGATATCCGGTTGCACCAAATGGAGGGTAAGCAGCTACCGGGCGCTTTTCCGGTGAGCCACTTCCTGGCGGGCCTGCTGCCTACCTCCAGCGTGGCTACGCTGGCCGTGCTGGAACGCGCCGCCTGGTGGATTCATATTACGGGTATCTTGTTGTTTCTCAACTACTTACCTAGCTCCAAGCACTTCCACATCATCACGGCGTTTCCGAATGTGTGGTATTCGCGCCTGGTGCCGCAGGGGCAGTTTTCCAACGTGGAGAGCATCACCCACGAGGTGAAGGCCATGATGGACCCCAGCTACGAGGTGCC
>CAXTFI010000407.1:0-2135 GCA_964243255.1 uncultured Hymenobacter sp.
CGGGGTCGTTGATGAGCACCACCACGGTTTTGCCCTTCACGTCGAGGCCGGCGTAGTCGTCCCACTTATACTCGGGGGCCACCACGCCGTAGCCGGCAAATACCAGCGGCGAATTCTTGATTTCGACCGTCGGCTTTTCGCGCTCGGTCAGGAACATGTAGTCGGTGCGGTACTTGAGCGTCAGGCTCTTGCCCGGCCCGGCAATGGTAGCCGTGGAGTCGGGCTTGCCGGCAATCTCCACCAGCGGCACCGGCTGAAAGTAGCTGCCGCCGGGGCCAGGCTGCAAACCCAGCTTCTTAAACTCATTGGCCAGGTAGGCAGTGGCTTTGTCCTCGCCCGCCGTAAAGGGCCGCCGGCCCTGAAACTCATCCGAAGCCAGCGCCTTGATGTGCTGAGCCAGCAGCGCCGGCGTGATGCCATCATTAGGCGTGGGCACGCTGGCCGTGTCGGTGGGGGCCGCTTCGGTGGGCTGGCCGCCGGCGGCCGTTTCGGTACTAGTGGATGATTGGCCCTGGCAGCTGGCCAGCAGCAGGCTCGCCGCAACGGGGGCTAGCCAGGGGCGGAAGGTGGAAAGGTGCATGAGTAACAGGCTAAGAGTGAAACGCAACCGGTGCAACCGCGAATGTAGGCGGCGAAAGGTGGTCAAAACCCGTAGCCCCGCCGCGTAGCCCGCCATCAGGAGAATTCTTCGCGCGCTATCATGGCGCTTCCCCACCTGCTGGCAGCCGAAAAGAACGCCACCCGCACTACTGCCGTAAAAAGCGGGTATCCACCTTCAACCTGATTTCACTCATGAGCACTAATAAACCAAGCGGCACCCTGGGCGGCCTGATTGCCAGCCTGTTCCGCGGCAACACCAACGAAGACGGCACCACCAGCGGCCTCACCTCCACGCACAAAGTACTGAGCGGCGCCTTGCTGGCCGCCGGCGCGGCCTACCTTTACCAGCGCAACAAGAATAAAGCTGCTATTGGTAGTAATTAAGCGGGTATTTGCCTGTGTAAAAAGCCCGGCTGCATCTGGTTGTTATACCAAATGCAGCCGGGCTTTTTAGTGGTAAAAATGGGTTAGTAGGTTAAAACATCACCTTTATAAAAGAACATCATGCTGAACGCAGTGAAGCATCTCGCTAGGTTCGTTGAATCTACGTAGATGAAGCGAGCGAGATGCTTCACTGCGTTCAGCATGATGTTCTTTTATAAGAAGGTGATTATTAACAATTTACTCAAATAACGGCTTCCTGCTGCAAAAGCTGCTCCAGCTGCGCGTGCAGGCGGTCGCGCTCGGCAAGTAGCACGGCGCGGTTGGTACTGAGGTAAGCCTCCCGCTCCGCGGCATCGGCCTGAGCCAACTGGTAGGCTTCGGCGGCGCACAACTCGGCTAGCTCGCGCAATAGCTCGGCGTGCCGGGCGGCCAGCGTATCGCGGCGGGTTTGCAGCAAGTCGACGGAAGTTGGGGCGCTAGCCGTGGTGAACAGGCCGCGCCGCAACTCAAACAGCTGCGCTTCAAGCGCCGCTAGGTCCTGGCGCTGGTAGGCGCCGAGCACCTGCTGAAACGCCGCGGTAGCGGCGCTTTTGTGGGTTTCGGCTATGCGGTTGGGGTGGCAGAGTTGGGCGGCTTCGCGGTAGAGCTTTTTGAGGGTGGCGCGGCCGTCGGCGTCGAGGGCGAAGGTGTGGGCGGCCACGGCCTGGGCCTGCTCGCGGTCGTGGGCTTGCTGCTGGTAGCGCTGCTGGGCGCGCTGGTACTCGCTTTCGGCGTAGGCCGAGGTGTGGCGCTGGTGGCGGGCCACGTCGCGGCGCAGGGCCAGCACCGCTTGCAGCAGTTCGCCCAGTTCGCGCTGGTGCCACAGCTCGAAGGCGGTGAGCAGGCGGGTGGCTTCGGCGCGCTCGGCTTCGAGGGCCAGTAGCTCAGCTTCGAACCGGCGGATTTCGAGCTGCAGGGCGGCCAGGCGCGGGTCTTCCCACCGGCGCACCTGGGCGTGGGCGGCCACGAAGGCGTGCAGCAGCTCGGTGGCGTCGGCGTAGCGGTGGGCGCGCAGGGCGGCGAGCACGGCGGCCAGGCGGCTATCGGCCAGGGGCTCGGCTTCGAGGCGGTCGAGGTGCTTGGGCAGGTCTTCGGTTTCGTGCAGCGTCAGC
>CAXTFI010000408.1:0-2128 GCA_964243255.1 uncultured Hymenobacter sp.
GCACGGCCTTGGTCACCATCTCGCGCATCGACATCACATCGGCAAAGCTGTAAAACAGCAGGGCCGTGGCAGGGCTGCCGTCGCGGCCGGCGCGGCCGATTTCCTGGTAGTAGCCCTCGATATTTTTGGGTAAGTTATAGTGAATAACCCAGCGTACATTGCTCTTGTCGATGCCCATGCCGAAGGCGATGGTGGCTACAATCACTTGCAAGTCATCCTGCAAAAAAGCCTCTTGCACGCTGCCCCGCTGGTTCGGCGTCATGCCGGCGTGGTAGTGGCTAGCCTTGATGCCTTTTTGCTGAAGCTTCTGGGCCACGGCTTCGCAGGTTTTGCGCGAGAGGCAGTACACAATGCCCGCATCCTGGGGGTGGCGCCCAATAAAGTCTAAAATGCCGCCGATGCGGTCTTGGCCAGGGCGCACCACAAGGTTAATATTGGGCCGGTCGAAGCTCGACAAAAATACCTTGGGCTCGTGCAGGTGGAGCTGGGTGCGAATGTCGCGTTGCGTGAGGCGGTCGGCCGTGGCCGTGAGCGCAATAATGGGCGTAGCCGGAAAGTGCTTGCGCAGCGCCCCGAGCTGCGTGTACTCGGGCCGAAAATCATGGCCCCAGCTCGAAATACAGTGCGCCTCATCAATGGCAAAAATGCTAACATTGACCCGCGTCAGAAACTGCAAAAAGCCGTCGCTCAGCAGTTTCTCGGGGCTCACGTAGAGCAGCTTGAGGTGGCCGCTTAGGGCGGCGCGCGTAATGTCGCTGGCCTCGCTCTGGCCCACGCTGCTGTTGATGTAGGCCGCCACAATGCCGTTAGCTTTCAGGGCTTCTACCTGGTCCTTCATCAGGGCGATGAGGGGCGACACCACCACGCACACGCCCTCAGAAACCACGGCCGGAATCTGGAAGCACACCGACTTGCCGCCACCGGTGGGCATGAGCACCACCGTGTCGTTGCCCGCCAAAATGCTCTGGATAATATCGCCCTGCATGGGGCGAAAATTATCGTAGCCGTAGTAGCGCTTAAGCGCTTGGCGGGCAGCGGTGAGCGGGGGAACAGGGGTGATAACGGCAGACATAAGGCACTTCGGTCGAAAGATTAAAATAACATTCGCCCGCACGAAGTTCCAAAGGATTTAGCCAAGTGGGCCGCCGGCCGGGCGCAAACATCACTTATCCCGCGCATTCTATTTTTAATAAGCCGTTGGCAATGGCCGCCCTACCCCCATAAAAAAACGGCACCCCGCGGGGTGCCGTTTCTACTAAGCCAGCGGGTACACCACTTACTTAGCTAGTTACTTAGCCAGTGCGCTTTTTAGGGCAGCGCTGGCCAGGGCCTGGGCTTGTTTGGCTTCGGGCACCACGGCGGCCATGCCGAAAAATTCGTGCGTCACCCCGTCGTAATTCTGGTATTTCACCGTTACGCCCGCTTTTTGCAAGTTGTCAGCCAGTAGCTTGCCCTCGCTCATGAGGGGGTCATACTCGGCGGTAATGAGCGTGGTGGGGGGTAGGCCTTTGAGGTTGGCGTGCACCAAATCAATGAGCGGGCTTTTGCCATCGGCGGGCGTGCGCAGGTAGTACTTAAAGAACCAGGCCATCAATTCTTTATTGAGCGGCTTGGTTTGAGTATTGGCCTGGTACGACGGCGTGTTTAGGTCGTAGCCGGCGATGGGGTACACCAGCAGCTGGTGCTTGGGCAGCTGCACTTTTTTATCGCGGGCCATCATGCTTACGGCGCAAGCCAAGTTGCCTCCGGCGCTCTCGCCGGCCACGGCCACGCGCTGCGGGTCGCCCTTGAAGCTAGCCGCATTTTTGAGCGTCCACTGGTAGGCAGCAAAGCTGTCGTTGTGGGCGGCCGGAAACTTATTTTCCGGCGCCTGGCGATAAGCCACCGACACGACGATGGCCCCCGTCTGCTCGGCTAGGCTGCGCACCGAGGCATCGTAGGTATCGAGGTTGGCAATAACCCAGCCGCCCCCGTGGTAATACACGATAACCGGCAGCGGCCCGCTGGCTCCTTTGGGCGTGTAGATGCGCACTTTCACGCCGGGCCCCACCGAGCGGCTCAGGGTGTCGGCAGTGGCGGGCGGGGTAGGAATGTTGAATTTTTTCATCGTCGCCAGCGCGGCGTCGGC
>CAXTFI010000409.1:0-2120 GCA_964243255.1 uncultured Hymenobacter sp.
GGTAGTTGAGCACCCCAAAAATGCCCTTTTTCATCTCGCCCGCGTAGCCCGTGCCGCCAATCAAAATCAGCTTGCGGGTGAAGTCGATGATGGCGAAGTTCTTCTGGCGCGTGCCGTCCACTGCCGGGTCGGCCTCGAAGCCGGGCGCGCAAATGATGCTGAAATCGGGCAGCCAAGCCGTATCGGCCCCCGCCGCCGGGCGCAGGAACATGTTGTAGCAGAACAAGTTGTGCCAGGCCAGCTCGTTCACCATGCGCAGCTTGAGCTGGTAGTCGGGGTTGGCCCCAGCGTAACCCTCGCGGATAAATACCTCCTTATCAGCCAGGTAGGCAACCATTTTCTGGTGCAGCTGCTCAAATTTAGCCGGGTCGAAGGGAATGTTGATATCGCCCCACCATACGCTGTCGGCCGTGCCCGCATCCTTCACCAGAAAGCGGTCCTTGGGCGAGCGGCCCGTAAACTGGCCAGTGTCGGCCATCAGCGCGCCCGTGTCGGTGAGGGTGCCTTCCTGGCGGCGGAGCGCATGCTCGACTAGCTCGGCGGGTGTTAGGTTGAGGTGAGCTAATGCTGGGGCCTCTGCAAATCCCAGGGGCGCTAAACGAGCCGCAACAGCTTCTTGGTCAGCCATATAGTAAAAGTAAAGAATGAATGTGAAAAGGTAAAATGCTATAAATTAACTTGAATAGGTTGCGCGTTGTCCGCACCCGTTTGCGGCAGCATTACCAGCAAGTAAAAAGCTACTGCAAAGTTAGCGAAAATTCGCTAATAGCTGATATTAGCTGCAAGTTTTTTTGACTTGAGTGCGGATTGCTTAGTCTACTTGCCTCTTATTACCCTAAAGTTTTCTTAGCTTTACCCATCCCCAACCCCGTTGGGCCGGGTATCATTCTTCGCCCCCTGTTTCCCTTCTTCCTTAATGCACCCTACTCCCATCGACCTGCACGAGCAGCCGCCCCAACACCTTGAGGTAGCCTCATCCAGCCACCCGCGCGGCCTTTACCTTCTGTTTGCCACCGAAATGTGGGAGCGCTTCAGCTACTACGGCATGCGCGCCGTGCTGGTGCTGTTCCTTACCAAGGCCATGATGATGGACAAGGCGTTCGCGTCGAAGTTCTACGGTGGCTACACCAGCCTGATTTACCTCACCCCGCTCATTGGCGGCTTTATTGCCGACCGCTACTGGGGCAACCGGCGCTCGATTATTACCGGCGGCATCCTGATGGCGCTGGGGCAGTTCACGCTTTTTACGGCGGCATCCAACTACGGCCCCGCCGAAACGCACGCGCTTAGCCATCAGCTGTTGTACCTCGGGCTGGGCTTCATGATTTTGGGCAATGGCTTCTTCAAGCCCAATATCTCTTCGATGGTGGGCAGCCTTTACAGTGCCACCGACAAGCGCAAAGATGCTGCTTACACCATCTTCTACATGGGCATCAACCTGGGCTCGTTCTTCGGCAACACGGTCACCAGTATCGTAGGCGACACGGGCCGCTCCGAGGATTTTCGCTGGGCTTTTCTGGCTTGCGGCATTGCCATGGTGCTGGGCACGGTCTTCTTTCAGTGGGGCAAAACCCGCTACCTGCACACGCCTACCGGCGAGCAGGTAGGCGAAACCCCGGTTAACTCAGGAGGCATCAAGGGCGTGTATGCGCTGTTGCCGGTGCTGCTGGCCGTAATGATTGGCATTCTGTGGCTCGACTCGGCCAAGTTTGCCACGATTGCTCCGCTGCTGGGCATTGCCTTGGTGGTTATCATCATCATGATTTTCAGCGATAAATCACTGAGTGGGGCTGATATTCAGGGCATTATGGTTATTTTCATTGTGTCCTTCTTCGTGGTTTTTTTCTGGGCCGCGTTTGAGCAAGCCCCGGCGTCGCTCACCTTTTTTGCCGATGAGCAAATGGACCGCACGCTGTTTGGCTTGCAGCTACCCGCCAGTATTTTCCAAAACCTGAATGGCTTCTTCGTCGTGGCCGGCGCCCCGCTAATGGCCCTGCTATGGACGGCGCTGGGCCGACGCGGGGCCGAGCCACCGTCGCCCGTCAAGATGGCGATGGGCCTGGCGCTGCTGGCCCTGGGCTACCTGGTGATGTGCTTCGGCGTGCACAACCTGCAGCCGG
>CAXTFI010000410.1:0-2111 GCA_964243255.1 uncultured Hymenobacter sp.
TCCGCATCAGCAAGACGGGGGCCGACGTGTGCTCGGCGGCGGTGCGCGTGTCGCGCGCCTTCACGGGCCGTCCACACGTGCTGTGCTGCGGCTACCACGGCTGGCACGACTGGTACATTGGCACCACGAGCCGCGACAAGGGTATTCCGCAGGAAAGCAAGGACTTAGTGAGCGCCTTCGAGTACAACAACCTCGACTCGTTCAAGGAATTACTGACGCCCGACGTGGCCTGCGTTATCCTGGAGCCGTTCATTTTTGATGCGCCCAAGGACAATTTCCTGCACGAAGTGGCCCGCCTGTGCAAGGAGAACGGCACGCTGCTGATTTTTGACGAGATGTGGACCGGCTTCCGCATCGCCATTGGCGGCGCGCAGGAATATTTCGGCATCACGCCCGACCTGGCAGTGTACTCCAAAGCCTGCGCCAACGGCATGCCCATTGCGCTGCTCACCGGCCGCAAAGACGTGTTGCAGCTGTTTGAGCAGGACGTGTTTTTCTTCACCACCTTCGGCGGTGAGGCGCTCAGCCTGGCGGCTACCATCGCCACCATCAGCGAGATGCGCGAGAAAAACGTGCCCGCCTTCCTGGCCAGCCAGGGCAACAAGCTGAAAGAAGGCTACAACAAAATTGCCGCCGACCTGGGCCTGAGCAGCTATACCAAGTGCTACGGCTACGACTGCCGCAGCATCGTGACCTTCGATGCCAGCGCCGGCAACCCCCTGGAAACCAAGGCTTACGTGCAGCAGGAGCTGTTTAAGCGCGGCATCCTGTGGGGCGGCTTCCACAACATGAGCTTCTCGCACACCGACGAGGACGTGGCCAAAACCCTGGCCGCCTATGAGGCGGTATTGCCGCTGCTAAAAGACGCTATTGAGAAGGGCGACGTGAGCACGCGCCTGGAAGGCGAGCCGCTGGAGGCCGTGTTTCGCAAGGTGACCAATGCCGCGCCGGTGAAAAAGTAGCGCGAAGTAGCCTCGTTCGCACGAGCGCCTCACCCCTAGCCCCTCTCCGAAAAGGAGAGGGGGACTAGCTTCTAGTTTTAGCTCTAGCCCTTTTACAGTTCGCATAGGTTGCTTTCACCTAGATTCTAGCAACTAAAACTAGAAGCTAATCCCCCTCTCCTTTTCGGAGAGGGGCTAGGGGTGAGGCGCTCGTGCGAACGATAACCAAATGACCCTCTTCGATTTAACCAACAAAACCGCCATCGTCACCGGCGCCTGCGGCCTCATCGGCCAAAAACACTGCGAAGCCCTGGCCCAGGCCGGGGCCAACGTGGTGGTGGCCGACTTGCACCTCGACAAGGCCCAAGCAGTGGCCGCTGGCCTACCCGGCGGCCCGCACCTGCCGCTGGCCGTCGACGTGACCTCGCCCGAGTCGCTGGCCGCCGCGCGCGATGAGATACTCCGGCGCTTCGGCCACCTTGACGTGCTGGTGAACAATGCCGCCATCAACGACATGTTTGAGAACCCGGCACTGGCCGCCGACCTCAGCAAGTTTGAGAACTTCCCGCTAGCCACCTTCAAGCAAGTGTTGGAGGTGAACGTGACGGGGCTGTTTCTGGCGGCGCAGGTGTTTGGCACGCCGATGGCCGAGCAGGGCAGCGGCTCCATCATCAACGTGGCCAGCACCTACGGCATTGTGGGACCCGACCAAAGCATCTATCGCAACGCGGCCGGGGAGCAAACGTTCTATAAATCACCGTCTTACCCCACCACTAAGGGGGCAGTGGTCAATTTTACCCGCTACCTGGCCGCTTACTGGGGTGCCAAAGGCGTGCGGGTCAACACGTTGTCGCCGGGCGGGGTCGAAAACAGCCAGGATGCCTTCTTTGTGCAGCAGTACAGCGCCAAAACGCCGCTCGGCCGCATGGCCACCGCCACCGATTACCAGGGCGCGGTGGTATTCCTGGCCTCCGACGCCTCGGCTTATATGACGGGGGCCAACCTCGTGGTGGATGGCGGCTGGACGGCTATTTAGCGCAGTAGCGCGAACTTGGTAGTCCGCGCTTGCACGGACCCACGCGCGGACTTGCAAAGTCCACGCTACTGCCGGCCGTGTACTAATTTCGGATAAAATTTCACCAAAGCTCCTCTATGAAGCACGCCGACCTC
>CAXTFI010000411.1:0-2106 GCA_964243255.1 uncultured Hymenobacter sp.
CCACAGCACCGGCCCCTGCTCGATGTGCAGCTCGAAGTAGCCCAGCCACTCGGCGGCGGGCAGGGCGTCGGTGGCGAGCTGCGCGGCGTTGCCACCCATTTCGGCAATGGCCTGGGCCAGGGTAATGCCTTGCGCATCAGTTGTTTGCAGAAGGGCCGGGTCGAAGGCACCGGTCACCACCTTGCTGCCCAGGTAGGTGGTGTGAAAGCGCACGCCCTCCTCGTCGCTGAAGGCAATTAGCTCCAGGTGAAAGGGTAAGTCAACTTGTTGATGGATAATGCTTTCCACCAAATTAAGGCCCATCAGCACGCCCAGCGGGCCGTCGTACTTGCCGGCATTCACCACGGTGTCGATGTGCGAGGCCAGCACGAAGGTTTTGGCGCCCGGCCGGGGGCTAGCCAGCCGTCCGCGCAGGTTGCCAATGCCATCGAGGCGGGTGGCGAGGCCGGCCGCTTCAAACCAAGTTTGCACCAGGTCGCGGCCTTGCACAAAAGCCGGCGTGCCGAAAGTGCGCGTCACGGTGGCGCCAGCGGCGTCTTCGCTGATGGCGGCCAGCTGCTCGATGCGGGCCAGGATGTGAGCGGTACGGGTGGGGTAATTCATCGTGTAAATATGCGCTCAGCGCACCTCAGCGGTAACTTCCCGAACGTCTCCGAAGAAAATTTCCCGCTGAGGTGCGCAGTGGTAAAGCGCTGAGGTGCGCTGAGTTATTTATCGTGATAGCAGCTGCCCCTGGTTCAGGCGCATAAAATCGGGATGCCGAAAAACCTCCTCGCCCGCCAAAAACGTGTGCGTCACCACGCCCGCCAGCTCGCGGCCCAGGTAGGGCGACACCTTGTGGCGGTGGTGCAGCAGCTGCTCGGTCACGGTAAATCGCTCCTCAGCAGCCAGCACCACCAGGTCGGCATCGTAGCCTTTGGTAATCTGGCCTTTGCGCTGGCTGAGGCCGATGAGCCGGGCGGGGTTGGTGCTGAGCCAGCGGGCCAGGTCGGAGAGGGTGGCGCCGCGCGGGCGGGCGGCCGTCCAGAGCACCGGCAGCGCCAGCTGCAGCGAGGCAATACCGCCCCAGGCCGTGGCAAAGTCGCCGCTGGCCAGCTGCTTGAGGGCGGGCGGGGCGGGCGAGTGGTCGGTGGCCACAAAGTCGATAAGGCCGCTTTGCAGCGCCTGCCACAGCTGCTCGTTGTTGGCCCGCTCGCGGATAGGGGGCGCGCACTTGAACTGCGTTTGGCCGTCGGCAATGTCTTCGGCGTTGAAAAAGAGGTAGTGCTGGCCGGTTTCCACCGTCAGGGGCAGGCCCTGGGCCTTGGCTTCGGCAATGGCCGCCAGCGAGCTGGCCGACGATAAATGCACGATGTGCACCGGGCAGCGGTACTCGGCGCACAGCCGAATCAGCAGCTTTATCGCCTCATCCTCCCAGCTTTTGGGGCGCGAGGCCAGGTAGTTGCGGTACGAGCGGGTGTCACCCTTTTTCCACTCGTCGTTGTCTTCAGATAATTCGCAGTGCACTAGCAGCGGCAAGCTGTGGCGGGCCAGCAGGGGCATTGCCTGGCGCAAATCTGCCTCCGTAGCATTGGGGAAGTCGTCGATGCCCGAGTGCGTCAGAAACGCCTTAAAGCCCAGCACGCCGGCCGCGATGAGCGGCGCTACCTCGGCCGCGTTGCCGGGCACGATGCCGCCCCAAAAGCCCACGTTGGTGTGCAGCTGGCCCTGGGTGGCGGCCTGCTTTATGCGTAAATTCTCCACTGAAGTCGTGACCGGCGCCGAGTTCAACGGCATGTCAACCAGCGTGGTAAGGCCGCCGGCCAGCGCGGCGCGGGTGCCCGTGTCGAAGCCCTCCCATTCGGTGCGGCCGGGCTCGTTGAGGTGCACGTGCGGGTCGATAACGCCGGGCAGGATGGCCGCGTCGCCGAGGTCGAGCACCGGGCCGGCCACGGCCGCGTCGTAGGGGAGCACGTCGGCCAGGCGGCCGCCTTGCAGCACGAGCAGGGCCGGGCGCTGGCCGGCGGGCGTGACCACGGCCGTGCTTTTCAGGAATAAATCAGCCATAGGGTAGCGACTGGCGACTATCTTGCCGCTCTCTTTTTGCCCCGCAATCTACGCGCCATG
>CAXTFI010000412.1:0-2104 GCA_964243255.1 uncultured Hymenobacter sp.
GCCACCCCGAGCGCAGCTGGAAGCTGGCGGCCGGCCTCTACGCCCAGCCGCCCTTTTACCGCGAGCTGCGCGACCAGCTGGGCCAGCTCAACCCCGAGCTGCGGGCCCAGCGGTCGCTGCACTTTGTGCTGGGCCGCCAGGTCGAGCTGCACCTCATGAACCGGCCCTTCCGCCTCAACACGGAGGCCTACTACAAGCACCTCACCGACGTGGTGCCCTACGAAATCGACAACGTGCGCCTGCGCTACTCGGCCAAAAACAACGCCACCGCCTACGCCGCCGGCCTCGAAACCCGCCTCAGCGGCGAGTTTGTGAAGGGCGTAGAATCGTGGCTGAGCCTTAGCCTGCTCACTACCAAGGAGTTGATTGCCGGCGATTCGGTGACCACCTACGACGCCAAGGGCGTGCAAACCGGCCGGCAGCCGCTGGGCTACATCCGGCGGCCCCAGGACCAGCGCCTCACGGCCAGCATCTTCTTCCAGGACCACCTGCCCGACAACCCCTCGGTGCGCGGCTACGTGAACCTGGTGTTTGGTACCGGCCTGCCCTTCAGCCCGCCCGGCCTGCCGCAGTACCGCGGCGACAATGCCCTCACCAGCGCCTACCAGCGCGTCGATATCGGCTTTTCCAAGGTGCTGAGCTTGCGCACCACGCCCAAGGAGCACCTCACTTCGCTCGAAAGCCTGTGGCTGGGTTTGGAAATCCTTAACATCCTGGGGGCCAACAACGTGGCCAGCTACAGCTACTTGCAGGACGTGAACGGCCGCACCTACGCCGTGCCCAGCTACCTCTCGCAGCGCGTGCTGAATGTGAAGGCCGTGGCGCGGTTTTGAGGCGGTGTGTAACTCATTGAGAACCAGAAGAGCAGGACGTTCTTTTAGCTTCTTTATTAATTGGTAATTACCTCATTACCAACAAATCACCTGCTAACAACGCCGTGAAAATTGCCGCCGTAGTCGCGGGTGCGGTCGCGCCAGATGCTGTGGTAGTGAATCTGGCGGTGGTAGACGATGCCGTTCTGGCACACGAACTCAATCCAGGCGTCGGGGCCGTCGAGGCGCACGTAGTCGCCGGCCGTGGTGAAGCGGCCGGTACCCGCGTAGGCCACGTAGGTATCGGCCAATTGGCGCTGGTAGGTAGCCAGCAGGCTGGCCGCGGTGGCATCGTCCGAGTCGTTGACCCAGGGGGCCATGGCGGCCAGTACCAGCGCCTGCTGGGCACGGCTGAGCTGGCGGCCCGGCAGGCCCACGCGGGTAGCGGGGAAGCGGCCATCCTGGCCGGGGCCGAGCAGCACGTCGGAAAAGCTTTGGGGGAGTTTAGCCTGCGTTTTTTGGGCGGGCGTCAGGCCCTGGAGCAGGGCCTGCATGGTAGCGGCCTCGGCGCTCATGGGTGCGTAGGTATGGCCCTGGGGCAGCACCTTGGCCGTGGTAGTGGTGAAGCTGAGCGGCTCGACCCCCTCAAACTTGGGCGTGGCCCCGGTCACCGCGCCCTGGCCAAACGTGATGTTGGTGGCCAGGTGGTGGCCGCCAAACTGCAGCATCCAGGTGCCGGTGGTGCTGGGCGTGCCCAAAAAGGCCAGGAAATAAAGCCCCGAGCCGTAGCCCGAGCCGCCGCCGTTCGCATTCAGGTAGTCGTCGGCGGCCCGAATCTGCTGCACCTCATTGTAGCCTTCGCCCGATGCCGTGCCGGTGGCCGCCTGCACCACGGCCAGCGCGGCCGTTTGCTGGGCGGTGGTTAGGTTACTGAGCTGCAAGCCGATGCGGCACTGCGCGCCGCAGGGCAGGTTCGACCATTTGGCTACGTTGGTGGTGTTGAAGGCTTGCAGCAGCGTGGTTTGCTGGGCCGTGGTGAGCGTGGCAATGAAGGCATTAGCGGCCGTCACTACGTCCGATACAGTGGCCGTTTGGGCTACTTTTTTAGTGCTCTTTACCGAGGTGGGCCGCAGCAAGGGCTGAGCCGCCGGGGCCGATTTCAGGGCGGTTTTTTGCGTGAAGGCCGTCATTGCCAACAGCGCCGCTACCGAGGCGAAGCAGTTAGATAGTTTCATGAGAAATAAAAGATGGGAAGTGGAATACGACGACAGATAGGCACTAGTAATTAGCAC
>CAXTFI010000413.1:0-2074 GCA_964243255.1 uncultured Hymenobacter sp.
GGGTTGGTAACGGCCTGGCGCTTAGCCGGGTCGCCTACCTTGCGCTCACCCTTGCCATTGTCGAGAAACGCGACAATCGAGGGGGTGGTGCGGCGGCCTTCGGAGTTTGGAATTACAACCGGCTCGTTGCCTTCCATTACGGCGACGCACGAGTTGGTGGTGCCCAAGTCAATCCCGATGATTTTGCCCATGATGGTGGGGTGCTGAAGTTTAAAAGTGAAGTGGTGTCGTGGTTGGGGTAGGGCCCTAAGGCCGCTGCCTGCTCACTTACAAGCCGCGTACCAGCCGCGTTTATCTGCCACTTTGGCGGGCTAAACGCGCCCGGCGGCGGGGTGGCTGCCAGGGCGGCGGCTTGGGCCGGGCCGCCGGCGCGCCGGCACTGCCGAAGTAGCAGCCACCGGCCGTTGAGTAAAAAGCCTGGTTCGTCGGCTTTCACGGCGTGCTGGAATAAAAACCCATTCTGAGGGCGAGCGGCTCCACTACTTTCGTAAAGCTGCTCACCGCACTACTTTTTATACACGGATGCATGCACAGCTTTTCACCCTTACTCATTTTATGAAAAATATTTTACTGCCCGCGTTGGCTGCTTTAGCCCTGACCACCGCCTGCAAAAAGGACGACACCTCTACGCCCGCTACCATGCAGGTTTCGGGTACGCTGGCTTCGGCCAATGAAGTACCGGCGGTAAAAGCGTCTGCGGCTACCGGCACCTTTACCGGCACCCTAGACCCTAGCAGCAAGATGTTGGACTATAAGGTTACTTTTACCGGCCTCAGCAGTGCCGCTACGGCCGGCCACCTGCACTTTGGCGATGCCAAACACGCGGGTGACGTAACGGTGCCTTTTAGTAATGTGCCGAATGCTACCAGCGGCTCTTTTGCGGGCATGGCTACGCTAACGCAGCCGCAGGTCGATTCCCTGAAAGCGGGTCGCCTCTACGTGAATATTCACACGGCGCCTTATGCTGGCGGCGAAATCCGGTCTACGCTGGTGGCCAAGTAGGGTCACCACTTTTTAGCACATAACGAGCCGGCCGCTACCCAGCGGCCGGCTCGTTGTATTTGGGGCGGGTGTAGCAACTTTGCGGGGCGGGGTGGGTCTATTGCCTTTCCCCAATTCTGGCCCTCCCCCTTTCACCCATGAAACTTCTTTCTGCTGCGCTGCTGCCGGGCTGCCTGCTGCTGGCCGTAGTGGCCCAGGCCCAGGCCCCTACCACGCCCACGGCCGCGCCCAACGCGCCGTACCAGCCCTCGGCCACCAAAACCAACGACTTGGTGCACACCAAGCTGGCCGTGCGCTTTGACTACGCCAAGCGCTACCTCAACGGGCAGGAATGGGTGACGCTCAAGCCCCACGCCGTGGCTACCGACACGCTGCGCCTCGACGCGCAGGGCATGGACATCAAAACGGTGGCCCTGATGAACGGCACCGCCCAGCAGCCGCTCAAGTTCGATTATTCGGATAAGAACAACCTGCGCATCAACCTGGGCCGCACCTTCAAGCCGGGTGAGGAGTACATGGTGTACATTGAGTACACGGCCAAGCCTGATGAATTGCAAGTGCAAGGCTCTCAGGCCATTACCGATGCCAAGGGCCTGTACTTCATCAACCCCGACAGCACGGTGAAAGGCAAGCCGGTGCAGGTGTGGACGCAGGGCGAGACGCAAAGCTCGTCGGCCTGGTTTCCGACTATCGACCGGCCCAACCAGAAGACGACCGAGGAAATTGCCCTGACCGTGCCGGCCAAGTACGTGACGCTCAGCAATGGCCAGCTGGTGAGCCAGGTGCCCGCCGGCCCCGGCCTGCGCACCGACACCTGGAAAATGGACCTGCCCCACGCGCCCTACCTGTTTATGATGGCCGTGGGCGACTTTAAAATCTATAAAGACACCTGGCGCGGCAAGGAGGTGAACTACTACCTCGAACCTAAATACGCGCCCTTTGCCAAGCAGATTTTTGGCAACACGCCCGACATGCTGGAGTTTTTCTCGACCCGGCTGGGCGTGGAGTATCCGTGGAATAAATACGCCCAGATTGTGGCCCGCGACTACGTGAGCGGCGCCATGGAAAACAC
>CAXTFI010000414.1:0-2066 GCA_964243255.1 uncultured Hymenobacter sp.
AGCTGGTCGCGGCCGTGCTGCATCACAAAGAGCTGGTTGTCTTGCTGGTTCCAGTCGAGGCCCACCACGTTGCGCAGGCCGGTGGCGTAGCGCGTGCCGTTGGCGTAGCGCTGGTTGGGCTGGCTGGCCTTAAACTGCCAGATGCCGCCCGCCGAGTCCAGAATGGGGCAGTTGGGGATGCCCTTCGAGCCGCGCGTGCGGTCCTGCTCCTGGCAGGCGTTGGCGTAAGCCCCTACGTTAACGTACAGATTATCAGCATTATCCAGCACGATGGACTTGGTTTCGTGCTGGCTGCCCACTTTGAGGCCGCTCACCAGCAGCTCGGGCTTGGCGGGGTCGGCCACTTCGCCCTTGGCATCGAGCTTGTAGCGGTACACCGACGTATTGGAAGAGGCGTAGAGGTAGCCGTTTTTCTCGTACATGCCCGTGCCCTCGTAGTCGCCGAAGCCGCCCGTGACGGTGGCCCGGCCGGTGGGCTGACTGTGCAGCACCAGCACGCCCTTGCCCTCCTTCACCTTGGCCAGCTTCACGTAAATAATGCCCTGGGGCGTGATGGTGATGTGGCGGGTTTTGGCCCCGGTTTCGGCCACTTTGAGGGCCCCAAAGCCCGCGGGCAGCTTCAGGCCGGCGTTGTCGGGGTCGGGCGCGATGGTGGGCGCGGTGGGGCGGCTGGCCACCAGGGCCAGGCCGGCCGCCAGGGCGGGCACGGCCAGTAGCAAACGAGAAGGGAAAAGGGTTTTCATCAACGAATGAGGTTAATTCGGTGTGGCAATGGGTAGTATTTAGTAATCCTCCCAACTACTAATAGCCGGCGAAGGTTGCCTACCAACAACTTAAACGGGCCAAGGATGCCAACTGAGGCTAGGTGTTGCGTGAGCTGGCAGTGGCTTATCAGTGCTGGGTTTCGCAACGGCGCTTGAGCACGCCCAGAATGCGGCCCTGGATTTCGCTCATCACGAAGCCCGTCCAGAGGCCGGCATACCAGTTGAGGTGGGTGCTGAGGCGCTGCTGGCTGTGCAGCACCAGCAGGGTGCGGCCGGGCCCGGCGGGCCGCAGCTCGTAGGTGCCGCGCAGCACGTCGAAAAAGCGCCCGCCCACGAGGCACGTGCTCATCGAAGGTAGTGGGTGGAATGGTGGCCGTGTTGGGCACGATGCTGAACGACAGGCGCTTGAGTGGCTGCCACTCATCCACGGTTTCGATAAACTCGACGCCGCGCTCGAAGGTGGCGTGGCGCACGCCGCCCACGCCCTCGCGGGTGAGCGTGGCCGCCACGGGCCGCGGAAAACCGATGTTGTCGATAAGGCTGGGGCCCAGGTCGGTGGCCTGGATGGGGGCCACCCGAATGATGTGCTGCCACACCACGGCGGCCGGGGCGTTTATCTGCACCGTGTTTTCGACGCGCCGGAAGCTGTCGGGGTTGTCGAAGTGGTTTTCGAGAGAAATCGCCAGGAAAGGTAGCACCGCGAAAGCGCTCACTAGCAGCGTTTTATCGCGCCGGGGTGGGAGCAGGTCGCCGACACTGGTGTACAGCAAAGCTCCCATGGAAGCAAGCACAAAGAACACAGGGCCAATGATAATCAGGCAGATAAGGCCTTCTAAATGAAAGAGCAGCGTGGTAAGGATGAACAGCAGCACCGTAAGCCAGGGGGCCCCGCACAGGCGCCAAAAAGTATGGCCGCCCGGAATAAAGTGCGCCGTAATGGCGCCCAGCGCCAGGGGCACCAGCAGCAAAAAGCTAACGGTGAGCAAGCCCCCGGCGCGGTCGCCCAAGTGGTCATCAAACAGAAAACGCGAAACCAGCGCAAACAGCAAGCCGACGCCCGGCGCGAATAAAAAAGGATACCGTTGCCGTGAAATCATCCCGTAGTTTTGGTGAATAAGCCTGCTGCCCGCAAGGTACCTATTCGCCATGTTGCCCACTCAGCCCACCATCCTGTTTTTGCACGGCTTTGCCGAAAGCCGCGAAGTCTGGACCGAATTTACCAGGCCCTTTCCGGCGGGCTACCGCCTGCTCATGCCCAACCTGCTGGGCCACGGCACCAACCGCGCCGCCGTGCCCGACTTC
>CAXTFI010000415.1:0-2042 GCA_964243255.1 uncultured Hymenobacter sp.
CTATAACCAGACCGAGCAACTACGCGACGTTACTGCCCACGCCGAAATGCTGGCCCTCACGGCCGCCGCTAATTTTTTAGGCAATAAGTACCTCCCCGACTGCACGCTCTACGTGACTGTGGAGCCCTGCGTGATGTGCGCCGGCGCTAGTGCCTGGGCCCAACTACGGGGGGTAGTATTCGGTGCGGCTGAGCCCAAAACCGGCTACCGGCGCCACAGCTTTGGGCTGCTGCTCCCACGCACCCACGTGCGGGCCGAAGTATGCGCGGCCGAATGCGCGGCCCTGATGCAGGAGTTTTTTCGGCTGAAGCGGGGGTAGGCTACATTTGAGGCCCACCCGGCGGGCCCACCGTAACCCCGGCGGCCGGTTGGGGGTTATACTGCTAACCTACCCATTTTTTCACTTTAAAACACCCGCACCATGGCTTTTGAACTGCCCAAGTTGCCGTATGCCTACGACGCTCTCGAACCTACGTTTGACGCGCAAACGATGGAGATTCACCATACCAAGCACCACCAGGCCTACGTTACCAATCTCAACGCCGCCACGGCGGGCACGGCGCTGGAGAGCCAGAGCCTCGAAGAAATTTTGCACAACATTGCCACCGCGGCCCCGGCCGTGCGCAACAATGGCGGCGGCCACTGGAACCACTCGCTGTGGTGGACCATCCTTTCGCCCAACGGCGGTGGGCAGCCCACCGGCGCGGTAGCCGATAAAATTAACGAGGCTTTCGGCTCGTACGATAACTTTAAAACCGAGTTTACCAAGGCCGCTACTACGCGTTTTGGCTCGGGCTGGGCGTGGCTGTGCAAGCAGCAAAACGGGTCGGTGAGCATCTGCTCGACGCCAAACCAGGATAATCCCCTAATGCCGGACACTGGCTGCAAGGGCATGCCCATTCTGGGCCTCGATGTGTGGGAGCACGCCTACTACCTCAAGTACCAAAACCGGCGCCCCGACTACATCGCCGCTTTTTTTAACCTCATCAACTGGGAAGAAGTAAACAAGCGCTACGCCGCAGCGTAGCAAGCTAGCATTGCCACTACTAAAAAGCCTGCCTGCCTCCCGCAGGCAGGCTTTTTAGTAGTGGCAATGCTAGCTAGGCAGCAGCCAACTATTGTTGGCCCAGCGCGATGCGCCGTGCACGGCACCTGCAAAAATCGGCGTAACTTTAGGCGCAAAAGCCCCTTTCTTAAACTTTAAAACTAAGCCCGCATGAATACTAAGTTGCGCCTGATAGTGCTGAGTTTCTTACAGTTCTTTATCTGGGGTGCGTGGCTGATTACGATTGGTGCGTATTGGTTTCAAACCAAGCACTGGTCGGGCGCGCAGTTCGGGGCCATCTTCTCCACGATGGGCATCGCCTCCATTTTCATGCCCTCGCTCATGGGCATTGTGGCCGATAAGTGGGTGAATGCCGAGAAGCTTTACGGCGTGCTGCATATCCTGGGCGGCCTTACGCTCTGTACCATTCCCATGGTCACCGACCCTAGCATGTTCTTTTGGGTTATCCTGCTGAACATGATTTTTTACATGCCCACGCTGGCCCTCTCCATTGCCGTGTCGTACTCGGTGCTGAAAAGCGAAGGCTTTGATGTGGTAAAAGATTACCCGCCCATTCGGGTGTGGGGCACCATCGGGTTCATCGCGGCCATGTGGACGGTCACGTTCCTGGGTTTCGAGAAATCGGCCAGTCAGTTTTACGTGGCCGCTGGGGCGGCGCTGCTGCTGGGCGTGTACTCGTTTACGCTGCCCAAGTGCCCGCCGCCCTCCAAGGGCGTGTCGGGCCGCTCGCTGGTCGATGCGCTGGGCCTCAAGTCGTTTGCGCTACTGCGCGACCGTAAGCTGGCTACCTTCTTCGCCTTTGCCCTGCTGCTGGGCGCCGCTTTGCAGCTCACCAATGCCTACGGCGACACCTTTTTGCACGATTTCGACAAAGTACCAGCTTACCGCGACACGCTCTCGGTGCAGCACCCGGCCTTTATTATGTCGATTTCGCAGATTTCCGAAACGCTGTTTATCCTGGCCATTCCCTTCTTTT
>CAXTFI010000416.1:0-2041 GCA_964243255.1 uncultured Hymenobacter sp.
CGGCCGTGTACCGCCTGCCGGGCCAGGCCGGGCAGTGCGTTATCAGCACCACCGACTTTTTTATGCCCATCGTCGATGATGCCTTCGACTTTGGGCGCATTGCCTCGGCCAATGCCATTTCGGATGTGTACGCCATGGGCGGGCGGCCGCTGCTGGCCATTGCCGTGCTGGGCTGGCCCATCGACAAGCTGCCGCCCGAAGTAGCGGCCCGCGTGACGGAGGGCGCCCGCGCCATTTGTGCCGAGGCAGGCATTCCGCTGGCGGGCGGCCACAGCATCGATTCGCCCGAGCCCATTTTTGGCCTGGCCGTGACGGGCCTGGTGAGCGAGCAAAACCTGAAGCGCAACGACACGGCCACCGCCGGCTGCCGCCTCTACCTCACCAAGCCGCTGGGCGTCGGCATCCTCACTACCGCCCAAAAGCGTGAGCTGCTGCGGCCCGAGGACGCCGACGTAGCCCCGGCCCAGATGCGCCAGCTCAATAAAATCGGGGCCGAGCTGGGCGAGATTCCCGGCATAAAAGCAATGACCGATGTCACGGGCTTTGGCCTGCTGGGCCACCTCTCGGAGGTGTGCGAGGGTAGTGATTTACAAGCTGTTATCAACTACCTGCACGTGCCGCGCCTGGCCCAGGCCGAGCGCTACCTGCTGCAAGGCGCGGTGCCCGGCGGCACCATCCGCAACTTCCAGAGCTACGGCCACAAGGTAGGCCCGCTCACCGACGAGCAAAAGTTCTACCTCTGCGACCCGCAAACGTCGGGCGGCCTGCTGGTGTGCGTAGAGCCTGGCGCGGCCGAGGCGGCGGCTCAGGCCGTATTTGCCCAGTACGGGCTGGCGCTGCAAAGCTTCGGTGAGCTGCGGGCGCACGCCGAAGGCGAGCCGTGGATAGTGGTAGAGTAAGCACGCCGCTGGCCCCCGTGGGCCGGCTGGCTCCCACGCCCAGCGGCTACCTGCACCTGGGCAACGCGGTGAGCTTTGTGCTCACCTGGCTGCTGGTGCGCCAAGCGGGCGGCACGCTGCACCTGCGTATCGACGACCTTGACCGCGCCCGCCTACGGCGCACGTATCTCGACAATATATTTGAGGTAATTGATTGGCTGAAAATTGATTATGATTGCGGACCTAGCGGGACCGACGATTTTCTACGCCACTACTCGCAGCTGCTGCACCTGCCCGATTATAACTACGCATTGCGTCGGCTGGCCTTATCAGGTCTGCTCTACGGCAGCCCCCGCTCGCGCACGGGTGGGGCCGCCGGCGCGCCCGTGCCGCTGGCTACGCCCGGCGCAGCCTGGCGGGCGCGGGTGCCGCCTAGCACTACCATCGAATGGGCTGACGGCGGGCAGGCCGCGGTAAGCGTGCCGCTGGCAGCGGAGATGCCCGATTTTGTGGTGCGTAAGAAAGACGGAGTGGCCGCTTACCAGCTGGCCTCGGTAGTTGATGACTTGCGCCTGGGCACCACGCTCATCGTGCGCGGCCACGACCTGCTGCCCAGCACGGCGGCCCAGCTGTGGCTGGCCAGTCAAGTGAGTGATTTAAAAAACTTTAACTCAAACCATATTCGCTTTTTTCACCACGACCTACTCACCGATGCGGCGGGGCGGAAGCTAAGCAAATCGACCCAGGCGGCGGGCGAAGCCGGCATCCTGCGCCACCCGGCCGGCCCGGCCGTGGTGTACCAGGCCGTGGCCCGGCTGCTGGGCCTGCCCGCCGGGGCCGGCGAGTCGCTGGCCACGTTGCAGGCGGCCCTGGCCGCGCAAAATGGCTGATTGACCAATAAAAAAGCCCCCTGTCCAACCTGGAAACGGGGCTTTTTTACTGTTGAACTAGGTACGCCTAGCGCCCGCCGGGCGGGCAGTTCTCCTTCAAGAACTTCGTGTAGGTGGCTCCCAGGTGGCGGCTGGTACCCTCACCCTCCGAGATGCTGTGGGTGCGGTTGGGGTAGCTCATCAGCTGGAACGTTTTATTGTTCTTAATCAGCTCGTTAATCATCTGCTCGGCGTTGTTGTAGTGCACGTTGTCGTCGCCGGTGCCGTGCACGA
>CAXTFI010000417.1:0-2035 GCA_964243255.1 uncultured Hymenobacter sp.
CTCTCATCAACGGAATGTACGGTACAGCCTGTACACAAACCTGGAATCTGCTCTAACACCTTCACTGGCACTTGGGCGTTTTGCAGCGCCACCACGCGGGGCGGAAAACCTTCGGCCACCACCAAGCGCACAAAATCCTCATCCTTGGTCAGCAGGTCGTAGCCATGTTGCCGGGCGTAACGCCAGATACTAATGTCAGGACTTTCGTCGAGGCCAATGTCGCGCACATGCAATACCACCGTGCAGTGCGGGCGCAGGTATGGAACGAGCCGCCACGACACATTTTCATCTAGTAACAGACGCATTAGGCGGCAGCTTGCAGCACAATGCTTTCGCGGTAAGCTGCATATAGCAAGCACGCCCGCACCTGCGCCGCACCAATAGCCGGAAAATCTTCGGTAATATCTGCCGTGCTCATACCGTTGGCCAGCATTTCCAATACCTCAGCCACAGTCGTGCGCGTACCCTTCACGACAGGTTTGCCAAAGCGCACCTGCGGGTTCAACCCAATGTAAGCGGTGATAGCGGCAGTGTCCATGGCTGCGAAGATACTGCATCAAGTTACTCAGGTCTGACCGGCCTCGTTATACCAAAAGCAGCTTGTACCTAGCACATGGCCTTACGTTAAGCCACGTCGGACCTCTTAATTAGAAAAACGTTTTAAAAGTTTTCCACTTTTAGAATAAACGCTTTGCACCTTAAAGTAAGGAATTGGGTCACACTGATACATACTACTTGGCTCGCCAACATTGATTGTATTGTTGTCAAATCGCCCACTAACAATAACAGTACCCTCTTGTCGCCACCTCACTAGATGAGCGTAATAGCGATGAAACTGGGTTATATCTCGGTAGTGGTCTACTGGATAAGGCACTATGAATTGCTCGGCACCATGAAGCCAACGAATAATACTATTAGGTGACTCTACCCAAACAACTTTATACGCCTCATTAAACTCATCACAGCCCCACTGGCTAGGCTAGGTAATAACTATACGTGCTGGACTCGAAAACCTGTAAGCCGCTTTTAAGCTCACTTGGTAGATTGCGAAGAATAGAATTAACCCAACTAATGCCCACAAGCAACCTGCTCGCTTATACTGACTCATAATATAAAACTAAAACAAAAAGCCCCGCCAGCACCATGCCAGCGGGGTTTTCCCACAAACATACAACGACTTACACAATCGGCAATTCCACGTTCTCAAACCGCACGGCGCCATCTTCCAGCACAGCTTCTACCACGGCATCCTTGCTCACTTTGCCAGAGAGAATCTCCTTGCTCAACTCGTTCAAAATCACGCGCTGCAACACGCGCTTCAGCGGCCGCGCGCCAAACTGCGGGTCGAAGCCCTGTTCGCCGAGGTAGTCGAGCACCTCGCCAGTAGCTTCGAGACTGATGCCAGCCTCATGCAGGCGCTGCTGAATCTGGCGAAACTGGATGTCCACGATACGGCGGATTTCTTTGCGCTTGAGGGGCTGGAACATCACGATTTCATCGATGCGGTTCAGGAACTCGGGGCGCATGTGCTGCTTGAGGCGCTCTACCACTTCCTCGCGGGTGCGGTCGACTACTTCCTCGTGGTTGTACTCGTTCAGCTCTTTGAAATTGCGCTGAATGATGTCGGCCCCCGTGTTTGAGGTCATGATGATGATGGTGTTTTTGAAGTTCGCCACCCGGCCTTTATTGTCGGTAAGGCGCCCATCGTCAAGCACTTGCAGCAGGATGTTGAATACGTCGGGGTGCGCCTTCTCGATTTCGTCGAGCAATATCACCGAGTAGGGCTTGCGGCGCACAGCCTCCGTGAGCTGGCCGCCTTCGTCGTAGCCCACGTAGCCGGGAGGCGCGCCGATGAGGCGCGAGGTGGCGTGGCGCTCTTGGTACTCGCTCATGTCGATGCGCACCATGGCGTTCTCGTCGTTGAACAGGTATTCGGCCAGGGCCTTGGCCAGCTCGGTTTTCCCTACCCCGGTGGTACCGAGGAAGATAAACGAGCCGATGGGCCGCTTGGGGTCTTGCAGGCCGGCGCGCGAGC